>CAZPJH010000014.1:0-13411 GCA_964586875.1 uncultured Oscillospiraceae bacterium
TGAAATTGATATACTGGGATCTATGCACTTGTGTATCTTTCACATTTCCCCAAGCATTGAAAGGTCACAAAAGGGCATAAATCTACAATTTACACTGCCTAGTATAGCACATCTGTTTTGGATAAGCTAGTACCATTTTAATTTCTTTTTCAGAAAAAATATTTCATTTTCCAAGGGTAGTGTGAAAAATGCTGTAGGTCTTTACAGAACAAACAAGTGTAACTGCTGAAGCAGGTACACTTGTTGTAGATATGGTCATCTTCGGTTATGATTGATCAAGTCGGCATACACAGGGGTTGCCAGACCAAATCCACCGGAAATGGTCAAAATTTGACCGGTGGTATAGGCACTTTCGTCGCCTGCAAAATGCACCACTGCTTCTGCGATCTCCTTAGGCAGACCCATGCGCCCCAAAGGGATATGACGCAGAAACAGATTCTGAAAATGTTGGCTGAGTTTGTTTTCCACCGATTCTGTGGCGGTCATGCCGGGCAGTATTGCATTACAGCGGATGTGGTTTTTCGCTTCCTGAACGGCGATCAGCTTGGTCAGATAGTTGATGGCGGCTTTGCTGGTGCCGTAGCCTACTTGGGAAACGTCCGGGACGATCCCACCCACAGAGGAAATGTTGATAATGCTGCCGCCTGTCCCTTTCATATGGTGAACAGCGGCCTGTGAAGCAAGGAATACACTGCGAAGATTGGTCTGTACCGTTTCAAGGAACACGGAAGGATCTGTGTGAGAAAAATCCAGATCCTTTTTGGGGTCAGACGTGCCGAAATTATTGACCAATACATCGATTTTTCCACAATCGTTGACCACCTGCTCCACCATGGTGGAAAAGGAGGGGGGGTCGGTGGCATCGTTGTAGACGCACTTGACATTTTGGCCTTCTGCAGATAGAGAAAAGGCGATCTCTTTGGCTCGTTCCGGGTTTCGGGCGGCCATATAGACGGTGGCACCTTCCCGGGCACAGGCACGGACACAGGCAAGGCCGATGCCTCGGGTGGAGGCGGTGATCAGGACAACTTTGTTTTGCAATCTCATTGTTCAGCACCTCGATGATAGATCTTTGGTAAAAATAAAATGACGATCAGCCCGGCCAGAACGCAGAACACTTCAACGGCTGCCAGAACATGGATCGATCGGACAGCTGCCCGAGTGGGCAGAAGACCCTCGTGGAGCAGGGCGGCGATGTGATTGGTGAACAGGGGAACCAAAACGGCTACGCCAAAAGGGGCGGAAAGATCCCGAAACAAGCCGTAGGTACCTGATCCGGCACCTGCTTCCTGAGCGGAAAGGCCGGATAGGACGATCTTCATAAAAATCGTGCCGTTGCCACCCAACCCCAGACCCAGGATGCCCAGCGATGCCATGAAAAGCAGCAGCGGTGTTTGGGTGGAAAAAAGGAACATGACGGCGCAGCCCAGCCCGGTCATGGCAAAAGAGCCGCAGAGCACTTTTTTTGGCTCGGATTTGTCAGCCAGAGGGCCTAAAAAAGCAGCGCCCAGGGACATTCCCAGATACAAAACGGAGATGGCATAGCCGGAAAAAGCGGCCTGCTGAGGAAGAGTGTAGTTGACAAAAATAATCAGACACGTCATATTGGCCTGCATAAGCCCCTGGGTCAAAAACAGTGCCAGCACACTAAGCAAAAAGCTTTTGCGACGGACAAAAGAAAGGGGGATGATGGGACTTTTTGCTCGCCGTTCGGTCAGCAGCAGAGCTGCCAGTGATACCGCTCCGCAGATTAAAACGGTCAGAAAGGCCGGAGAATCCCAGCCGAAATTTTGTCCGAAAGAGGGAATGCACAGCAATAAACTGAAAAAGATCAGCACCCAAAATGCACCTGCTCTGTCAAAGTGGAGAAGTCCCTTTCGGAGGACAGTCTGCTTTTCTTTTTGGACAGCACAGGCACAAACAATGGCAATACAGATCCCCACACACAGCCACATCATGCTCTGCCAGCCCCATCGAGCGATCATGATACTTCCCAGTGTTGGGCCAAAGATCACAGAGGCACTGGAAACCAGCATATAGGCAGAGAAACCATTGGCTACCCGTTGGGTGGGAAACTCCGTAACGATATAGCTGAGGATCACAGGGGCAATGGCTGCTGTGCCGATGCCCACAATAAATCGGGACAGCAGCATGAAAACCAGAGAATTGGCCAAGGCAGTCAGCAGGTTACCCAGCGTAAAAACGACCAACCCCAGGATCAGTGTCCGCTTTCGACCGAAAACATCGCCCAACTTTCCCAAAATTGGGGCACAGGCGGCGGTGGACATGGCCTGCGCCAAAGCAGTCCAGGTGGTATTATCATAGGAAAGCCCCAGATCTTCCACAAAAGCCGGACCCAATACTGTAGAAAAGCCGCCGACGATGCCAATGGCCAAAGCGGCCAGCAGGTAGGGAATAAAACCACGTTTATATTGTTGCATTTGCCTCTACACTCCTTACTGATTTTCAGTATAACCACAAACGCCTGAATTATTTATAAAAGAACGGGGATACTTTGGTGAACGAAAAAATGGAGGTATGTGAAATGTCACTGATCAACAAGGAAATTTCCGATTTTAAAGCCTACGCCTATCACGAAAACCAATTTCAGTCGGTGTCCAAAGGGGACCTCATGGGGAAGTGGAATGTGTTTTTCTTCTATCCGGCGGACTTTACCTTTGTTTGCCCCACGGAGCTGGAAGATCTGGCGGAAAATTACCCCCAGTTCCAGGCTATTGGCTGCCAGATCTATGCTGTATCTACGGATACTCATTTTGTTCACAAGGCTTGGCATGATGCTTCTGAACGGATCAAAAAAATCAACTATCCCATGCTGGCAGATCCGACCCATGGGATCTGCAAAGATTTTGATGTGTTGATCGATGCCGATGGCATGGCAGAACGGGGCACATTTATCATCGATCCGGAGGGGAAGATCGTGGGCTATGAGATCAGCGCCGGCAATGTGGGACGCAATGCGGAGGAATTGCTGCGCAAGGTGCAGGCTTGCCAATTTGTCCACGAACACGGCGACCAGGTATGCCCGGCCAAGTGGAAACCGGGAGCACAGACCCTGAAACCCAGCCTGGATCTGGTAGGCCAGCTGTGATGGAGAATCTCTACGATGTGGTGATCGTGGGCGGTGGGCCGTCAGGGCTGACGGCGGCGCTGTATCTGGCCCGTGCCCGATATCGGGTGCTGGTGCTGGAAAAAGAGCAGTTTGGCGGTCAGATCGCCATTACGGAAGATGTGGTGAACTACCCCGGTATTGAAAAAATCAGCGGCAAAGAGCTGACCGATACCATGAAACGGCAGGCAGAAGGATTTGGTGCGGCATTCCGAAGAGAAGAGGCGGTGCGCTTCTCTTTGTCGGGAGATATCAAAACCGTTTATACCCACCAGAGCGAATATCGCTGCTTTGGTTTGCTACTGGCCACCGGTGCCCATCCCCGGATGGTGGGATTTCAGGGCGAGGAAGCCTTTCGGGGACATGGTGTTGCTTATTGCGCTACCTGTGACGGAGAGTTTTTTACGGGTAAAGAGGTTTTTGTGGTGGGTGGTGGCTATGCCGCTGCGGAGGAAGGAGTATTCCTGACAAAGTATGCTCGCCATGTGACCATCCTTGTACGGAAAAGTGATTTTTCCTGTGCAGCTTCCCTGGCGGAAAAAGCCAAAAGCCATGATAAGATCACGGTTTTGACCAACACCGTTCTGGAAGCGGTGTCCGGAGACAGCGGCCTGACCTACGCCCGATATAAAAACACGGTCACCGGACAGGTGACAGAGTATCGTGCAGAACTGGGGGAACATTTCGGCGTCTTTGTGTTTGCAGGATATACACCGGCCACGGAAGAATTTCGTGACCTGATGCAGTGCGATGAACGGGGCTATCTTCTGACGGATAGTGCCGGAAAGACCAATGTGGATGGGGTGTATGCTGCCGGAGATGTACGGGTCAAACCTTTGCGTCAAGTGGTGACGGCCACGGCTGATGGTGCTTTGGCGGCTACGGAGCTGGAAAAATATGTGGTTGCCATGCAGGAAAAAACAGGCCTTCGTCCCCAATATGTTCCACCAAAAGAAATCTCTGCACAGGAAGAAAAAGAAGAAGCAACATCCCTGTTTACGGCTTCTATGCGACAGCAGCTGGAAGCGGTTTTTGATAAAATGGAGGAGAAGCTTCTGCTGAAGCTGTATCTGGATGAACGGCCTGTTTCCAAGGAGCTGGAAGCGTTTATGAAAGAGCTGGCATCCCTGACGGAAAAATTGGATGTGCAGGTAATGGAACAGAGGGAAGCCTTTGCTCCATGTGTATCCATTTGCAAGGCGGACGGCAAGGAAACCGGGCTGGCCTTCCATGGAGTTCCCGGGGGCCACGAGTTTACGTCCTTTGTGTTGGGGCTTTATAACGCAGCCGGGCCGGGACAGCCGCTGGAAGAGGGAATCATGGAACAGATCCGGACCATATCCAAACCTGTGGATCTGAAAATTCTGGTCACATTGTCCTGCCAGTTGTGCCCGGAACTGGTGAAGGCAGCCCAGCAGATCGCTGCAGCCTGTGTACAGGTGACGGCTCATGTTTATGATATCCGTCACTTTGAGCAGTTGCGTGACCGCTATCATGTGATGAGTGTGCCCTGCCTGATCGTGGATGATGAAAAGGTGTTCTTTGGGAAAAAGGACGTGGGACAGATCCTGGATCTTTTGAAGTCGTAAAATGAACGCCGTCAGCTTGTCAACTGACGGCGTTCAACTGTGGATTGAAGGCAAACTGTACAAATGGAAAGATGAAAAGCAGATTTAAATGATCCGTAACGGGCGTGTTGCAGAGAAAAATGCAGCACGCCCGTTGTTGACAGCTTTTTTGGCTTGTAATCCGGATGGAAAGATGGTATCCTGATATAAAAAGGAGGCATGGTCAGTATGAATGGGAAGATGTTACTGTTTTCTCTGGCAGAAGGGGAAGCACTGGAGAAGGTTCGGCAGGTAGCCGAGAAAAAAGATATCCTTTTGCAGATCGTTTTGCCGGAAGAGCATGAAAAAACCATCGGACAACTGGCGATGCTGCCCCCATCCCCGGGAAAGCAGGGCGGCGCAGATCTGGCTGAGCCGATGATGGTGCTGTGTATGCAGCAAAATGTGATGCAGGATGTACTGGTGGCTTTGCGGCAGGCCGGAGTTCCGCCGATCTGCAAGGCGGTGCTGACACCGACCAATGCCGCCTGGACACCGATGCAGCTGCTGGCAGAGTTACAGCGGGAACGGGCGGAATTTATGAAAATGAGAAGTGAAGACGGTTCCCGTGGGGGATGACCGATCCGGGGAACATTCCAACAGCAAAAATGTGGAGCCGCATTTGCGGCTCCATGTTTGTTTCCGGGAGGAACAAGAATGTTACTGCCCCAGTTGGAAGAAATCCTCCGGATCCACCGGATTTCCACCGCAACTGACGGAGAAATGAACATGTTCACCCAGGGTGGTTTCAATCAATGCAGATGTTCCTACATAGCCGATGGTTTGCCCCAAAGTTACCTCCTGCCCGACACTGACGACCACATCCTCGCTGAGGCTGGCATAGGTGGTCACATAGCCATCGTCGTGGCGAATGACCACGGTGGTGCCCATGGTTTCGTCGGTATAGACCGTGTAAACTGTCCCATCAGCGGCTGCACAGACAGCAGTACCGGCAGCGGCTGCAAAGTCCATGCCGTTATGGGTCCGCCAATCCCGTGTGGTGGGATTGTAGCACAGACAGTCCATGGCGTAGTCCATAATGACCTCACCACTGACAGGCTTGCCGGTCTTCCAGGGCTTTTTGGCTGGCTCTGTGGGTTTTTCTGTGGGCTGAGCGGTGCTGCTGCCATTGGGATTCAGCACATCCACAGTGGGAGCAGGTCCGTCCAAAGAGGGAGATTGGGTGTTGCGGTAATACAGATAGCCGGAGATCCCGATTGCGACTGCACACAGGATCAGGGCTATGTAGTAGCCCTTACCGGCAAGCTTACCGCTAAAAAAGTTTTTGAATTTGTCGTTGCTGTTTGTGTTGTTGTTATTGCTCATGTGATAAGCACCTCCGAAAAGCAGTATTACCAGCTTTCTGGAAATCAAACCATTTTCAGGGAAAAAATATAAAAAACGGTAATTATTTTCGGAGCAGATCCCTGTGACAAAGAGCGTCCGCAAAAAAAACCTGTGTTCAACGGGAAAAGTCATTGACATTCATAAAATTTTGGATATATTTATATTTGTCAGATTATGACGAAAAAACAAAGAAACGGGGGAGGATAATGTCTAAGGAACTCATCAGGCTCCGGGATCTAACCATGGAGTTCGACGGGGAGCGTATACTCGACGGCATCAATCTCTACATCAATGACCATGAATTTTTAACTTTGCTGGGCCCTTCCGGCTGTGGCAAGACCACCACGCTGCGGATCATCGGCGGCTTTTTGAATGCCACCGGCGGCGAGGTCACATTTGATGGAAAGCGCATCAATGATGTTCCGCCCTATGAACGCCAGATCAACACCGTCTTTCAGCGTTATGCACTGTTTCCCCATCTGAATGTGTTTGACAACATCGCATTTGGTCTGCGGGTGGCAAAGCTTCCGAAGGAAGAGATCAATGAACGGGTCAACAGAATGCTGGAAATCGTCAGTTTGAAAGGATACGGTCATCGCCGCATCACGGCACTGTCCGGCGGTCAGCAGCAGCGTGTGGCCATTGCCCGCGCACTGGTCAATGAGCCGAAGGTGCTGCTGTTGGATGAGCCTCTGGGCGCATTGGATCTGCGTCTGCGTAAGGATATGCAGAATGAATTGAAGCGCATCCAGCGTGAAACGGGGATCACTTTTATTTATGTGACCCACGATCAGGAAGAGGCTCTGTCCATGTCCGATACCATTGTTGTGATGGATCGGGGCCGTATTCAGCAGATCGGCAAACCGGAAGATATATATAATGAGCCGAAGAATGCCTTCGTGGCGGATTTCATCGGCGAAAGTAATATTCTCGACGGCGTGATGCTGTCGGATTACAAAGTCCGTTTCTTCGGACGCACATTTGAGTGCGTGGATAAGGGATTTGAACCCAATGAGCCTGTGGATGTGGTCATCCGCCCGGAGGATATCGACATTGTTGAGAAAGAACAGGGTCACCTGGTCGGCACGGTTACCAATATTACGTTTAAGGGCTTGAATTACGATATCATTGTCGAATTCAAGGGCTTTAAGTGGCTGATCCAAACCACGGATTACTGCGCCGTGGGTTCCACCATCGGCATCCGTCTGAATCCGGAAGATATCCACATTATGAAAAAGAGTGAATACTCCGGTATGTTTGGCGACTACAGCTCCTACTCGGCTGAGTATGACGAGTTGACGGAGGATGTGGCCGATGAGGAAGAATAAGTCGGTACTGCTCAGCGTACCTTACATTATTTGGATGGTTGTGTTTACACTGATCCCTCTGGGCGTGGTGGGCTATTATGCTCTGACAGACCCGGATACCGGGGCATTCACGTGGAGCAACATCCTGGAGCTGGGCACCTACCTGCCGGTTTTTGGCCGGTCTATCGGATATTCTGTGGTATCGGCGGCGCTGTGCCTGCTGTTGGGTTATCCGGTGGCCTATTATATTGCACACCGCAGCGAACTGGTACAGAAAATGCTGTATATGCTGGTGATGCTTCCTATGTGCATGAGCTTTTTGCTGCGCACCCTGGCTTGGGTGGGGCTTTTGCAGGACACCGGCATCATCAACACTTTTTTGGAGAATATTGGTTTGGCAAAGGTTTCCCTGATCCGCACCCCCTGGGCGGTGGTGCTGGGCATGGTGTATAACTATTTGCCGTATATGATCCTTCCGCTGTATGCCATCATTGTCAAGATCGATAACCGCCTGATCGAAGCGGCAGAAGATCTGGGTTGCACTCCGGTGCAAACTTTTACAAAGGTGATCCTGCCCCTGTCTATGCCCGGCATTGTCACCGGTGTGACCACGGTTTTTGTCCCTGCAGTGTCTACCTTCTATATTTCTCAGAAGCTGGGTGGTACGGAAATGCTGATCGGCGACGTGATCGAGCGGCTGTTCAAGCAGGGAAATAATGCGAATCTGGGCGCTGCGCTGAGCCTGATCCTGATGGCACTGGTATTTGTCTGTACCGGTATCATGAATAAAGTCACCGGCGCAGACGGAGAGGACGTGGTGGCGGTATGAAAAAGACGAACCGTATCTTTACGATCCTGATTTTTGTGTTTTTGTATGCCCCCATGCTGGTGCTGATCGTCGGCTCTTTTAATGAGGGAAAGAGCCTGTCCCGATTTGATGGCTTTACCTTCAATCAGTATGTGGAGCTGTTCAAAGACAAGGAATTGCTGAAACTTTTGGGTAATTCCATGATCATATCGGTGTTGGCCAGTGGCATTGCCACGGTGTTCGGAACAGTGGCCGCAGTGGGTATCTGCAATTTGAATCCCAAAATGCGCAAACTGACGATGCAGGTCACCAATATTCCCATGACCAACCCCGATATCGTGACGGGTATTTCGTTGTCGCTGCTTTTCGTATTTGTTGGCAGCAAAATGATGGGTCAGCAGAATAGTCTGACCTTCTGGACATTGTTGATCGCCCACATCACCTTCAACCTGCCCTATGTGATTTTGAATGTGATGCCCAAACTGAAGCAAATGGACAATTCCCTGGTGGAAGCAGCCATGGATCTGGGCTGCACCCCGATCCAATCTTTCTTTAAAGTGACTCTGCACGAGATCATGCCCGGTGTGGTAGCCGGTGCGATCATGGCATTTACCATGAGCTTGGACGATTTTGTTATCAGCTATTTTGTTTCCGGCATGGACTTTGTGACCTTGCCTGTGGAAATCTACAGCTACACGAAAAAACCCATTCCGCCCAAAATCTATGCCATGTTCACACTGCTGTTTTTGCTGATCCTGGTGCTGATGATCACCATGAATCTGCTGCAGTTGCGTGCGGATAAGAAGAAAGTGCAGGTGAGCAAATGAAAAAAATCATTGCACTGATGCTGGCCTGTCTGCTTCTGGCAGGATGCACACCGGCCGATCCCAACGAAACGGTAAGCGGGACAGCCGGGAAGATCACCTTGAATATCTACAACTGGGGGCAATACATTGCCGATGGCAGCGATGGTTCGCTGGATATCATCGCCGCTTTTGAAAAGAAGTATCCCAACATCCATGTCAACTATTCCACTTTCGACTCTAATGAGGTCATGTATACCAAGCTGGCCTCCGGCGGCATTACGGTAGATCTGATCTTTCCGTCTGACTATATGGTGGCGCGGATGCGGCAGGAAGGAATGCTTCAGGAACTGAATTTTGAGAACATTCCCAACTACAAGTATGTGGATGAAACCTTCAAAAACCTGGCCTATGACCCGGAAAACAAATACTCCGTTCCCTATACCTGGGGCACGGTGGGCATCATCTATAATACAAAGTATGTATCGCAAGAGGATGTGGTGCAGGGATGGGATCTGCTGTGGAATGAGAAATATGCCGACAAGATCCTGATGTTTGACAATTCCCGGGATGCAATGGCCATTGCACAGTATCTGCTGGGCTATGATATCAATACCACCGATCCTGATCAGCTGCAGGCTTGCGCCGATAAGTTGGCGGAGCAAAAACCGCTGGTACAGCAGTATGTGATGGATCAGATTTATGATCTGATGCAGAATGAAGAAGCCTGGATCGCCCCTTATTATGCAGGTGACTTCCTGCAGATGCGTGAGGTCAACGAGAATCTGGCCTTCTATTTCCCGGAGCAGGGATTCAACCTGTTTACTGATGCAGCCTGCATTCCGACCTGTGCCAAGGAGAAGGAAGCGGCAGAACTATTCATCAATTTCCTGTGCGATCCGGAAATTTCCGGTGCTAATATGGACTGGGTCTGCTATGGCACACCTATTTCTGCGGCAAAGGAATATCTGGATCCGGCAGTGGCTAATGATCCCTCTGCCTATCCCGGCAGTGAGATCCTCAGCAAAGGCACATCTTTCAACTACTTGCTACCCAGCGTTACAAGAACGGTGGAAAGCCTGTTCCTGAAAGTGCGAATTGGAAACAATTAAGAAAAATCCGACAGTCCAAGGACTGTCGGATTTTTCAGTGTGTCAAAGAAGTGCCTATCCCTCCTGTCATTCAGAGGAGGGCGTAGCCCGACGTGGGAATGCCTACTTCTAAAGCTTTTTATTTCAACCTGATTTTCTGCAAAATAGCAACATGAAGGGAAATAGATTGCGAAGCCAGTGGTCACACGGGCTTCACAATGACAGTTTTTTGCTTGCAGTCAAAAGGCCGCTCTTCAGAGCGGCCTTTTGGATCATTGATCTTTTTTCAGAACAGGGGCGATCTCCGCCAGCAGATTTTCATAGGTCAGCGGTGCGGCTTTGTTATAAATGATCTTGCCATCCTGATCCAGAACGACGGTGATGGGCAGAGCGACATCTCCATGGCCCAGAGTGGCGTGCAGAGAGTTGCCGTCAATGGCATCCAGAGCATCGAAAGCGAAATTCAAGTTGGTCCAGCCGCGGCTTTCTACGATGGCCTGAGACTTGTCCATGGCAGCCTGAATCTTATCCGGCTTGGCACTGACAACAGGCAGAGAGTCGATGGATACGGCGATGATGACCACATCTTCAGCGTAATCACCGGCCAACTGATTGAAGAAGGGCAGTTCATGGATACAGGAACCGCACCATTCCGCCCAAAAATTAATGACCACGATCTTGCCCTCAAAGTCGGACAGATGCAGGGTTTCATCAGATCCGATGACGGGAACGGTGAAATCGGGACAATATTTGCCCACTTCATAGCCGTAATCTTTGCCGGTGGAGATGGGGGGATCATTGGGGTCGGGGGTGGGGACGGTGCCGTCATCCCGGAAATTATAGTACCAGATGGCGGTGACCAGTACAGCAATGGCTGCCACAGCGGCAATGATCTGACAGAAGGTTCTGCGCTTTTCCAGCTTCTTGTTGCGGGCTTCTAATTGGGTGTTCTCTTCCTCGGAACTGTCCTTGGAAATGCCGGAGGTGGGATCGGCTACAAAGAATTTGGAACCGCTCCAACGGATAGCCTTGGTGGGACAGACAGAAATACATTTGCCGCAGTGGATACATTCGTGGTCGCCCACATGACGGATATCCATTTGGCACTGTTCCACGCATTTGCCGCAGGAAACACATTTTTCTTCATCCAGCTTGACACCCAGTAGGGCGATCTTGCAAAAGAAGCCATAGATTGCACCCAGAGGGCAGAAGAAGCGGCAGAAGAAGCGGAAGATAAACACAGAAGATACCAGAAAAACCACCAACAGGCAGAATTTCCAGGTAAACAGCGGTCCCAGCATACCAAACATATCCGCATTGGAGGGGTTGATCAGCATGGCGATGGCACCGATCAGTGTGCCATCGGGGCAGATGTACTTACAGAAGCCGGGGACGGGCAGCTTGGTGGAGAAGGCCAGGGGGATCATTACCACAAAAATGCCCAGGATCACATATTTAAAATAGGAAAGGATCTTTGTTGCCTTGTTTTTCTTCAGCTTGGGGGAGGGGATCTTGTGCAGCAGCTCCTGAATCAGACCGAAGGGACACAGAAATCCGCAGATGGTTCTGCCCAACAGCAGGCCCAGCAATACGAAAATGCCAAATACATAAGCAATCGAGGAGGTGCTGGAACTAGCCAGTGCATTTTGCAGAGAGCCCAGAGGACAAGCACCGACAGCACCGGGGCAGGAATAGCAGTTTAAGCCGGGGACACAGAACTTTTTCGTATCACCGGTATAAATCTTACCACTGGAAAAACCTTTGATGTTGGCATTATAGAGCAGCGCAGCATAGATCTGGATCAAGCGGCGCTTGCTGGGCTTGTGACGGTTCAGCCAACTTTTGAAACCGTTTTTTTCGTTTTGATTATCCAAGGCCAATACACTCCGTACAAATTTTTGTTGCTTTCACAAGAACGTCATACATGCTGCCGTCCTGGGTGCCCAGAATGAACAGCCCCAGACCCACAACCAGCAGCACCAGCCGTACGATCAGTAAGATGGAAGCCTTTTTCTTCTGGGTGGAAGGAACACTATGACGCTGACCGGCGGCAATTGCAGCTTTCAGGGCGGCGTTTTCTTTCCGCAACAGTCCCTGCTGCACAGTGACATAAATAAATGCACCGATCAGCAGAACCAGCAGGAAAGGCAGGGCATACAGCACTGCGTGGATGACTTCGCCGTTCAGATTTTCGTTGGGGAAGTGGGAAAAATCAGCCAGATACAGGAAGGGGGGCAGCAGACAAGCTGTGGCAATGGCGGCAACGGCGATCAGCAGATAACGGGATTGCTTGCGGACGTGCTGATACTGTGCCAAAGCAAGGGCGAAGGTGTCTTCCTGCCCTTCTTTGGGGGATTCGGGAAGCCGCTTGCGGTTGGCGTTTCGCTTTTGGACCAGCATCACGTCCGGGTCGTGCCGGATGCTGCTGCTTTCGGGTCGCAGCAGGGCGACCACAATAGAGCCGACCAGTCCGGCTAACCAAATACAGACGTAGGGCAGAAGTTTGGTCAGACGATCGGCAACGATTTCCCGGGAATAGATGGGAATGGCTTTGACGGCAACGGCGGTGTCTGTTTCGCTCCAGCCTTCTGCCGCAGCCTGTGCACGAATGGCATCCTTGGCTTTCATGGCGCTGAAATAAATGTCAGCGGTTTGCAGAATGAACAGGCATCCCAGCAAAACAGTCAGCACCAGAAAAAAGATACCATAGCACCGGCGCAGAGAAAATGTTCGCTTTGCAGGCATATCAATGATCCTTTCCTTTTTCGATTTTCAACCTTTATATCATATCATCACGAAGATAAAAACACAAGCACAATTGTTGAAAATGCAGTTTTTTTGTGCAGTCAGAACAACTGTTAAAGAAAAATTCACAAATTTAGCCACCGAAATAGGAGCTTTTACCCTGAAAAGCGGCGTAATTGGACAATATGTGATTTTATCGCAAAACGCCTTGACAAAAGGTAGCATAATTGTGTATAATTTATGAAAAAGGGCGACTGCGGCTATGGGCGTGACACCCATTGAAGCATTCGCCCTAAAACCATGAAAGGTGACGGATATGAAGCAAGAGAGAAACAGATTGTCGATCATTTCTGTATTGATGATCGTCGTGATGATCGCATCACTGTTTACCGGTTGTTTTGGTGGGAATGAGGAAACCACTGTTGGCGCTACCGGCAAACCGACAGGCACTGCTTCGACGGATTCCCAGCCTTCTCAAACAGATCCGACCCGGGCTGATCCGACGGAACCGACGAAGGCCGATCCGACGCAGCCTTCTCAGACCGACCCTACGGAGCCGACGAAGGCCGATCCGAC
>CAZPJH010000014.1:13511-17833 GCA_964586875.1 uncultured Oscillospiraceae bacterium
TCAGCCTTCTCAGACCGACCCTACGGAGCCGACGAAGGCCGATCCGACTCAGCCTTCTCAGACCGACCCTACGGAGCCGACGAAGGCCGATCCGACTCAGCCTCCTCAGACCGACCCTACGGAGCCGACGAAGGCCGATCCGACTCAACCTTCTCAGACTGATCCTGCGGAGCCGACGAAGGCCGATCCGACTCAGCCTCCTCAGACCGACCCTGCGGAGCCAACGAAGGCCGACCCGACTCAGCCTTCGCAGACTGACCCCTCGAAACCCTCCCAGGCGGATCCCACCCAGCCCTCCGAAACTGCACCCACAGAACCGACCGGTGCGACCTTTGCCGCCGATCAGAAGGGTACTTATCTGGCCGGTTGCAGCGGTGCGGATTATATGCTGGATATGATCCTGACCATCAACAGCGACAATACCGTAGATTTTGTGGATGAACTGCAAAAGTGGAGTGCTTCCCGTGCAAAGGTGATCGACCATGGCGACGGTACTTATTCCTTCACCTTTACGGACAGCTATGTATATGACCAGAGCGAGTATCAGGGTGCGTCCCATAACCCCTACGTGGGAACGACCGACCCGGTGGAAAGAGTAGCAACGTTCCGCTTTGAAAACGGTTTGCTGTATCTGAATCCCATGGGAACAGAGTTCCCTCTGCTCAAGCCCACAGAAGGCCTGAGCTTTACCCAGGAAGGTTTTTACGCCGGCATTCTCAACGAGGATGACGAGTTTATGCTGGAGATCAGTGCAGACGGCACCGTTTTCTATTACACTTACGTTTATTACGAATCCATGGACGACTACTCCGAGATCTACGCAGAGGAATGCCCGGTAGCCGTTCACGGAGGGAAGTATTACTTCCTGTATGATGATCCCTACTATGGCCCGACGGTGGTGTCCTTCGCATTCAATGCAGACGGCACGATCACCTTGAAGGACGATGCCATTGATCAGTCCATTACTTTGGAACTGAGCGAAATGGATGACTACGGCCCGGAAACAGATACCCCGTATCTGTTTGGCATGACCCAGGAAAATCTGGATTTTACCGACTACTTCCTGGCAGGCGGTATGAACAGCTACTATATGGCGACGACAGATGATGCAGAAGCGGCACTGCTGGTCTATTTGGAAGAAACAGAGGGCGGCTATTATCTGTACTGCTATGTGGATGAGGTGAAAACCTACATCAATATGGTGATCAGCGGCACACATGTCAATGGTGCTTATGAGGAAAAGGCATCCACTGTGTATACCTATGATGTTATGCGTGGCATCCTGGTGACAATGGTCAACGATGTGGAGTACACCTTCGGTACGAGAAACGACAAGGATTACACAACAATTGGCCCTGTGGCCACCAAATACAATGGATTCTGGGCAACGTTCTATTATCCGCCGGAAGATGATGAGCCTACAGAGCCTCCGGCCACCAACCCTCCGGCCACAAATCCTCCTGCTACAAATCCGCCTGCAACCAATCCTCCGGCCACAAATCCGCCTGCAACCAATCCTCCTGCTACAAATCCGCCTGCAACCAACCCTCCTGCTACAAACCCTCCGGCCACCGATCCTTCTGTATCTCACATCGGTGATTTCGAGAAGGTCACGCAGGATCTGCAAGATTGGACAGGCACTTATCTGATCACTTATGAAAAAGATGGTCAGCTGTGTATTTTCAATGGTGTAGATGAAAAAGGCAACTTCGCAACAACACTTGCACAGGCTTGCCTGTTGGTTGTTGAGAAGTGCGGCGATGGCTATTCCTTCCGGCTGGTAGGCGGTGCAAACAGCGGCAAATATCTGGCTGCCAAAGCAGGAAAGAATGCAATCGTTTTCAATGATACTCCCGTGGCGCTGACCCTGGCATTTAACGGCGAGAATGCGGTTATAAAAGATGGGAAGGCACCGTTCCAGTTTAACAACGGAGATGGAGATGGCCGTTTCCGCTTCTTTGGAAAGAATAACGGCGGCCAAAGCGAGATCGATCTGTATCGGTTAAAAGAAGATCCTTCCGCTCCTACGGAGCCTACCGTTCCTGACACGACTGCTCCCGACACGACTACTCCCGTCGAGCCTACAACGACGGCTCCCGATACGACGGCTGCGACAACACCCACGGAGCCTCCTGTTCCCACCACGACCACACCTTCGGAACCCGAACCCGGTGCGAATGAACCGAAAGTTGATACAGCTTACAAGTTCGGCATGGTGCAGGAGAAAAAGGATAACAAAACCTACTATCTGGTTGGCGGCATGGATAGCTTCTATTTTGCCACCACCGATAAGCTGGATGAGGCGCTGGACGTCTATCTGGAGGCAACGGAGGGCGGCTACTATCTGTATTGCTATGTGGACACCGTCAAGACCTACATCAACTGTGTGGTAAATGACGGGCACATCAACGGGGCTTATGAAGAAACGGCATCTACCGTGTATACTTATGATGCACAGCGTCAGATCCTGTTGACCATCGTGAACGATGAGCAATACACCTTCGGCACAAGAAAAGACAGAACGTATACAAATATTGGTCCGGTAAAAGTGGAATACGATGGCTTCTGGGCGAAGTTCTATCCCAGCGATGGCACTTCTTCCGACCCCACGACCCCCACAGAACCGACAAATCCCACGGATCCTTCTGCTCCCACAGAGCCCGGCGGAAACACGCTGACCATTTCCATTGCGGAAATTGCAAAGGAAAACAGTTGGGAAAATGGAACACAGTATTCTCTGATTGAAGCTGACGGTGTGACCATTACGGCAGAAGGCGCTGAAAATACCGGAAAGTATTATAGCAGCAATCATGACTGGAGAATTTACCAGTCTGAAACCGGCTTGCTCGTCATCACTGCAGACGAGGGCAAGACCATCGCATCGGTCAAGATCACCTATACGGTGAAGGAAGGTGGCGTGCTGCTCTGCGGCGACACACAGGTGGAAAGCGGAAAGACTTTCACCGTAAATGATGATACTGTGACTTTTGATGTGGGAAACACCGGCGACAAAACCAAAGGCAAGGTGCTGATCACCTCAATCGAGATCACCTTCGCATGATCCCCTGATTCGCCGACGGAGGTCGGCAACTGATCCGTTTTTCACCGCCTGATCCGGGCGGAGAAAATAATATGTAAATAAGGCGACTGCAAATATAAAAAAACAGCAGTGTCTTAAAAGTATGAAAGGTGGAGAAATTCTATGCAAAAAAGAAGACTGGCAACCCTTTCAGTGCTGATGATCTTTGTGATGATCATTTCGCTGTTTGCAGGTTGCGCCGGTAATGACAGCACAACTGCTGGTCCTTCTGCCGGTACAACAGTGGGTAGCACAGAACCCCAGCCCACAAAGCCCGATCCTACCGATCCCACGACCCCCAATCCGACCGATCCTACCGATCCGGCCGATCCCACCGATCCCACTGACCCGACCGATCCTTCCAAGCCTGCCGGTGCGCTCTTCACCGACGACGAGAAGGGCACTTATAACATGGTCGACGAAGAGATGGATCTGAACATGACGCTGGTCATCCGTGATGACAACACCGTTGATTTCATCGATCGTACCTATGAGATCAACGCCACCGGCCTGACTGTTAAGACCATCGAATGTGGCTTTACCTTTACATATGAAGATCCCATGTGGGGCGAGACCGTTGCAAAGTTCTACTTTGAAAACGGCAACCTGTACCTGGATCCCACCGACATGGGCACCTATGTGCTGATGCTGAAAGAGGGCGGCAATACCGTCTTTACTGCTGAGCAGGTTGGTCTGTATGAGCTGCTCGTCAGCGAAGAAGAGTACTATGTCCTGTTTGTCAACGAAGACGGCACAGTTACCTACAACACAGAAGGCAGCACTGTTACCGTGAAGGAAAATATGTATATTTTCACCATTGGTGAGAAGGAATATGCCTTCACCATTTCTGAGGACTGCAAGGCAGTCGTCCTGTTCATTGCTAACGCTGATCCTGTCACGCTGAAGCGGGTGGAAGAGGACCTGCCTCCTGTGGATGATGAACCCAACGAACCCGGCGAAGATGACACCGATGATCTGATCTCCGAATGGGCCAACGAATGGGCCAACGAATGGAAGCAGTGGGCATCTGATATGAACGATCAGATGAACGACTCTGTTCAAAATCAGGTCAACCAGTGGAAGAACTGGGCACAGGCTTGGGCAGACTATGTGGCTTCCAAGTGGGAAAACGGCGACAGTGATGTCGAAATGCCCACCGCTCCCACACTTCCCAGCATTCCCACACTTCCCAGCATTCCCACGCTGGCTCCTACCGCTCCTGCGGAACCCACTGAGCCTTCCG
>CAZPJH010000014.1:17933-18104 GCA_964586875.1 uncultured Oscillospiraceae bacterium
TGAAGCCGAACGATCCTACCAATGCTCCCGTGGAGCCCACCAAGCCCAGCGAGCCCGCAACTACCGATCCCGTGGAGCCCACTGAGCCTTCCGTGAAGCCGAACGATCCTACCAATGCTCCCGTGGAGCCCACCAAGCCCAGCGAGCCTACAACTACCGCTCCCAGCAAGC
>CAZPJH010000014.1:18204-27976 GCA_964586875.1 uncultured Oscillospiraceae bacterium
CCGAGCCCACTGAGCCCACAACTACCGCTCCCAGCAAGCCCGAGCCCACTGAGCCCACAACTACCGCTCCCAGCAAGCCCGAGCCCACTGAGCCTACAACTACCGCTCCCAGCGAGCCCGAGCCCACTGAGCCCTTTGTAAAGCCCACAACACCTTCCGCCATTCTGGCTGCTGCTGAGGAGCTGGAAAATGGCGAAACACTGCAGGGCGGCAACTACACCTTGACCGGTACTGTCGTTGTTGTAAATGGCAATGTTTACACCATTAAGGTTCAGACCCAGACCCGTGCGATCGAAACCATCAATGTTACCTTGGAGAACGCCAACCTGGTTGTCGGTGATACCATCACCGTCGAGGGTGAAATCAAGAAGGAAAACAACGCAGTGGTGTTCGCCACCGGCGCAAGTGTTACCGTCAATGATAAGGTTCACATTGAGAAGGTAATTGCCAATGGCACTTACATGATCAAGTACAATGGTTTTGCTATGCATGCTCTGGTTAATACTGATAAGGACTATGGCTATCATCAGAGCACCGACGTTTCCAAAAATACGTATCGTGAAACCAATGTGTTTACCATCACAAATGTGGATGGCGGTGTTCTGATTCAGGACTTCTATGGCCGTTATCTGTATGCTACAAGCGAATACAGACAAATTACAGTTAGTGCGACTTTGCCCGATGATAATTCTGCCTACATTTGGAAGGTGATGGACGATCGGGAAGGCAATATCTACCTGCTGCATGTTGCAACCAACAGAACGTTGGCATTTGATACGACAAATAATTACAATAGCTGGGGTGCATTTAAGGCAAGTGAGCGCACCGACAAGATGTTCACAAATGTGTCCATCACCGCCCAGACTCTGAAGTGGGCAGTTGTTGGCAGCGTCACCGATTTTGGCTGGGATCCAGCAAATGGTGTCCAACTGGTTGAAACCGGTGTTGCCGGTATCCTGAGAACCCAGAATGCTTATCAGTTTGGCTCCAGAGATCAAATCAAGATCGTCGTCAATGGCAGCTGGGGTATTAACTACGGTCTCGAAGGATTCGATGGCAATAACGTGTATGCCGAAATCGCAGGTAAATACTATGTTCAGTTTAATATCCATACCTATGAGATCACGCTGATCCCTGCCGATGCTTCTTCCATGATCGAGAAGACCTGGACGGTCGTCGGTGGTATGAATAGCTGGAAAGTTGATGGCGGAGCAGAACTGGTTGTTACCGATGATATTCATATTCTGAAGACAAAGGAAGCTTTTGAGTTAGCAGCCGATGCTGAATTTAAGGTCGTCTTGAACGGAAGCTGCGACATTTCTTACGGCGGAAAATACTGGGATCCCGTAGATGGGGGCAACTATATAGTTGAAACCGCCGGCAGATATTACATCCTGTTCAACACCAGAACCCACAAAATCACGCTGGAGGTCGCTCCTGAAGTCGGTAAGGTAGATGCCTATGAAAAGGTGACCGCTGACCAGACCGACTGGTCCGGTACATACCTGCTGGGTTATGTGGATGGCGAAGGCAATATAAAAATCTTCAACTATGAAGGTGAAGGAGGCGAAGGTAACTATATCAATGTCAAAGGCGTTGGCGCATATATTGAGGCAAAGGCTGACGTAAAGGCGATCGTTGTTGTTATCGAAAAAACCGATGGCGGCTATTTCATTAAGTTCCCTCAGAAAAAAACAGAAATGTATATGGGAGGAAAAGCAAATCAGAATGGTATTACATTCTCCGATACAGGTATCCTGAATACAATCACATATGAAGATGGTGTTTTGCGCATCGTGAGCAATGGTGTAACCCTTCGCTTCAATGCCAACTCTAGCGGTGGAAATCGTTTTAGATATTATAAAACAACCGTTAAGGATGATAGGACGGGCTATTCTCTGATCACCCTCTTCAAAACGACCCAGGTTCCGGAAGGCACCTTCGAAACCTCCGGCGAAACGACGGAGCAGAAGTATGGTGACGAGTATGGTTATGTGGTCATCAAGGAAAACAACGTCCTGGATTATTTCAACGGCAATACTTTGTATCAGAATGTAACCTACACAGCTGTGGAAGGTCAGACCTACTTCCAGTTTGCGGATCCGTCTGATCCTAGCTACAGTATTACATTCTGTGTAGACGGCGATGTCTTGAAAATTGACATATGGGGTGGAACTGACTGGGCAGAATGGAATAAAGCTGTTTCTATTCCTGAGGCCGATCAGGGCACCTACAAAAATAATGCCGGTGATGGAATTCTGGTCATTAAGGGTACGACCGTTGACTTTACGACACCCGAAGGCCCCAATGGCACTGAGCTGAAGATTTCCAGACTGGCCAACGGTCACTATTCCTTCTATGCAAATGATGGATATACCTACGAATTCTATATCGAGAACGGTGTTTTGAAGATCGATATGACGGGTGAAGGCGAATTCGAAACATGGAATAAGGCCGCTGCTGACGAAAAGACCCCTGTGTTCACCGAAAAGCAGGCAGGTTATTACTCCTTCATTGCATACGAAGCAGATGGTGAGACCCTGAAGCAGGTTTACAGCATCCGCATCAATCAAGACGGTTCCTTCGAGTTCAACACCACCATTTCTGCCGATAACTGGGCAAAATGTGAGGTGAAGGGCGATGGTTACTATGTCTTTAACCACAACGGTGTGGACTATGCAATTGCACTTTCTGCTGATGGACAGACCATTACGCTGAGCACTGCCGGTCAGGAACCCGTGATTCTGGCTCTGGACAATGTCAGAGCTTGATCAATAAATCCTGACGATTAGAAACCGAAACTTCCCACCGGGGTATTGCCCCGGTGGGATTTCCTATGTTATGTATTGTTGAAAACCCAAACCGTCGGGGCGGATACCATCCGCCCGAAAGCGATTCGGTGCTCAAGCCCAACCCGGGCGGCAGGTTGCCGCCCCTACCGAAAGGGAAACGCCAACGGTCGGGGCGGATACCATCCGCCCGAAAGCGATTCGGTGCTCAAGCCCAACCCGGGCGGCAGGTTGCCGCCCCTACCGAAAGGAAGGCCAGACTGTAGGGGCGGATATCATCCGCCCGAAAGCGATTCGGTGCTCAAGCCCAACCCGGGCGGCAGGTTGCCGCCCCTACCGAAAGGAAGGCCAGACTGTAGGGGCGGATATCATCCGCCCGAAAGCGATTCGGTGCTCAAGCCCAACCCGGGCGGCAGGTTGCCGCCCCTACCGAAAGGAAAAGACCAACGATAGGGGCGGATACCATCCGCCCGAAACAATAACCAGTCATTTTCCAATAAAAAGACACATCCACCGAGCAGATCGGTGGATGTGTTTTCCATAAGGAGGTATTTGGGGAAATTGGGAAGGATTTTTTTGGGGGGAAATTGTTTTAAAAATCATGGAGGGTCAGCAACCGTTGACCGGTCTTTCTACGGTTAGCGGCTGCTAACTGCCTATATCATATACTAACGATCTCCATTTGTCAAGAGGTTTTTTAAAATTTTCTGCCGTGGCAGTTTTTTGGATCAAATTCGATCCCGGTCACTTTGTAGCCCAGTTTTTCTACCGCTTCTTTTACTTCATTGTGGGATATTTCCCGGCAATAGGATACAATGGCTGTTTTCCTGTGTAAATTCACATGGCAGACAAGCCCTTCCATGCGATTGAGGCTGTTTTCAATGCGAGCACAACAGTTTTCGCAGTGCATTCCTTCAACGGTCAGACAGATCTGTCCAATGGCAGGTTTATCCAGATTTTTTCGACTGCGGATGGTGTTGCTGCCACTGCCGCAGCATCCGCCGCCCTGAAAATGCTTCCGTGTCCGCAGCAGAGCCAATACTCCGACGGCTACCAGAATGAAGATCAAAATGAAATTTCCCATGGGTTGCTTCCTTTCGGTTAGTTTATGCTAACTATTATACCACCCTTTCCCCAAAATGCAAGGACGAAAATTCCCCTCCGGCTATGCCGAAGGGGAATGGGGGCTTATTTACCGTAGTAGGCGTTAAGATACATCTGGCGAATCTCGCTCATCAGCGGATATCGGGGATTTGCACCGGTACACTGGTCGTCAAAGGCCTGCTCGGTCATTTCATCCAGACGGTTCAGGAAATCCTGCTCGTCGATGCCGTAGTCACGGATGGTATCTTTGATTCCGATGGATTTTTTCAGTTCGTCGATCTTGGCGATCAGACCTTCCAGCTTTTCAGCATCGTCCTTGCCGGGAATGCCCAGATAGTCAGCTACTTCTGCGTAACGAGCTAAGGTGTGGGGGTGGTCATACTGGGGGAATGTGCCCATCTTGGTCGGAACTTCTGCGGCGTTGAAGCGGAGCACTTCCTCGATCATCAGGGCATTGGCTACACCGTGGGGCAGGTGATGGAAAGCACCCAGTTTGTGAGCCATGGAGTGACAGACACCCAGGAAAGCATTGGCAAATGCCATGCCGGCCATGGTGGCGGCGTTCGCCATCTTTTCACGGGCCGCAGGGTCGTTGGGGCCATTGTCGTATGCTCTGGGCAGGTACTCGAAAATCATTTTCAAGCTACGCAGGGCAAGACCGTCGGTGTAATCCGTAGCCATCATGGAAGCGTAGGCTTCCAGAGCATGGGTGACAGCATCGATGCCGGAGGCGGCGGTCAGACCCTTGGGGGCATTCATCATCATATCTGCGTCCACAATGGCCATGTCGGGCATCAGCTCATAGTCGGCCAGAGGGTACTTGACGCCGGTTGTTTCGTCGGTAATGACGGCGAAGGGGGTCACTTCAGAGCCGGTGCCTGCGGTGGTGGGAACGGCTACAAAATAGGCTTTTTCACCCATTTTGGGGAAGGTGTACACGCGCTTGCGGATATCCACAAAACGCATGGCCATGTCCATAAAGTCGGCTTCCGGATGCTCATACATGACCCACATGATCTTGGCGGCATCCATTGCAGAACCGCCGCCGATGGCGATGATCACATCGGGGGCAAAGGCAGTCATTTGGGCTGCGCCGGCCTTGGCACAGGCCAGGGAAGGATCAGGCGCAACGTCGAAGAAAACGGTGTGGCGGATGCCCATTTCATCCAGCTTGGTCTCCACAGGCTTGGTGTAGCCATTCTGGTACAGGAAGGAGTCGGTGACGATGAAAGCCTTTTTCTTGCCCATGACGTTTTTCAGTTCGTCCAGCGCAACAGGCAGGCAGCCCTTCTTTAGATAGACCTTTTCGGGGGCACGGAACCAGAGCATATTTTCCCTTCTTTCTGCCACGGTTTTGATATTCAGCAGATGACGCACACCTACATTTTCGGAAACGGAGTTACCGCCCCAGCTGCCACAGCCTAAAGTCAGGGAGGGGGCCAGCTTGAAGTTATACAGGTCACCGATGCCACCCTGGGCAGAGGGCGTGTTGACCAAAATACGGCAGGTTTTCATGCGGCTGGCGAAGGTGTCCAGCTTTTCTTTGGCGGCGAGGGGATTGAGATACACGGAAGCGGTGTGGCCATAGCCGCCGTCGGCAATCAGACGCTCTGCCTTAGACAGGGCATCGTCAAAATCGGCAGCCCGGTACATGGCCAACACGGGGGACAATTTTTCGTGAGCAAACGCTTCGCTCAGTTCCACGCTTTCTACTTCGCCCATTAAGATCTTGGCGGTTTCAGGCACGGTGATGCCTGCCAGAGTAGCGATGGTGTGGGCACTTTGGCCGACGATCTTGGCGTTGAGTGCGCCGTTGATGAGAATGGTAGAACGGACTTTTTCGATTTCCTCCGGGTTTAGGAAATAGCAGCCCCGATCAGCAAATTCAGCTTTGACCCGATCATAGATGCTGTCAAGAACCACAACACTCTGCTCCGAGGCGCAGATCATGCCGTTGTCGAAGGTTTTGGAGTGGATAACGGAGTTGACGGCCAGAAGCAGATCGGCACTGTCGTCGATGATGGCAGGGGTGTTGCCGGGGCCCACACCGATGGCAGGCTTGCCGGAGGAGTAAGCGGCTTTGACCATGCCGGGACCGCCGGTGGCTAAAATGATGTCAGCCTCCTGCATGACCATGTTGCTCAGTTCCAGACTGGGCACATCGATCCAGCCGATGATTCCTTCGGGGGCACCTGCGGCTACTGCAGCCTCCAAAACAACCTTGGCGGCTTCGATGGTACATTTCTTTGCCCGAGGGTGTGGGCTGATGATCATGCCGTTGCGGGTCTTCAGTGCCAGCAAGGTCTTAAAAATAGCGGTAGATGTTGGATTGGTGGTGGGGATGATGGCCGCTACCACACCGATAGGTTCGGCGATCTTGCGGATGCCGAAGGCCTTATCTTCTTCTATAACACCGCAGGTCCTGGTGTTTTTATAGGCGTTGTAAATGTATTCGGCAGCGTAGTGATTTTTGATGACCTTGTCTTCGACAACGCCCATGCCCGTTTCCTGAACGGCCATTTTGGCCAGAGGAATACGCTGACAGTTGGCGGCGGAAGCAGCGGCCAGAAAAATGCGGTCTACCTGCTCCTGGGAGTAGGTGGCAAATTGGCGCTGGGCGGCACGAATGCCGGCAATGGCAGCGGACAGTTCTTCTGCGTTGGTAACAGGAGTGTATTGCATAGATGATCCACCTTTCATTTAATCGGTAATTTGATACCGATATCTTTCTACTGATATAATATCACACATTATAGAAATGTCAATAGGAAATATGGGAAAATTTAGAACACCCGTCCCGTGTTGACATTGCTGCAGAAACATTGTAAACTAAGAAAAAATCCCGAGGAGTATTCCATGAAAGACATAAAAATTATTTTCTTTGATATTGACGGCACCATGCTTCCCTTTGGAGCAAAACAATTGCCTCTGCCTATGGTGCAGACCCTTCACCGTTTGCAGGAAAACGGGATCATTACCTGTATTGCCACCGGCCGCACACCGGTCACGTTGCCTCGATTTGAAGGGGTGGAGTTTGATGCCTATATGACCTTTAACGGGTCGCTGTGCTTTGATCGCAAGGGTGAGATCTTTAGTAACCCCATTCCCAGAGAAGATGTGCAGAAGCTGATTTGTAACGCCACAGCCATTGGTCGCCCGGTCAGCCTTGCTACCAGAACACAGCTGGCTGCGAACGGAACAGATCAGGATCTGGTGGACTATTACGCCATTGCCCATCTGGATGTGGAAGTGTCAGCGGAATTTGAACAGATCGCGCAGGGGGATGTTCATCAGATCATGATGGGCTGTCGCCCGGAAGAATATGATGCCCTTTTACAGGGTGTGCAGGGAGCAAAAATCGCAGCTTGGTGGGATCGGGCGGTGGATATCATCCCGGCCATCGGCGGCAAGGGCAGGGGTGTTGAAAAAATGCTGGAATACTATGGCTTTGATCGCAGTCAGGCGATGGCCTTCGGCGATGGGAACAATGATCTGGAGATGCTGCAAAGTGTTGACTGGGGTATTGCCATGAAAAATGCATCAGCCCAATTGAAAGCGGTGGCATCCGATGTTTGCGGCAGTGTCGATGAAGATGGAATCTACCACTATTGCCTGGCTAAAGGGCTGATTTAAGATGAAAAATCTTGCCAATCGAGAAAAGTTGTGTTATTTTAAAAACGATCAATGAAAAGGAGAGATTTCCATGACCAGAAAAATTGGCATCATATTGTTGGCACTGACTCTGTGCGTTAGCCTATTGGTGGCCTGCGGAGATAGCGATATTCTGACCACAGACGAGGCGCAGGAAATCGCACTGAAGGATGCAGGCCTGAAGAAAAGCGATGTCAGCATCCACACCCACGTGGGCACAGAAGACGGAAAACCCTGCTATGAAGTCCACATTGAGGCAGGAGCGGAAGGCTATACCTATCTGATCGATGCCCAGACCGGCGCTATTTTGGATAAGTCTGAAGGCGTCCACGAATAAGCTGAAAAAAGCGTGTTGCATTGACCTGCAGCACGCTTTTTTTGTCCCAGAAAAAGATTGCATAATCAGACGGAAATGTTATAATAAAAGAAAAATGTCAGGAGGATGACCTATGAATCCGGAAAAGTTTCAACTCTATGCTCGGAAAATCATTGACAATTGCGGTAAGGTGATCGTGGGCAAGGAAGAGGTCATTCGACAGATCACGGTTAGTTTTCTTTGCGGAGGTCATGTGCTGCTGGAAGATGTACCCGGCACCGGAAAGACCATGCTTTTCCGATCCTTTTCCCGGACGGTGGGCGGCGATTTTAAACGCATTCAGTTCACGCCGGATTTGCTGCCTTCTGATTTAACGGGCATCAATTTTTATAATCCCAAAGAAGGACAGTTTGAGTTCCGTCCCGGCCCCCTGTTTGCCGGGATGATTTTGGCCGATGAGATCAATCGTGCCACACCCAGAACACAGTCGGCATTACTGGAGGCTATGGAAGAAGGCCAGATCACCGTAGACGGAAAAACATATGCGATGCAGGAACCGTATATGGTCATGGCTACCCAAAATCCCATTGAGTCCTATGGCACATTTCCGCTTCCGGAAATCGGACGGATGTGGAAGGATTTTTGAAGGCAACGATCGAGGAGCTGAAAGTGCCCTTTGAGGATGTGACGAGCCTATGATCTTTTTGATTTTGATATTGGTGGGGCTGGGACTGGTGCTACTGGAGAAAAATGGGCCGGGTATGCAACGGGATTCATCGACGGTGGGAGAGTTTCGAAATTATATTCAGGGTGACAGTAAAAAGAAAAAACACTGCGCCGTTTCAATCGCAAAAAAGTGCGCCAGATCTACCGTGATTTTTTGCTGATCGAACAGGGGTGGGGAATGAAACTGCGCCGCAGCGATACCAGTGCCGATGTTTTGGAGCGGATCAGCCCGGAAACGCATCCGGAAAGTGCGGCTCAACTGCGGCAGATCTATCTTCAGGTTCGATATGATGATCGAAAGAGCGTCAGCCGCAGTCAAGTGGAGCTTGCAAAACTGGCACTTAAGAACAGTCATCAAAAGTGAGGAGGAAAATCCATGTCCAACGGCATGACAAGACGAGAACGACAGGTGACAGATGAAGATCATATCCGCCATATTCTGCAAAGCGCCAAGATCCTGCATCTTGGCATGGTGGATGGGGCGGAGCCTTATGTGGTACCGATGAACTATGGCTATCTCCTGGAAGATGGAAAGCTGACCCTCTATCTTCACGGTGCACGCCGGGGGAGAAAGCTGGATATCCTGCGTATCAATCCCAATGTATTTTTTGAAATGGAATGTGATGTGCAGCCTTTTACCAATGAAGTAGCCTGCAAGTACGGTATGGCTTATTCCAGTCTGATGGGCAGAGGAAAAGCTGTGATCGTCGATGATGTGGCAGAAAAACAGCATAGTTTGACTGTTTTGATGCAGACGCAGGTGGGAAAAGAATTTATGTTTACGGAGAAACTTGCCGATGTGGTAGGGGTCATCCGCATTGATGTAGAAAGTTTTACAGCCAAATATCGCCCTGTTCCTGTGGATTGATCCTGGCCGCCCGATATCTGTGGATATCGGGCGGCCATTTGTCTGTGACCGACATAAAAAATTAATATGTCCGTCACAGAAAGTACAAAAGAAGCTGGTTTCTTGAACGAATTGTACAGTTTTTGACCCGGAAATTCGGCAAAAGGTGCAGATGGAAAAGCTTTTCTTTTGCTTTCGGGTGTGTTACAATATACGATAGAGTTTTGCCGTGGTTTCTTTTGACCGGCAACCGATTATTAGAGAAAAATGAAAGGCGGTAATCCTTTGGAAAAACATCTGATGAGTGGCAATGAGGCCATTGCCCGTGGCGCCTGGGAA
>CAZPJH010000015.1:0-26856 GCA_964586875.1 uncultured Oscillospiraceae bacterium
TCGGTTCTGTGGAACCATTGATCATATCTTCCAACTCTTGACGACGTTTTTCCTCCAGCTCATCCAGTTCCTGATTTGTCACACACAAGCTGACGTCCTTGTTTGCTTTCCGAATCTGTGCAATCACAAAACTATTCAGGCTATCCACTTTGATATCAGAGATAGATGTCTTTCCGCCTACATATTCTTTTTGCTGCCCGGCGGATAAATCATCCAAACTGCCCCGAAATACGCTGACCGTCTGTGCGCCCATGCGGTAACTGATAGCCACAGTCGCATTCGTTACCGCAAGCTGAACAACATTGCTGCCTTGGCCATTGCCCGCAGACAGCTGCACGCCAAAACCAGCATCTAAATTGGTATTCTCTGCATCGAAGGTAATATGCACCGAATCTTCCGTATGAACAAACAGCTCCCCGGCAGTCAGATGCACCTCTGCCTTTTCAACATCTGTTATGGTTACTTCTGCGCCACCGCCCAGTGTAATGCGGTTATTTCCCATTGCAATGACCGCCGTCGCTCCTTTTTGAGCTGCAATCATATCGCCGGGGCGCAATACCGTGTCCCCATCCACCGTATAGTTGACACCGGCTCGCTCCATACGAACCACACCCACAATATTTTGCAGGATCAGGCCGCCATCCGTTCGGTCAAACCAGCCCCGAATGTAGCCCACCCCAAAAACACCGCCTGCCACAATGGCCACAATAATCGCCACCATGATCAGATTGTATAATGTTTTTTTCTTCATATAAACCTCCATACATCTTGCCGTGGCAGATATAATAAAAACTTCTTTGTATAATTCTGTGTTTACAGTGATCTATATTC
Source organism: uncultured Oscillospiraceae bacterium (assembly GCA_964586875.1). Lineage (GTDB taxonomy): Bacteria > Bacillota > Clostridia > Oscillospirales > Oscillospiraceae > Faecousia. The sequence continues at coordinate 832 of CAZPJH010000015.1, forward strand.
AACCGTCTTATTTGACGATGTGTTTTCAAATTTAGATTTGATTGCACCCCGTTGCCGGGGTGCAACCTTTGGTCAAATGCGTGGGATCATGCTAAGAATTGAAAGATTGGTTTTCAGTAATCAAAAGGATTTCTTTTTCTTGAGAAGCAAATACACGACCAGAGCAATGTTGCTGGCCAGAGAAACGCCGGCGATGGCAGTTGCAGCAACGGTCATATTTTCGTTGGCATTTTCGCCATTGACGCCGTCCTTGCCATCGACACCGTCCTTTCCATTGGCTCCATCCTTGCCGTCAGCACCATCTTTTCCGTTGGTACCAGCTGCACCGGTGTCACCTTTATCGCCCTTGTCGCCTTTATCGCCGGTGTCACCCTTGTCGCCTTTATCGCCCTTATCGCCTTTGTCACCCTTATCGCCGGTAGCACCGGTGGCCTTTACGCCAAGGGAGATCCAGGTCGTACCATTGTCATAGGAAACTTCCCATTCGTTGGTTTCTGCATTGATGCGGATCTGGGGCGTAATACCATCTTTGCCTGCTGCGCCGGTATCACCCTTGTCGCCCTTGTCACCTTTATCGCCCTTGTCGCCGGTGGCACCGGTGGCGCCGGTGTCACCCTTGTCGCCCTTGTCGCCTTTATCGCCTTTATCGCCTTTGTCGCCGGTGGCGCCGGTGTCACCCTTGTCGCCCTTGTCACCTTTATCGCCCTTGTCGCCGGTGGCGCCGGTGTCACCCTTGTCGCCCTTGTCACCTTTATCGCCCTTGTCGCCGGTGGCGCCATTGGTAACTGTGAAAGTGCTGGTGGTACCGTCAGCATAGGTAATGGTGTAGGTGTCCATCAGTCCATCACTGCCGGTCTTCTCGATAGATACAATATTGCGTACAGGCTTAACAGTTACCTGAATCTCCACGGACTGGCCGCAGAAGCTCAGCGTAACATTTTGTTCACCGACTGTTACATTGCTGTAACCGTTGATCTGCAGAATGCTGTGCAGAATTTCACTGGTCGTGTCATCAGACCAATAGGCAGTCACCGTCAGACCGCTCAGATCCAACGCTTCACCGAAGGCATACTCTGTCTTGCAAGTGCCACTCACTTCAATTCTATCCAAAGTGATCTTCTTTGTCAGATTTTCAGCATCTGCCCCCAGAGGGTCATCCGTACGGTTATGCTGTTTTTTCCATGCACAACCTGCTACCGCAGGGCATCCACTTGTATCATTTTCTGTGTTGAAATAGAGTACACCACTGCTTGTTTCATGCTCTGTATTGTTGGTATCAACGTACTGTACACCACCAATGCCCTTTTCGGCACCGTTGTAGAGGTTATTATTGATGTTGGTATAGCGGTTCAAAGAACGCATATAACCGATGATGCCGCCCACATAGTCACCGGAAGAACGCAGGCCACCGATAAACTTGTTGTTCTGGATATAACCAATACCGTTATTCCAGCACTGTGCGATCTGCTCGCCACCCAGGATACCGCCTACATATTCCTTACCTTCCACCAGGCCGGTCACCACACAATTCTGAATGGTCGTAGCAGGGGTATTGGGTGCAGTGGAAGACAAAAAACCGGCGCCAATGATACCACCGGCATATTCGCCGGACGCATGAACTTCGCCAGCGAATGTGCAGTTTTTAACGATGCAATCACCCATGGACTGACCCTTAAAGCCCAGGATACCACCCACGAAGTCACGGCCATAGACCTTTGCATAGCTGACACAGTTTTCAATCGTGCCGCTCATAGAACCGGCGAAAGAGCCAACCATATCATTATACTGGACGAAACAATTGAGATGGCTTTCGCCCACATTGGGACCCCAATTGTATTTATAAGTTTTCTCCAGCTCCTCTGCCCATTCAGGATAGGTGCCGTCATCACCGATGACAACCCCTGCCTCAACTGTACTATTGCGAATGATAACAGAGTCCACACCGGAAGCATAGCCGCCGATAAAGCCGGATTTCATGGTATGTGTACCGGACTTCAGGGTCACATTGTCAATGACAACAATGGGAGAAACGGTCTTGTCCTGTGCATAATACTCAACTACACCATAACCCTCGATCCGCTCGCCGTAGATATTCAGGTTAGAGATGGTCGCACCGGACACAGCACCCATCATGGTTTTGCCGCCCTTGGGAACGGTGATCGTCCAGCATTCGCCGGAACCATCGTTCTTTGCGCCATCAATATGGCCTTTAAACAGATTATAATCCTGTGCCATGAGCAAAGGTGTCCAGGTCTTTCCTGCTTTGGGGCCACCAATGGGTGTCCAGCCGGCAGGCAGCTCAATGTTATCTGTAATTGCAAAATACAGGCCTTCTGCGGTGTTACCCTCGGCTACAAAGTCGCTGAGTTTTTTCAGATCCGCAGCAGTAGCCAGCTTAAAGGGATCTTCCTGACTACCATGACCTGCCCACACTCTGCTCATCACTTCCACGGCAGAAGGTGCAGAGTTGACGGAAACAGTTTCCATGCCCAGCTTGGATGTAACGACACAGTAATAGTAGCGAACACCTACTGTGGAAATGTCGGGGGTACAATAGGAAGTCAGACCGTCGGCACTGACAGAAACCTTACTTGCAGCAACCGCAACACCGTCAGAAGTGCTGTTTGTTTCGCTGACATACCAGGTGAAGGTCACATTGTTCAGATTACCAGGCTTGGAAATGGTGATGGACAACGCTTTGGTTGCATCATCGTCGGTGATAAACAAATAATTTCTTTTGGCATGGGTCTTGACCTGTGCAATGTCATCCCGGCCAGTGTTGAGTGTGTACAGATATTTTGTAGCAGCGCTCTTACCGGAACCGGAAATAGAACTCCAGTCAGATGCCGTACCTGCAAAGGCAATTGCAGCTGTCACATTATAGAAAGCTTGACTGCCAATAGAGGTCAGAGATTCAGGCAGCGAGATCATCTCAACGTCTTTCATACCGTTGAAGGCATAATTGCCGATAGTGGTAATGCCCTCCTCCACGATGATGGTCTTGATATCATCCTGATAGGCGATCCAGGGTGCCTTTTTGCTGTAGTTATAGGTCTCCATGCTACCGGAGCCGGAAATGGTCAGCACACCGGTGTCCTGATCCAGTTCCCATGTAGCAGAGCTGCCGCAGTTACCGGAAACAGTATTTGCCGCAAATACACTGACAGGCAGCAGTCCCACCACCAGTACCAACACCAGCAGCCAGGAAAGCAACTTTTTCTTCATATTCTTTTGTCCTCCAAAAATAAATATAATGTATTTGCTCGCCTTTCGGCGCAATAAAGAGTCAGCCGGCTCACACCGCCAGGCAGTGTGTCGCTTAAGCCGCACAAAATGCACGGTTCGTAGGTCTTCTGACTTGTGCATTCAGGTTTTCCAGCGTTGCTTCCCGCCTTCTCAGGCTTTCGCCCAATGACCCGCTTTCACGGAAAGAAAGTCAACTTTGCACTGACAGCACAGCGGCACGAACCGCCGTGTCCCGGATTTTCACCGGAGTTCCCTTGTTCAGCTATGTGCATCTTTCAAAAAAAGGCACACATTCGCCACGAATAAGCCGGAATTTATCTCAACCGCCATTCACTGGCGGTGGTCTGCAAATAAAAAAAGGCCACATTGGCATAAAATGCCAATGCGACCGTATATTTTCGCCCCAAATAATGCTTGTCCCGCACTCCGTCCCAGAAGTGCCCTTCAAGTTCGAACATGGCCGACATTCTGGCTCGTGCATTGGGGAAGATCACTTCCTGCGTTTGCATTCCGCCTTCCCAGGTTTCCCCAGTGACCGGCTCACGCCATGAATACAAACTCCTGCACATACAGCAACGGGCATCAGCCCCGGACTCTCACCGGGTTTCCTAATCTCTCGCACCTGCCGAAATCGGCAGTCATGATGGAGGACGCCATGTAGCTTATTTGGTTTTGTAGTTACAATGCACCGATCGGTGCCCACAGGTCATTATAGCATGCAGCTGTAAAAAGTCAATAGATGTTTTCCACTCATTTACACTTTCTCAAAATAATCATTCCATATATGTACAGTCGGGTACTGTCCCACTGGAATTCCATACCGCACCGCTTGGCGGTCTGTGCCACATCCACGCAGTAAGCTGACATACAGCTAAACCGCAGTTGCGGAAAAGCACAGGGCTCACCTGTTACCATTTTACAGGGGTCACACAGCGAGCAGCAGCTTCCGCCAATCATCAAGCCATCATAGCCCATGTTATTCAGCCTTTCCAGCAGCCCCAGCATAGCGTTATTGTGGGCGGACTTTCCCTGACGAATAGCCTGCTCATCCTGATAGCTCTCAATAGGCCATTCACTTTTCAGCACCAGTGCCTGCTCCCCGGCAAGGATCTTCCGGTGCAATTGCTCCACTGTTCCGCAAGTGGGTGGACAGGAATAATTGGCATTATATTGCCCACAGCGATTTTCCTCGCAGAAAGGACGAAATTGTGCATTTACAGGCACATCTGCTACATCCAGTACTGCCCCGGAAAAGCCTTCCTCCTCTGCCAAAGTAACCAGTTCCTTCTCTGTCATGGGGTTCCCTCCTTTGATCGATGATCCTATTATAGCGTCTTTTCCAGAAAGAAACAAGATACACTTTCTCCTTCCGGCAAAAAACTTTACAATTTATTCACGTTTTCCCGAATATCTGATGCTATAATCTGCCAGATATCATAATGGAAGGAGAGTTACAAAATGAACGCAACTTACACCAACCTCAACGGTCAGGAAGAACTGCTGGCCTCCATCACCACTCTGGAAAAGGAACTGGCTGCCAAAACCGGTAAGGAAGTTTCTCTGGTCGCATATAGCCCCATCAGCTACGCTTCTCTGAGCGAGGATGCTGAGGCTCTGGCCAAGATCACCGAACTGGAAGCCGCTCTGTCCAAGAAGCTGGGCAAGGATGTGGCTCTGGTCGCTTTTGCACTGTAAAAAGAAGCCCTGTAATGATCGCCGATCATTACAGGGCATTTTTCATATCCACCAGGGCGGCATCCGTAGCCTCCCTGCTTTTTAAAGAGAATCTTTCGTATGCTTTGCAAATCCGTCGCCCAGCACCTGGTGAGCTTCTTGCAAAATAACAAACGCATTGGGATCGACTTCCACCACCAATTCCTTCAGATCGTTGATCTGCTGGCGCTTCACTGCCACCAGGACCACTTTGCTGTCGGTCTTGGAGTAGGTTCCCTGGCTGTACAGGAAGGTAGAACCTCTGCCCAGCTTGGCATCAATAATGGCAGGCAGTTTTTCGTATTCCCTGGAAATGATCATGGCCACCTTGGAATAGTCAAATCCATAGGCCACAGCATCGATCATCTTATCGCAAAGGAAGACTGTAATGGCTGTATAGAGCGCATTATTGAAATCGCCATAGGCAATAGCTGTCAGGACAACAACGATCATGTCAAAAACCAGGGCGATCTGACCGATGGGCATATTCTTCGCCTTCAGCTTTACTAACCGAACCACAATATCACTGCCACCGGTAGATGTACCGCTAATAAACACAAAGCCCAGGCCAATGCCGGAGATCACACCGCCGAAAATTGCGCCCAACAGCGGATCTGCAATGGTAGGGATCCATGCCACAGGAAAATAGTCCATCAGCATGGAGCTGACGCTCAATCCCAGCAGCGAGCCAAAGAAGAATCGCTTGCCGATTTTCAAGCCGCCAATAGCAAACAGCGGCAAGTTGATGAGAATGGTCAACAGACCGGTATGCTTATTAGCCACTTCTGCGCCGCCAAACAGCATCAGAAGAGATTGCGAAAGGCCGGAAATACCACCGCCGTTCATTCCATTGGGTGCCAGGAAAATAGCAAAAGCCAGACCAAATGCAGTGCTGCCCAGTACCGTCAGCAAAAACCAGCTGTAACGATCCCAAAACTTTTTCATCATCGATACTCCTTAAACCTCAAATTGGATTTGTTTATCTTGGCTGTCTTCTTCCTTTAAGATCGCGCCGGCGGAAGGAAGGGTCCGGGTACGATAGCGGCTTTGATTGACCACGCCACTGTGCTGTGCCAGTATCGCCTGCGTCACAGTTGCCTTCTTTTTCAGGCTGACAATGGATACGCCCTGTGTGTTTCGAGTGGTCTTCGGCAGCAGCTGTGCTGTGGAGAAAATAACGCAACGGCCGTCGGAGGTCAACACCGCCACCTGCTCGTCCACATCCAAGGCAAATGCTGTCTTCAACGGGCTCTTGTCACAGTAGGCACCGGTCAGTTTCTTACGGTTAGTCTTGGTTTCATAGGCAGAAAGCGGAACTTTTGCAGCTTTGCCATTTTCAAAGAAGAACAGGACAAAGCCCTTATAGTCCCCGGGGAAAATGATCTGCGCCACACTCTCCCCTGCTTCCATGCCTAATTTCTGAGGCAGATAATCACCCAAAAGTGATGCTTTGGAGTCATCAAAATCGGAAAGTTTTGTTTTGTAGCACTGGAATTTATCGCTAAATACCAGCAATTCCGCCCGATTGGTGGTTTCCACCGTCTGCAGCAGGCTGTCGCCTTCTTTAAACTTCTGCTCACCGCTCATCCGCAGGGATTGAGCGGTGATTTTTTTGAGATAGCCCTCTTTGGATATAAAAACCGTTACCGGGTAGTCTGGGATCTCCTCTTCTTCGGTTTCCGGTTGGATCTCGTCGATATTATAGATAATCTCCGTTTTTCTGGGCTGACCAAACTTTTCGGAAACAGCTTTCAGTTCTTTCTTGATTACATTCTGGATCTTCCGATTGCTTCCCAGAATATCCCGCAACTCTGCAATTTCCTTTTCCAGATCGGTGGTAGCTCGGGTCTGTTTCAAAATATATTCTTTGTTGATATTACGCAGCTTGATCTCTGCTACATAATTGGCCTGCACCTCGTCAATACCAAAGCCGATCATCAAATTGGGTACGACCTCATTTTCCATCTCCGTTTCCCGAATGATGGCAATGGCCTTGTCGATGTCCAGCAAGATCCGTTCCAAGCCCTTCAGCAAATGCAGACGATCTTCCTTTTTCTGGATCTGGAAGAAGATCCGGCGGCGGACACATTCCATTCTCCAAGCTGTCCACTCTTCCAATATCTCACCCACACCCATCACTCTGGGCATTCCGGCAATCAGAATATTGAAATTACAGGGGAAACTATCCTGCAAGGGCGTCAGACGATACAGCTTCTGCATTAGTTTTTCCGGATCAACGCCACGTTTGAGATCAATGGTCAGCTTCAGGCCACCCAAATCTGTTTCGTCACGCATATCGTTGATCTCTTTGATCTTGCCGTTTTTGATCAGCTCTGCCACCTTGTCCATAATGACTTCCGTGGCGGTGGAATAGGGGATCTCATAAATTTCGATCATATTCCCCTCTTTGACATAGCGCCACTTGGCACGGAGTTTAAAGCTGCCGCGGCCTGTGGAATAGATCTCCCGGGTGGTGGCATCGTCATACAGAAGCTCTGCGCCGGTGGAAAAATCCGGACCGGGCAATGTTTCCAGAATATCATGGTCAGGATCGTCCATCAGAGCGATGGTGGTGTCGCAAACCTCTTTCAGGTTGAACGAGCAGATATTGGAAGCCATACCAACAGCAATGCCCTGATTGGCCGACACCAGCACATTGGGGAATGTGGTAGGCAGCAAGGACGGCTCTTTCATGGTGGCATCGTAGTTATCCACCATATCCACGGTATCGCAGTCGATATCCTTAAAAATCTCGGAAGCAAAGCTGTCCAGTTTGGCTTCCGTATAACGGGCGGCAGCGTAGGCCATATCTCGGGAGTAGACTTTACCGAAGTTGCCCTTGGAATCCACAAACGGATGCAGCAATGTTTCATTGCCCTTGGCCAAGCGCACCATGGTTTCATAAATGGCCGCATCGCCATGGGGGTTTAGGCGCATGGTCTGACCGACGATATTGGCAGATTTTGTACGGCCACCGGTCAGCAATCCCATTTTGTACATGGTATACAGCAGTTTCCGATGGGAAGGTTTAAAGCCGTCGATTTCCGGGATTGCCCGAGAGACTATGACCGACATTGCATAGGGCATATAGTTGATCTCCAAAGTTTCGGAGATAGCCTGCTCGGTGGTGGATCCCACCAGTCCCATAATGCCGTCGGTATTTACTTTCTTTTTATCCTGTTCAGGTTGTTTCTTTTTTGCCATATTTGGCTCCTTCTTCTTTAGGAAATATCAGCCAGTTCCAGATATTTGGCACCGTTTTCGGCGATGAAATTTTTACGCTCATTCAGCGCATCACCCAGCAGCACATCAAAATAATGGGCTGTCCGCTCTGCCTCTTCCGGCATGATTTTGATCAGGCGACGGGTTTCCGGGTTCATGGTGGTCATCCACATCATTTCCGGATCATTTTCGCCCAAACCTTTGGAGCGCTGGATCTTCACCTTCTGCCCCTCCAGTTCCTTCAGGATCTTTGCCTTTTCCGGCTCGTTGTAAGCAAACCAGGTCTTATCCTTGCAGGTGATCTCAAACAGGGGCGACTCTGCAATATACACATAGCCATCTCGAATGAGGGTCGGGCACAGCCGATAGATCATCGTTAAGATCAAGGTGCGGATCTGGAATCCATCGTAGTCAGCATCCGTACAGATGACCACCTTATTCCAGCGCAAATTATCAATATCGAAGGAAGAAAGGTCTTTCGCCTTTTTCCCCTGGATCTCCACGCCGCAGCCCAACACTTTCATCAGGTCTGTGATAATGGGAGAAGCAAAAATTTTGGTATAATCCGCCTTTAAGCAATTCAAAATCTTACCGCGTACGGGCATGATCCCCTGAAACTCTGCATCTCTGGACAGCTTAACGCTACCCAATGCGGAGTCGCCCTCCACGATATAAAGTTCCCGTTTGTCCACATCTTTACTGCGGCAATCCACAAACTTCTGCACCCGATTGGCAATGTCAACCTTGGCAGAAAGATTTTTCTTAATATTGGTTTTGGTTTTTTCCGCTGATTCTCTTGCCCGCTTGTTAATGAGGATCTGCTCGGCGGCACGGTCTGCCTCCTGCTTGTTCTCAATAAACCAGACTTGAAGCTGTTCTTTATAAAAAGCGGTCATTGCCTCCTGTGTAAACTTGGAGTTAACGCTCTTTTTGGTCTGGTTTTCAAAACAGCCGATGGTGGAAAAGCAGTTGCTGACCAGAACCAGACTATCTTGAATATCTTGGAAAATGATTTTGTTTTCTGTTTTCGTGTATTTATTGTTATCTCGCAAATACTTATCAAAAGCAGCGGTAAAACCGGAACGCACTGCCTTATCGGGGCTTCCGCCGTATTCCAGCCAGGAAGAGTTGTGATAGTACTCAATGTGGCTGACCTGCTTGCTCAGGCAGAAGGCAGTGGTGATCTTCAGTTTCATTTCCGGGCGGTTTTCCGCATCTCGACCACGGCGCTCCGTTTCCCAGTAAACAGGCATGGTGAAGGCATTATCCCCCACCATTTCCTCGATATACTGTTTGATGCCATCGGCATAACAGAATTCCTCTTCTTCAAACTTCCGCCCCACCTGGTTGCGGAATTTGAAGGTAATGCCCTTGTTGACCACAGCCTGACGGCGCAGCACATCCCGGTAGTAGTCCACAGGGATATTGATATCCGTAAAAACCTGCTTGTCCGGCTTCCAATGGAAAACAGAACCGGTCTTTCTACCTCGATCAGTAGGTTCTTTCTTCAGGCCGCCGATGTTGCGCCCCTTTTCAAAGTGAAGGTCATACCGAAAACCATCCCGGCGAATGGTGGCATCGAAAAATTCAGAAGCATACTGGGTAGCGCAGGAACCCAAGCCGTTCAATCCCAGAGAATACTCATAGTTCTCACCATTTTCGCCGTATTTGCCGCCAGCGTACATTTCACAGAACACCAGTTCCCAGTTGAATCTCTTTTCTTTTTCATTATAATCCACAGGGCAACCCCGGCCAAAGTCCTCCACTTCCACGCTCAGATCCTCATAGCGCGTGACGATGATGGTATCGCCGTGGCCTTCTCTGGCCTCATCGATGGCGTTGGAAAGGATCTCAAAAACAGCATGTTTGCATCCTTCCAGGTCATCTGAGCCAAAAATAACCGCCGGACGCTTACGCACCCGGTCTTCTCCCTTCAGCATAGATATGCTGGAGTTACCATATTGTTCTTGTTTTTTTACTGCCATAAAAGCACCTGCCATAGTCTTCCAAAATATATACGGTTATTATATGCAAAATTTTGACCAAAGTCAACCTTTTCCGAGGGTTGCTTTTTGTAAATTCTGTTGTGGATCTGCCTTTCTGTTTTCTTTTATTTTCCCCAAAGTTAAACATAATTTCACAATTGCTTAAAGAAAAAATTCTTGAATTTCCCGTCTGTGTAGCATATAATATTATTTGAAGTATTTTTAGCAAGGAGGACTGCACATGAAAGATCTGAGCCTGTTGGTATGGCTGACACAATTGGGTCTTTCCGTTGCATTACCCTTGATCGGTTTTCCGTTGCTGGCTCTGTGGCTGCAAAGCCGGTTCGGCTGGGGACAATGGATCTTCTGGGTGGCTCTGGGTCTGGGGATCTACTCCGCCTTTGACGGATTGCGTGCCTCTCTCAAGACGCTGGAGCGTCTGACCCGAAACAAGAAGAAGGACGAGCCGCCACCGGTGTCCTTTTCAGAGCATGACTAACTTGGAGGTTTTCCAATGAATTCTCGTAAACTCGTTTTGGTTGAAACCGGCATTGTGGCCGTTGGTCAGGTGATCTGCACAGGACTGATGATCGGCGCTTTTGCCCTGCTGCATCACTTTGACCGAACGGTCCTTTTGGGCGGTATTATCGGTGCACTGGTGTCCATCGGCAATTTCTTTGTCATGGCAATGTCCGCCATGATCGCCGCCGACAAAGCCATAAATCAGGATGTCAAGGGTGGCAAAGCCACCATCAAGTCTTCTATGGCAGGGCGATTACTGGCTATGGCTGTTATCTTGATCGTCTTTGCCAAAAGTGGCTACTGCAATGTCCTTGCCATGGTCATACCGCTGGTATTCACCCGTCCGATTCTGACGGTCAGCGAATTTTTCAGAAAGTCTGGTGAGAAAAATCCATGAATATTGATGTAAATGGCGCATTTGTCTATTTCACCATTCCGATTTTCGGCGGCATTCCCATTACACAAACCACAGTTTCTTCTTTTTTGGTGACGGTCATTCTGTGTGTTGCTTTCATCCTCTTGGGCAGAAAAATCGAAAAACGTCCGGGAAAAGTGCAGGTTCTGGTTGAAAAAGGTGTTTCTATGATCACCAATCTGACGGTTTCCGCCATGGGCACCCATAATATCCACTGGACTCCCTTTATGGGCTGCCTGTTTCTTTGCAGCATTTGTGGCAGTTACATCGGCCTGACCGGATTTTTACGTTCGTCCACCGCAGATATCAACTGTACCGCCACCTGGGCTTTGATGGTTTCATTCATCATCTGGTATAACAACATCAAAAACAACGGCGTTGCAAAGTTCCTGAAAAACTACATTAACCCCATGAACATCATTTCCGACATTGCCCAGCCCCTTTCCATGTCCTTCCGTCATTTCAGCAACGTGTCCGTAGGTGGCATCATCGCAGCCATCGTCTATGCTGCACTAACGTTGCTGTCAACGGTAGTGCTGGGGCTTGTTTCTTCTGCCGGCTGGCTCATGGGCGCTGTTCTTATGATCGCAGGTAGCCTGCTGTTTTTCCTGTGGGCTAAGAAAAAGGGAAAGTTTTTCCCAAAACTGATCTGTATCGTTACGTTTGTCATTGGCCTGTTCGGCCTGCTGGAAGCACTGAATATTCTCACCGGCGTTCCCATTTTTGCCTATGGCATCCCGGCAGTGCTTTCCGTGTATTTTGACTTTTTCTCCGGCTTCATTCAAGCGCTGGTATTTACCCTGCTTTCCATGGTGTATATCGGCTCTTCCCTTCCGGAACCGGAAGAAGCCACCATTTAACTTTATCAGCAATCAAATTACAATAAACCATAAACAAATAACAATTTAGGAGGATAATCATTATGGGTATTGGCGAAGGTTTGGCTATTTTAGGTAAGGCACTGGGTGCAGGTCTATGTATGGGCATTGGCGCTATCGGCCCGGCTCTTGGTGAAGGCAATGCTGTCAGCCACGCTTTGGACGGTATGGCTCGTCAGCCGGAGGCTGCAGGCAATCTGCGTACCAACATGATCTTGGGTTGTGCGATCACCGAATCAACCGGTATTTACTCTCTGGTCACCGCTATCTTGATCCTGTTCACGCTGTAAGATACACTCTTTTCTGATTTTAACACGAAAGGAGCGAAGTGCGTGGGTTACTTTCAAGATTTTATCGGTGTGAATCTGTGGGATGCGCTGTTCACTCTTTTAAACACTCTGACAGTCATTTTTGTCGGCACAAAATTTTTGTTTAAGCCTGTTATGAAAATGATTGCAGACCGCCAGAAAGAAATCGACGATCTGTATGCTGATGCCGGTGCCGCAAAGGAAAGTGCTCTGGCTCTGGAAGAAGAATACACCCAGAAGCTGGCCATCGCCGCCCAAACCGGCGAAGAAATGGTGCAGCAGGCTGTGGCACGTGGGCAAAAACGGGAGGATGAGATCATCCGCCAGGCCAATGCGCGTGCAGATGCCATTCTGGAAAAAGCGAACGCCGACATCCGGCAAGAAAAGAAAAAGGCCATTAACGATGCCAAAGACGAAATTTCCGTCATTGCCATCGCCATTGCCGAAAAAGTGGTAGATCGGGAGCTGAAGGCTTCTGACCACGAAAAATTGGTCGATCAATTTATCGACGATTTGGGTGAAAGCCTATGACCGGTATCGGAACAGTTTACGGTCAGGCGATCTACACCCTTGCCCAGGAAGAACAGCTGACAGCAACTGTCTTACCGCAAATGGAAATGCTGGAGCGCTGTTTTGTGCAAGCACCCGGATATCTGGATCTGCTGTCTTGCCAAAGTCTGCCGAAGCAAGAGCGTTGCGCCCTTGTGGATGAGAGTATCAAAAATGCAGTTCATCCCTATTTATTGAACTTTCTAAAAATTCTGGTAGAAAAAGGCTATATTCGTCATTTTTCTCACTGCTGCGAAACTTTTCGTCAGTGCTATTATCAGGACAACGGCATCTTACCGGTGACAGCAGTCACCGCCCTGCCTCTGTCCCCCGAGCAGACCAAGCGTCTGACCGACAAGCTGGCCGCTATTACCAAAAAAACCATTCTTCTGTCCAATGAGATCGATAAAACACTTCTTGGTGGCATGCGGCTGGACTATGACGGTAAGCAGTTGGAGGACAGCGTTTCCCATCGATTGGAAACCATCCGCCAAACGCTGAAAAACACCGTACTCTGATGCAGAAAGCAGGTACTGTATGGAATTAAGACCTGAAGAAATTACAAAGATCATCAAAGATCAAATCAAAAACTACGAGCACAAGCTGGAAACCCACGAAACCGGCACAGTCATCTTGGTAGGTGACGGTATCGCCAGAGTTTCCGGCCTGACAAACTGTATGGCAGGCGAACTGCTTTCCTTCCCCAATGGTGCCTATGGCATGGCGCAGAATCTGGAAGAAGAAAGCGTGGCTGTTGTGATCCTGGGTTCCGACAACGGCATCAAAGAAGGCGACATTGTCCGCCGCACCGGTAAAGTGGTGTCCGTTCCTGTGGGCAAGGCCATGATTGGCCGTGTCGTGGATGCGCTGGGTCAACCCATTGACGGCAAAGGTCCCATTGATGCAGAGGGTTATCGTCCCATTGAGATGCCCGCCCCCGGCATCATTGACCGAAAGCACGTCAGTCGTCCCCTGCAGACCGGTATCAAGGCCATTGACTCCATGATCCCCATTGGACGTGGTCAGCGTGAGCTGATCATTGGTGACCGCCAGACCGGTAAGACCACCATTGCCACCGACACCATCCTCAACCAGAAAGGTAAGGATGTGATCTGCATTTATGTAGCCATCGGTCAGAAACGGTCTACCGTTGCCCAGCTGGTGGAAAACCTGACCCTCAGCGGTGCAATGGAGTACACATTAGTGGTTTCCGCCACCGCTTCCGAGCTGGCACCTATGCAATATATCGCCCCCTACACCGGCTGTGCCATCGGTGAGCATTTTATGCACCAGGGCAAAGACGTGTTGGTCATTTATGACGATCTGAGCAAACACGCCGTGGCCTATCGTGCCATTTCTCTGCTGATCCGTCGTCCTCCCGGACGTGAAGCCTACCCCGGCGATGTGTTCTACCTCCACTCTCGTTTGTTGGAGCGTGCAGCACAGTTGTCCGACAAGTTGGGCGGCGGTAGCTTGACCGCCCTTCCCATTATCGAAACGCAGGCAGGCGATGTGTCCGCCTACATTCCGACGAATGTTATTTCCATTACCGACGGTCAGATTTTTCTGGAAACCGAGCTGTACAACGCAGGTATCATGCCTGCTGTCAACCCCGGTATTTCCGTGTCCCGTGTAGGTGGTGACGCTCAGATCAAGGCGATGAAGAAGGTGGCCGGCTCTTTGAAGCTATTGTATTCTCAGTATCGGGAACTGCAAAGCTTTGCCCAATTTGGCTCTGATCTGGACGCAGATACAAAGGCTCGTCTTGCACTGGGTGAGCGGATCGTCGCCGTTCTGAAGCAGCAGAATAATGCTCCCAAGGAAGTTGCCCAGCAGGTATGCATCATCTACGCTGTTACCAAGGGCTATCTGACAAATATTCCTGTGGAGCAGGTATCCTCTTTTGAGCAGCAGCTGGAAACCATTATGGAAAGTCGCTATTTCGACGTTCTGGACGCCATTCGCACCACCGGAAAGCTGGAACCGGAAGTGGAGGAGCGCTTAAAGGAAGCCATCACTTCCCTGCTGCCCCAAAACCAGCTGTAAAGGAGGAAACGACACATGGCAGGTGTATCCTCCAAAGAAATCAAAACACGGATCCGCAGCATGAAATCCACCCGACAGATCACCAAGGCCATGGAAATGGTGGCCTCATCGAAACTACGTCGGGCTCAGGCGCAGATGTATACCGCCCGTCCTTATTTTGAAACTTTATACGAAACCGTTCAAAACATTGCTGACACCAGCTGCGACCTTGCTTCCCCCTATCTGACGGGAAATGCCGGTAAAAAAACATTGTTTGTGGTCATTGCCGGTGACAGAGGCTTAGCCGGTGGCTATAACAGCAATATCCTCAAAATGGCTGTTTCCGCAATGGAAGATCAAAATGCTGTGGTTTTGCCCATTGGCAAAAAAGCCACCGAATTCTTCAAAAGCAAAGGCTACGCTCTCTTCTCCACCACTGAGATGACCACAGAAGAGATCACTGCCTCCCATTGCTTTACCCTGGCAAAGCAGCTGTGCAACGCCTACTTGAACGGCGAATACGGACAGATCCAGATCGGTTATACCAACTTTGTTTCCGTCCTTTCCCAAGAACCGGCCATACTGCAGGCACTTCCCCTGCTGCGTCAGGAAGTTTCCGGCACCGCCGGCCATTCCTCCGACATCATTTATGAGCCGGATAGCACCACTGTCTTTGAAACCATTATCCCCGAATATGTCGGTGGGATCCTTTATGGTGCCCTGTGCGAAAGCCGTGCGGCAGAGCAAGCCGCCCGCCGCACCGCCATGGACTCCGCCACGCAAAATGCCGACGATATGATCAGTGAGCTGAACCTGAAGTATAACCAAGCCCGTCAGGCTGCCATTACCCAGGAAATCACCGAGATCGTCGCCGGCGCTTAAGTAAAAAGCAAGGAGTTGAATCCTATGTCTAAGAATACAGGAACTGTGGTTCAGGTCATGGGCCCGGTTCTGGATATCCGCTTTCCTGACGGAAAACTGCCCCAATTGCTGGCCGCCATCGAAGTAAATCTGGATGGCCGCACCATTGTTGCCGAAGTTGCACAACATATCGGAGATAATGTGGTACGTTGCATCGCGATGAGTTCTACCGATGGTTTGCAGCGAGGCGTAGAAGCCATCGACACCGGTGCGCCCATTTCCGTCCCCGTTGGCGATGGCTGTCTGGGCCGTGTGTTTAATCTGTTGGGTCAACCCATTGACGAAAAACCTGCTCCGGAGGCTGCTGAGAAGTGGCCCATTCATCGCCCTGCCCCTGCCTATGACGAGCAGCAACCTGCAACAGAACTGCTGGAAACCGGTATCAAGGTCATCGACCTTATCTGTCCTTATGCCAAAGGCGGTAAGATCGGTCTGTTCGGCGGCGCAGGTGTGGGCAAAACCGTTCTGATTCAGGAACTGATCTATAACATTGCCACCGCCCACAACGGCTACTCCGTCTTTACCGGTGTCGGCGAGCGCACCAGAGAAGGCAACGACCTTTATAATGAAATGACCGAGTCCGGCGTTATCTCCAAAACTGCTATGGTCTTCGGCCAGATGAATGAACCCCCAGGAGCCAGAATGCGTGTCGGCTTGACCGGCCTTACCATGGCTGAATACTTCCGGGATGTGAAGCATCAGGATGTTTTGCTGTTTATCGACAATATTTTCCGTTTCACCCAGGCAGGTTCCGAGGTTTCCGCACTGCTGGGTCGTATGCCCTCTGCTGTTGGCTATCAGCCTACACTGGCAACAGAAATGGGTGCATTGCAGGAACGGATCACCTCCACCAAGGATGGCTCTATCACCTCTGTTCAGGCCGTTTATGTGCCTGCTGACGACTTGACCGACCCTGCCCCTGCCACCACTTTTGCCCATTTGGATGCCACCACTGTTTTGGATCGTGGCATTGCCTCTCTGGGTATTTATCCTGCCGTTGACCCTCTGGACTCCACCTCCCGTATCCTTTCTCCCGAAATTCTGGGCAAAGAGCATTACGAAACTGCCCGTGCTGTCCAGCGGATCTTACAACGATACAAGGAATTGCAGGACATCATCGCCATCATGGGCATGGATGAACTGAGCGAAGATGACAAGATCACCGTTGGCCGTGCCCGTAAGGTGCAGCGTTTCCTCAGCCAGCCCTTCTCTGTCGCAGAACAGTTCACAGGCTACGAAGGCAAGTACGTTCCCTTAAAAGATACCATTCGCTCCTTCCGGGAGATCATTGAAGGCAAGCACGATCATATCCCCGAGTCCTTCTTCCTGTTTAAAGGCAGCATCGATGATGTGGTCAGCGCCTACAATGCCGCAAAGGAGGCCTGATCATGGCCACCTTCGCCCTGAAAATCGTTTGCCCGGATGGGAACAAGTTTGAAGGTCAAGTCCGGCAGCTGAATGTTCGCACCACCACCGGTGAATTGGGCATTTTGGCTCATCATATGAACTGTGTCGCCCCTCTGGGCATGGGACGTGCTACCATCATTATGGAGGACAGCACCCGGCACGGTGCCTGTATCGGTGGTATGCTCAGCGTTTTAAACGGTGAGGCGACCATCGTCTGTACCACATTTGAATGGGCAGATGAAATTGACGTCGCCAGAGCCGGTCGCTCTGCCGAAAAAGCCAAATCTATTCTATCCAGCAAGGACTCCAGCAATACGGATCTTCGTCTGGCCGAGGCCAGACTCCGCCGCGCACTGATCCGCCAAAATGTCGCAAGCTACAAATAAGAAATCCCCCATGGTGTTCACTTCCGTGTTGAACTTCACCATGGGGGATTTTATTAGAATGTTGCCACGTCCGGCTGAGCAGGCTCTGCCTTTGTCACGGAGATAGCAGTCAATACGGGGCCGATCTCTCCATGATAAATACTGTGCTTTTGAGCGGCAATTTTCGCCGTCACCATATACCAAGCTCTGGGTTCGATGGGCTCCGGATACAAGCAGGGAATGCCCAGGAATTGAATATCATCCACACAGCAGGTCATCACAAATCGACCGGGTGCAAAAATTCCCTTTTTCTCTCGCCGCAGCAAAGCTGCCTGACATTTAAAGGTGACCGTCTTACCATCGTACTTCTCCGGTTCTTCCGTTACATCTCGATACCACAGAGCGTAGTCCTCATCCTTGATCTCGATAACGGGTGCATGAATATCAAAGGGCAGCGGATCTTCCACATCGTCAAAAGCGGTGGTGCCGTCGGTGTAATCATACATAATATCCACCCGACGGTTGGCCGCACGAACCAGCTTGTGCAGAGGCATAGTATCCTCCCCCTTGGTCAGACGATTGAAAACCACCATCTGGGCACCCATCAACTTGTCCATGACCAGATTTCGCATATTGGCATTATACTGCATAAACGTGGTAGCATCAGCAAACATCACTTCCTGTGCAATGACCCAATCCACCGGAAAACGGGTATACAGATCCCCTACCAGTTCCATGCCGTTCAACTCCGCCACGATCCGCTCGGGCTTATACTTTTTCGTCAGTGCCTGCAATTGCTTGGTGGTAACAGTGCGCTGATCCAGCACTTCCAGATAGACATTCTTGTGGGGATAGGTGGAGAAATCATATTCCTCCTCCCCTTCTTCAAACACCAATAACAGTGTCTTTTCGCCGGCATTGAACCGTTCATCTTCCAAGGTTTCCTGGATAAACTTGGTCTTACCGGAGTCCAGAAAGCCCGTAAAGGCGTAAACAGGAATTTCCGTCATACAATCTCCTTACACACCAAAAAGGTCAGCCACGGCCTGCTCGTTGAGCTGAGCGCCAATAACACACAGCTTACCGATCACGGAAGCGCTGCCCATGCGGACATTTTCTTCCTCCGGCACATAGTCGAAATGGATCCAACCGCCGTCGGCGCAGGCCACGATGCCCTTTGCACGCAGGATCATGCCGTAATCGCCGGTATCCAGTGCCTTCAGTGCATTTTCAATGCCCTCAACGGTAAACTTGTGAGCAGTTTCCACGCCCCAGGAAGTAAACACCTCATCAGCATGATGATGGTGGTGATGATCGTGGTCATGGCAGCCGCAGCCACAATGTTCGTCATGCTCATGGTGATGATGCTCGTGCTCCTCGTGGTCATGGTGGTGGCAGCAGTGGTGCTCTTCCTCATCCTCATCATGGTGATGACCGCGGCAGCAGTGATGCTCTTCCTCGTCCTCATCGTGGTGATGGCCGTGGCAGCAGTGGTGCTCTTCCTCGTCCTCATCATGGTGGTGGCCGTGGCAGCAGTGGTGCTCATGGTCGTGTTCCAGTTCCTCCAGATCGTGTTGGACGGAAGTAGCACCCTCCATGGCTTCCAGCAGCTGCTCTCCGCTCAGTTCGTTCCAGGGAGCGACCACCAGAGTCGCCTGGGCATTATGCTCCCGCAGCAGTGCTACAGCAGCATCCAGTTTTGCCTGAGGAATTGCATCCGTTCTGGACAGGATGATGGTAGAAGCGGTTTCGATCTGGTTATTGTAGAACTCGCCAAAGTTCTTCATATAGATTTTGACCTTGCCTGCATCAGCGACGGCCACCTTGTAACCCAACACCACATCCTGATCCAGCACTTTTTCCACAGCAGCTACCACATCCGATAACTTACCCACGCCGGAAGGTTCGATCACAATACGGTCAGGATGGTACTGCTCAATGACCTGCGTCAGCGCCTTACCGAAATCGCCCACCAGAGAGCAGCAGATGCAGCCGGAGTTCATTTCTGTAATATTGATTCCGGCATCCTGCAGGAAGCCGCCGTCAATACCGATCTCGCCAAATTCGTTCTCGATCAGCACCAGTTTTTCGCCCCGATAGGCTTCCTGAATCATTTTCTTGATCAGAGTGGTCTTACCGGCCCCAAGGAAACCGGAGTAAATGTCAATTTTCGTCATTAAAAACGCCTCCTGTATTTTTTCATACATAGGTATATTATACCACCCTATTTTTGATATTTCTACCCCCTTTTTCAAAAAAGAACACCCCAATGCAAAAGCATTGGGGTGTATGTCATATAAAACTCAGGCAGCTTTCTTGACGCTGGTGATGTGGGTGTTAACACCATTATACCAGTACAGGAAGCCTTCAATGTCCACCTTGTCGCCAGCCTTCAGTTCAGCGAAAGCCTTGTAAACATCGGTATCGGGGCCGGTCAGATAACGCTCTACGCAGAAGCTGTAAGTCTTATCGTTGATGGAAACATCTACATAAATGTCGTCGCCGGGCTCGTTGTTCTTGTAGGTAATAGCCGCAATGGTCAGGCCCTTGAAGCAAACGAACTTGTTCTGGTGCTTGATCAGATCATCAGTGCCCAGCAGAGCAGTTGCATCCATTGCCTCAGCAGTCCACTTTTCGCTCTCAACAAACTCGAAGGTAGCATCCACGATTTCCACTTCGCCATCCCACTCAGCCTTATAACCGGTGACTTTGATTTTGGTGCCGGGAGTCAGCTTTGCAACATCAGCCTCGGAGCAAGTCATCTCATAGATAAAGTATGCGCCATCGGGATCCTGTGCGTAGACGGTGATCTTGTTTTCCCACCAGTCCTGATGAGCCTGAACATAAGCCTCGATAACAACTTCAGACTTCAGCTCGGCAGCCATATACTCGGCATAGCTCATGACCTTAGAAGGATCGGTCTGACCAGCGGTGGTATCCGGGACACCGGTGGTATCATCGTTCTTGCCAGTGGTAGTGGTGCCGTCGTTGACGCAAGCTGCCAAACTCAGCACCATGACCAGTGCCAACAGCATAGCAAACAGTCTTTTCATTTTCATACTCCTTTGTTTTTTGTGTTTTTGGTTTTGTAAACACAATGCCATTATACAAGAAAAAGAAAATAAATCAATACCTTTTTAGTGATTTTTTCGTTTCTTTTTCCAGCCAATCAGTGCAAATATACCAATCCCCACCCATGCAGCACCAATGGCTGCCAAGAGAAAGACAGAGGTCTGCGGCAAGGGGCCTAAATCATTTCTTGCGCCACCGGTTTCAATCTCATCCAAGTGGTATAAGGTGGTCATATTCTGCTGAAGATTCTGCAAAAACGCATCATCCACAGTCTTGCCACGCTGGACGGCTTTGGTCACTTCTTCGATCATCTGTCCAGCTGCATCTCTCAAGCTTGCTGAACCATTAAACACAGCTGTCACAAAAGTATTCTCCGTGTTATCCAGCAGCAGTTTGGTGGCCTCCATCTTGACAGTATAATGCAAGCCGTTATCCTGCCCTGCCTGCGCCAAATACTCCTGATATGCTGCGCTCTGCTGTGCCTTAGAAGTAACAGGAACATAGCCCTCGGTTTGTGCATAGCCGATCTGCACATCGTCGGTCAGCAAAAACTGGGTGAACAGCCAGGAAGCCAGCACTTCCTGCTCATCTTCTTTATTAAACACACATACAGAAGGACCTTGGGAGATCATCTGGATATTCTTCGTATCAAACTGAGGAACCGTCATGACCGCCGTTTCAAACTCCACCAATTTATCTTCCGGGATGTCGATATTGGGCGCATCTGTTCCTGCCCAGGACGCACCAGCCGTAGAATCAATGGCAAAAATACACTGTCCTGCGTTCAGGAAATTGGAAGGATAGCCGGAGATCTTAAAAGTTGAAAATGCATCGCTGGCAGTATGTTCAGCAATTTCGGTCAGCAGATCCATGGTGGTATCGTTAAAAATCTCCACATGTCCGGCAGCCGTGGAATACCCGGCATCCAACTGTTTGAGCATGGTGATCATCATGTTATCCGTTGACTTGTAGATAAAGGGGATCATAGTCTTTTGACCATTGACCAGATAGTTTCCCACTTCATCTTTAGCCATGGCTGCCTCAGATACTTCCCAAATGAAATCCCAGGTCAGCACCTCCGGCAATGTAAAACCTAATTTCTCCACATAGGTCTTATTGATATAACAGGCTTCCGTAGAACGCATGAAAGGAAGGGCATATTGCTTGCCATTAAGCCTTCCCTCTCCCAGAAATTTGGAAATGATCTGCTCTTTGGTCACCCCGTCAAATCGCAGTTCGCTGCCGCCCAGGCCATATTTCTTGTCGGCCATCAGCTCATCCAGAGGCACAACACAGTTTTCACTGGTCAGGTAGGTAGCAATGTGGTCAGGATAGGTAATACAGACATTAGGAGCAGTATCGGTGGCGATGTTGGTGATGACATCCTGGTACATTCTGCCGTAGTCCGTATACCACTTGATTTTTACCGTCACATTGGGATACAGCTTTTGGAAATCTTCTACCGCCTTTTTGTACACCGCAACCTGATCGTTATTGGTGTCATTTTTTGCCCAGAAGGAAATTTCGTATTCCCGAGATGTATCAAAGGCTTCCGGCACCACAAATTGACTGCGTTCCACAGAGCCGTGGCAGCCTACCAGCAGTGCAGCGGCCATCGCCAGCACCAATATAAAAGAAATGATTTTTTTCATCCCTTCATACCTCCTCTGGCCACACCTTCCATGATCTTCTTGCGGAAGATGATAAATACAACGATCAATGGCAGGGAGATCACCACAGCCGCTGCCATCATGGCAGGAATATTTTCCCGGCCAAAGCCGTTTTCCCGGATGGCCTGAATACCGTTGGACACCAGATAATAGGCTTCGTCATCGGTCACCAACCGGGGCCAGACAAAGCTGTTCCAGCACTCAATTGCTTTTAAAATGGTCACTGTAACAATGGTCGGCATAGAAATGGGAATCATCACCTGAAACAGATATTTCAGATCCGTCGTTCCGTCCACCTTGGCTGCGTAGTAAAGCTCATCCGGAATTTGGGCAAAGTTTTCCTTCAGCAGGTAGATATAAAACACACTTGCAACGGACGGCAAGATCAATCCGGCGAAGGTATTACGCAGGTCCCAATTGGTTGCCGTAACAAAATTGGTAATAACCACCAACTCACTGGGAATCATCATCAGTGCCAAAATCAGAGTAAAGGCCAAATTCTTTCCCTTAAACTCCAGCCGTGCAAAGGCAAAGGCCGCCAGCACTGTCACGATCAGCATGATTGCTGTGGTACCCACCATGAAAATGATCGTGTTAATAAAATACTTTGCCAACGGCACCGCAGTGAAAGCCGTCTTATAGTTTTCAATAGTAGGGTGCAGTGTGATCAGCTGTGGGATCTGTTCTGCATTATAATCGCCGTAACTTTTAACAGAACTGAGTACCATCCAATAGAACGGAAACAGTACTAGGATAGCCCAGATGCTCAAAAATACATAAGTCCCGGCTTTCAATGCCCACCGACGGCGTTCCGCCTTGCGAGCTATAATCGAATAATCCACTTGTTTCTTCATGGCACTTCCCTCAACGATAGTGGACATATTTTTTACTGACCATCAAATTAATAACCGTAATAGTCAGCACAACAGCAAACAGGAGCATTGCTGCCGCAGACGCATAGGACGGATATCCGCCACTGTTGCCGTAGAGCATATCGTAGACATAGCCCACAATGGTATTCATTCCTGCCGCATTCAAATCCGTACCGAACAGCGCAACGCTATCGCTATATGCCTTAAATGCACCGATAAACCCGGTAATGACCAGATAGAAAACAGACGGAGAGATCATGGGTAAGGTAATTCTTGCGAACATTCTGCCCTGACTGGTGCCGTCTACTTTGGCTGCATCGTAGAAACTCTGATTGACCGATGCCAGAGAACTGGTCAGAATGATAATTTTAAAGGGCATCACGATCCACACGGTATAGATGCAAAGCACCAGCATCTTTGCCCAATAAGGGCCGCCGATAAAGTCCACCGACTGCCCCCCAAATGCCTTCAAAAGCACATTGATCAGGCCATCTGAATAAGCTGTTTTCTTAAACAGGATCATAAAAACCAGGCCCACCGCCAACGTATTGGTCACATAAGGCAGGAAAAATACGGTCTGGAAAAAGTCCCGAAGTTTTTTGACAGAACTCAGCGCCAAAGAAATCAGCAATGCTAAGCCTGTAGATACAGGGACAGTGATCAATACGAGAATGAAGGTATTTTTCACCGCCTGTAGAAAATAGGGATCGTGAAGCACGTAGGAAAAATTATACAATCCCACGCCAAAGGACTCCTGCGATGTAAAATTAAACCCCTCTTCCAGGGAGTAAATCAAAACATCGATCAGCGGATACACCATAAAAACGCCCAGAAAAAGGAACGCCGGCAGCAGGTATAGCCAAGCCTTATATGGGCGCAACGTTACACGCCACGATCGGGTAGGCTGTTGCGGTTTGGAATTTAATTTCATATGGTCCAGTTCCTTTCGCTCATTTCTTCGGCAGGAATGTGGTATTATATCCCTCTTATTCTATCCCAGGAATAAAAAGAAGTCAATCCTTGTTTTCAGTTCTATCCATTTCAGGAAATTGCCGACGGTCATTTTTCTTCCATATTCTGTCAGTTATTCCCCAGGGATTGACAGAACTCTGTTTTTTCTGTATAATAAAACCAATTCTGGAAGGAAGGGGCCATCCCTATGGTTACATATCGCAGCGCCCTCAGGCGTACTGCAATTGCCTTGCTATTGTGCGTCACTCTGTTGCTGACAGGTCTACCTGTTCACAGTGTCGAGTCCCAATTCAGCAGCAGTTACACCACGGGTATCTTCTACCGCCGGCTGACCAATGTCCAGCTGACCGGCGACCAGCGGACAGATATCGTCAATATCGCAATGTCCCAGATCGGTTATACCGAGAGCAATAAAAAAAGTGATCTGGCCGGCTTTGCCAGCGGCAGCAAAAACTATACCGAGTATGGCCTGTGGTATAACAATCTTTACGGCCCCGGTGGATTTGAAAAAGCAGCCTGGTGTGCGATGTTTGTTTCCTGGTGTGCCAATCAAGCCAATATTTCCAAAAACATTGTGACCTACCATGCCTACACCCCCACCGGCTACAACTGGTTTAAGTCCAATGCCCATGCCTATTCCCGCAAGCAGGTGGCCAACGGCGTTTACACGCCCCTGCCCGGTGACATTGTGTACTTCAAATCCAATTGGAACAATAACACTGTCAACCATGTGGGTATTGTGGTTCGCTATGAAGATGGCATTCTCTACACTGTCGAGGGCAATACCAACTCCGGTGAGGAAACCAGTGACGGTGGCTCTGTCTGCTTAAAATCCTATAAGATCAGCAACACATTTATCCGCTACATCTGCGCGCCCAATTACAACTGATTTTACATAAACCCCGCCTTACGATGTAAGGCGGGGTCTTCTATTTCATCGGCTTCCACTCTTCCACATCCAGATCCGTGAACGGATATACCCGTTGCCATGTTCCGTCAGATTTCCGATAACTGACCCGATGACTGCTTAAAAGTCGCACGATATCATATACATTGATCCATATTTCACTATTGCACTCTTTCTGACTTTCATCAAACACCAGCTCCATGCCAAAATGCAGGTGTACTGTTTCAATGTTGTTTACATTTTCCTTGTCAGAATAGCCGCTTCGGCCCATAAAGCCGATCAAATCCCCCGCCTGCACCATGTCCCCCACTTGCAGGCCCTCGGCGAAGGGATGGTCCTTTTGCAGATGGGCATAGTAATAGTAGCGTTTGCTGTCAAAGGATCGAATTCCTACACGCCACCCACCATACCGGTTCCAGCCCATAGCTTCTACCACACCACCTTCTACTGCAACAATGGGTGTTCCAAGGCTTCCCATCAAGTCATTGCCCAAGTGCTTGCGTTTAAAGCCAAAACTGCGACCTACCCCAAAATCATCGCAGTGGCTATATCCATACCCGGCTGCGATGGGAGAAAAGGCTTTCAGTCCATAACAGGCCACCTGCTGCCCCTCTTTTTCAATGGCAAAACTTCCCAAAAGTCCACCCAAGGCAGCAGAAAAAGCCTGATGATAATACTCATAATATTTGTAATTGTCCCCCAGCAGCTCCTGGGGTAAAAGATAGGTCTTCAAGTCAGAAGTTGCCTTTTTCACTGATGCCAAACCGCACTTCCCTCCGGTTCGACATGCCGCTAACGCCAAAATATCGATCCAGCTGATGTGTACTTCCTGCTCAAATGTTGCGATATCCTGCTCCATGGCGTATTTTAACGATTCATAAGGCACATGAAAATCCACCCATTTGATGGTTGCCGCCTCCGCCGGTACCGCCAGCACAACGACCAATAAAAAACACAATAAAATTCGCCGCTTCAC
>CAZPJH010000016.1:0-26641 GCA_964586875.1 uncultured Oscillospiraceae bacterium
GATGGGACAAGCCTATAAGAAGCATTGGTGTCCGGGCATCTGATTTGACTAATCCGTTTTGCGCTACACAGCTTAGTTTATTTGTGAATGAGGAATACCGGGATAAGATGCGTAAGGTAGATAGGGCAGTAGATGATATAAGGAGGCGTTTTGGATTTGCAAGTATCCAACGTGGACTTATGTACTGTGACAGAACCTTATCAAATGTAAATGCGAAAGAAGACCATATCGTGCATCCGCACAGCTATATGGAAGCTGGGAATAGAACAGGAATTGTGTAGAAAATATAAATGTGAATTGCTTCACAGCGTATATTATGTGTAATATGTGAGGCAAGGAGGCGAGAGCATGAAAGAACTTGAAAAAGAGAAAAAGGACAAATTGTTTTTTATCAATCTGGAGCGGATTTTAGATGATAAGAAAATGACTAAAAAGGAATTGGCTGATAAGCTCCATTGCACACCGCAGACTATATCGAATTATGCGAAACGTGGTGTGTCGGAAGCTACGGCATCAGAGATTGCAGAGGCACTAGAGGTATCCGAAAAAGAGCTGTACCGGACAGAGGCAGAGAATGAGTTTTACGCTCTAAAGAAAATCAACATTGAAAGGGCTGTATTAGCAACGTGGAAAGGAAAGCTGTATGTGGCATTAGGTTTTGGATTCTTGTGCTATATTATGTTTTTCTATGGAGAAATTATTAACTTATTTGCAACACTCATTATGCTTCTATTTTTTGAAGTTATGGGGACTATTGGTAATACGAAACGGATTGATAGGATATTTAAGGTAGCCATGAGAACCGTAGAGATTATTGCAGTAGTAGTAATTATGATTTATCCATTTGTAAAGGGGTAATTTATGGAAGATAAGGTTTATGTGGAGGTAGATGCAAAATTTACACCAGATGGTCAGATTAGACCATTGATGATTACATGGGAAGATGGACGGAAGTATGAAATCCAGCGTGTGAAGCAATGTGTACGGGCCGCAAGCCGTAAAGCCGGTGGTGTGGGATTGCGTTTCACTTGTGTTATAGCAGGTGGAGAACATTACTTATTTTATGAAGAAAATTTCAGATGGTTTATGGAAAGACGTGGATAGTGATAGGGTGGTTATAAAAAAATATGGGTTCAGGATAATCCCACCGTTAGGTAAAAATCCGGGTAGTGGTAGCGCATAGGTGCGTGTCGGAACTTGCCACTATCAGGTACAATCTGTTTACTTTCCCTTTATGGATTGTACCGGAACGGAAATACTATAAATTTATTTTCAAGGGAGAGGCGATAAAGATGAGCAGGAGAAATACACAAGCAATCAATAGCATACAGAGAATTTGTCACATTCAGAGGTTAGCAATGGATGATGTTTATGCCAGAGCAAAACTGCTGTTATCCATTTACCGGGATGTGTGCTGGTCAACAGCAGTCCGGGCAGAGGATTTGGAAGACAATTTTATCTGTTATTGTAGCGGAGAGTTATCTGATGCACTGGTGTATCTGGAAACATTTGCACCGGCAGAGAAAAAGGTACAGTTTGAGGAGCGAGTACAGAGTTTGTTTGAAACACGCTGGATGATTGAACTGGTAGACAGCGCAATGCTGAAAGTAAGAGAGTTCCCACATAACGGAAATCTGTATTTTGATATTATTTCACGCTGTTACTTAGATAAGTTCAAGTACACGGAATCAGATTTGTTGGAACTGTTATCAATGGAGCGAAGTACATATTACGATAGAAAAAAGGAAGCCATCTATGTTTTTGGGATTTCCCTCTGGGGAGATGCACTGCCAAAGATGATGCGCTTTATAGAGGATGTGGCTGATGAAATGAAAGATATGCCGGAGGAGGTGCTTTGCGGATGAGAAACAGAGCAAGCCGAAAGATGGACGTACTTAGCTGCATCCAGACATATAGTGAACAGAGGGGATTTCCACCTACGGTCAGAGAGATTTGTGTTATGACCGGGCTAAAGTCCCCATCATCTGTACATCACTACATAGTACAGCTGAAGGAAGATGGGCTGATAGAATCGGATGAATCGAAGCCCAGAACATTAACAATAAAATAAAGTCCGATTGAAGTCCGACTAAATTACGATAGTTTTACGATAAATGTACGAGGAGTTTCGTACTGAAAGTCCGACTTGTCAAGTGGTAAGATTGGTATGCTGGGAGAAGCATACTGATTAAATAAGGCACTGCCTCATGTGAGCAATCACATGGGGCTTTTTTTGTGCCGTTTGCCACGCTCCCAGACAAATAAAAATCTGGGAGGACAGAACAATGAGCAGAGAATTTAAGCAAAGAGAGAACTATGTAATTAAGGTTGGCACAGAGCTTGTGCAGGTAACAAGAGAGGTCTATGAGGAATATCACAGAATGGAACGCAGAGAACGCTATTTAGAGGAAAGAGACAAAGAAAATAGCGTTCTTTTATTTTCCACTCTTAGGGCAGAAGACAGCTCTACGGATGTTCCGATTGAGGACACAGAGGTAAACATTGAGGAGGAAGTTATCAAGCAGATGTTTTTGGATAAGCTCCCTAAAGCACTTGCTTTACTTTCTGATGATGAGATTGATATGATAAGGGATTTGTATTGGAATGATATGTCTATCCGGGAACTTGCAAAGAAGACGGAAACAGCAAAATCTACTATTCTTAGTAAGCGTAACCGGATACTTGCGAAGCTCCGTAAGGTATTGGAAAGTGAAAAATAGTTTATATGACAGATTGTGTGGAGTATAATAAAATAAAAAATTTTATTATGCTCTGTCATACTGTTGTCGCATGGGGATGCTAAAATTAAGAAAAACGAAAGGAACAGGGTAGCTTATGAGAGAATTAGATAATCTGTTTGATGAATGGGAAAAGAGACATCTTGCAAAGGGGTATAAGCGATTTATCCGTGACGGTATTGTTAATGAGGATTGGTGGATGCAAGAGCAGAGCGTACCGAAAGTCTGTTTTTTCTTAAAAGAAGCCCGGACGGATCAGGAAGAAGGATATAATCTGGTAAAAGATTTGTATGCTTATGAGCCGTGGAAGTTATGGCAGAGGGTAGCTGTTTGGACTCAGGCAATACAACTTTCTGTTTCCGGGGAACGTCCTTATGATGAGGATAAAATCAAGATGAAATCCCATGAAGCGGTACGCCAAACGGCAGTTGTAAATGTAAAAAAGAGTAACGGTTTAGCAGAATCCACAGAGGAAGATTTATGGCAGTATGTGAAAGACGATAAGGATTTGCTGAAAAAGGAACTTGAAATTGTAAATCCGGATATTATAGTTTGCGGTTATACTTTTGGTATGTTAAGTGAAGTGCTGGGGGAAGAATTGGAAAGAGATAATACAACAGATACCATGTATGCCTTTTGGAAGGATAAGCTGGTTATTGATTATTACCACCCGGCTTGTCATTATCCGAACCGAGTAAATTATTATGCACTGATGTCAATATGTAGGTTGGCCGCAGAGGAATGGGTAGAGAGGAAGAAAAAATATGCTACAAACTAAGCTGATAGCAACACTGGGGCTGACTGCTGATGAAATATCCATTATCAAGAGAAATCTGCCACAAAAAGAATGTGAGGTAATGGATACGGATGATGCAAGGGACATCATAGCAACACATGAATTTGCAGTGATAGTAAAAGCGGATGGCATGGAGCAGGCTGATGTGGATATGCTGATAGATTTTTATAGTGAAATAGCTCCTTTTTCAGAAAGCGTTATTTTTATTGGTAAGGTGCAAGTGCCGGATGAATTGTCTAGGCATATTGTGGTATATGCAGATTTTGATGAGTTAAAAGAAAAGATAAAGTATGTACTACTGACTGCTTATCGTAAACAAAAGAAGACGGAGAATTTCAGTGCCACACTTGCAAATGCAATTACGATATTAAGTATGATTCGGAAACAACCATACATAACGAGTGCAGAGCTGGCAGAACGTCTTGAATTATCACAACGCTCTATACAAAGATACATTGAGACTTTGCGTGTTGCCGGGGAATGGATAGAGTATAGTCCGGAACATAAAGGATGGACTTTATCTGAAGGAAAGTCTGTATTATGGGGCGATTTTTCATAGGTTGGCAAGAGTATTGGAGGGATGCAGATGGTATATTACACAGAGCTGCCTAAGATAGCGGAGGGTGTTGGCGTTCTTTTTGATACGCCAGAGCCTATTAAAATAATGGTAGCAAATATGTTGGGAGAGACTGATTTTGAGGATAAGTACCTCTTTATTTCCAGTATGAATACAGAACAGTTTAAAGAGTATTATAGAGCTGTGATGAAAAAGTGTGATGAGATAAATGAGCTGTTTATCCATGAGGGCGGTATCAATACAGCTGTAACATATCCTAAAACCATGTTTATGTTTCACAATTTGGAGAGCTGCTATTTGCTTAAAAACTATTTGCAAAAAATTGATGATCCGGAAGAACTGGTAAGAAATGAATTAGCCTATCACAGCACAGAACATATTGTAATGACTCTTGATATATCAGCACCACTATTGTAAATTTGCAACAAGCACCGATAATATAAGTGTAAGTAAATATGGAGGTGCAATCAATGAAAGAGTTTGAATTAACATTTACGGAAGAAGAAAGAGAAAAGTGCTTAAAGGTGGCAGAGGCATTTCAAGAGTATTTTGATGATTTAGGGGATACCATAGTAACGGATTGCGGTAAGTTTGGTGTGCTGTGGCTTAGATGGTTTGATGGGATTGTGTTTGAAGGGCAGGAAATGCACGATAACAGCCTTGAACTTTTTGAAGCATTGTGGACCGGGTGGATGGAACACCAGTTATTAACGCCTGTACTTGGTACACCAAAATCAGAACTGGAGTATGAAGAATTGTATGAGCTTTTGCCGGAAGATAAAAAGGCAGCATATGAAAGAAAAAGAGCATACTTTTGGAAAAAAGCGTTTGGAGAATAAAGAACAATATAACCGGCTGGAAATGTAATGTTTAAAATTTACTTATGTAGAAATACAGTATTGGTGGTATAATTGAAAAGGCAACTAAATTATGGAAGGCGAGGTGGGTAAGGTGCAGATATTTGTGTGCGTGGATGATAATGGCGGTATGCTTTTTAATAACCGCAGACAGAGCAAGGATGGGACTGTTATAGAGAAAGTCAGAGAGATTGCAGGCAGCCATAAATTGTGGATAAGAAATTTTAGCAGGAAGTTGTTTGTGGAAAACGTAACAACAGATGATGATATGCTTATGAAAGCCAAAGCAGAAGATTACTGTTTTGTTGAAGATGTTTCTTTATCAGAATATGCAGACAGAATAGATGCAATTTACATATTCAGATGGAACAGGAAATATCCGTCCGATTTTAAGTTTAATATGGATTTGGAGAAATACTTTCATCTGGAAAAGGCAGAGGAATTTACAGGCAGTTCACATGAAAAAATAACATTGGAGAGATGGATAAGATGAGTGAGAAAACAAAAAAGATACTCTTGTGGGTATTATGGGGGTTCTGCTTTTTGGCAACCTTTGTATATTTACCCTCTTTTGCATCCGTACTGTTTCTTGTAACGGCAATCGGATGTATGCCGGTAAAGCAGGCTAATAAATTGTGGGAGAAAATTCCGATTAAGGCAAAGGCGTTTAAGCCAACGGTCATAGCAGTAATGTTTATAGTTGCTTGTCTGATAGCACCGGGAACTATGGAACCGGATGGTGGAAGTACAACACCGGTGCCGGATTACACAGTATCAGAGAGTACCTATGACAGCACGGAAAAAGACGAAGAAAAGGATACTGTAAGTTCGTCTGAAAAGGAAAGTATTACCGATACGGAAGAAACAGTTACAGGCACGGAAGAAACAGAAAGCAAAGATGAAACAGAATCGTCAGAAGAAAATGTGGAATCTTCCGAGCCGACAGAAACACCATCAGCAGAGACAACGGATACCGTTTTTGATTTTAGCGGTATTCCGGCATATTCTGGGGATGCGTATGTGGCAGTTAATAATAATGTACCATTCTTTACGTCAGCTGATATGGCAGGTGCAAAGAAATCTTATGAAAGCTATTCTGATTTGGATGCAAAGGGCAGATGCGGTGTATGTGTGGCAAGCGTAGGACAGGACATTATGCCAACAGAGGAACGTGGGGAAATCGGTTCTGTAAAACCGTCCGGATGGAATCAGGCAAAATATGCGGGAGTTGTAGATGGAAATTATCTGTATAACAGATGCCACCTGATAGGCTATCAGCTCACGGGAGAAAATGCGAATACAAAGAATCTGATTACCGGAACACGATATATGAATGTGGATGGTATGCTTCCTTTTGAAAATATGGTGGCAGACTATGTAAAGGAAACCGGGAATCACGTACTTTACCGTGTGACACCGATATTTGAAAATGAAAATCTTTTAGCAAGCGGTGTGCTGATGGAGGCAAAGTCCGTAGAGGATGACGGAGAGGATGTTCTGTTTTGCGTGTACTGCTATAATGTACAGCCGGGTATTACCATTGATTACAGTAATGGTGCGAGTTCCCTAACAGATGGTGCAATACAGGAAACAAATACAACTGCAAGCACGGCAGAACAGACAACGCAGGCGCAGGAGCAACAGTCTCAGGAAGCACAGCAACCGACACAAGAGCCGGAACAGGAAACTCCTTCCAATACAGGTAATTATGCTGTCAATGCAAAGAATGGAAAGATACATATTGTAGGAGGATGTGCGGCAACCGGTACGGGTTCTAATGCAATGGATAATCCGGTATATTTCAGTACATACGAGGAAGCAGAGAGTTATTCCAGTCAGATTGCCCCTAAGTTGGATAAAAGAAAGTGCGGTAATTGCTGGTAATCGCTGATAATTTATACTACAAAATTTATAAGGTGCTATATCATTTGTGCAGGTGCAGATGATATGGCACTTTTTTTGAAAAAGTTTTCGGACACCCTGATGTATTTTCGGCTTATAGGTAAGAGGTAAATTCTCTTATAAAAAATATGTTGAAACAGTATAAGCTGTTAGAAAGGCAGGTAAAGATGGAAGTATTGGTAAAAACAAATCCCTATGCAAATCAGGAAAGCGGAAAGATGGGGGTGGCAAATGTTACATTCGGAGAGGTATTCAAGGCACGTAGCATGAACATCATTAAGGGCAAGAATGATGAGCTTTTTGTATCTATGCCGAGTTACCCTACACGTAAGGTAGATGAGAATGAACGTCCGGTATTTCAGGATTATTGCCATCCGGTAACAAAAGAGTTCAGAGAACAGCTTTACGGTGCTATCTTAGAGAGCTTTAAGACCGGTCAGAATGTAACGATTGATATAGGAACCGGTAAGGATACACCGGGAATTGAGGTTACGGTAGTTCCCATTGAGGGCGATAATGCTACAAAGGCACTTGCAAGAATCTGTATTGATGAGGGCTTTGTAGTCAATAACATTTCCATCAAGGAAAATAAGGATGGGGAGCTTTTCGTATCCATGCCGAGTATCAAAACTAATCTCACGGATGAGCATGGTAATCCTGAATATCGTGATATATGCTATCCTACAACGAAAGAGTTTAGAGAGCAGTTGAATGAAAAAATCATTTCTGCATATCGAGAGGCAAAGGATATTGCAATGGATGCAGCGGATGATAAGGCAGAGAGAACCGAAAAGGAAGCAGAAAAGAGTGCAGATAAAGGGCAGAAAGGTAAAACTTCCATCCGGGGCAAAATCAAAGAGGGGCAGGAAAAGGCAGCTGTAAATGCACAGCACAATCCGGCAGATAAGGCAAAAGCCACACAAGAGCGATAAGCCCTACCATTGGTCTTAGGAATTTATATCACAAAAAAGGGAAGATGCCCTTAAACAGAATCGTAAAAAGTAGGCGGTAGCACCCTTGCCTTAAAGGGTGCTTAACTACCCATAAAAACGGAAAATCCGGTTTGTCAAGTTGCTTTCCCACTTGACAAGCCGGATTTTTTGTTTTACTGACTGGCAGGAAAAAGGTGTTGTGGTTAGATAGTTATGATTTTTTATAAATAATTTCGTTGCTATCAGTTAATTCAAATTGTAAAATATCGCCATCTTTCAGGTTGAGTTGTTCCAGTACCCACTTGGGAATGACTATATTACCGCCATTGAATATAGTGGATGAAGTGGAACGGAGAGACTCCCTTGTGACACCGGGAATCAGTCCGTTGTCGATAGCATTATAGATGGTGTGGGTAGATAAATTTGTATATCGCTTATCTTCTTTAATGAGATTAGCAATTTTTTCAGGACTTAAATGGTTCGTAAGTATCAGTTTGGCAATGTAGGTGGCAAGCTCTGGGTCTGTTTCTAGGATAGGAACACGTCCTTTATCTGCACGTGTAAGTTGGGCTTGTTTTTCTGCATATTCAGGATTATATACGCCATTAACCATACCTCTATCAATTTCACGGTATACGGAAGAATGATGTACTCCTATTTTGGAAGCAATAGTTCTTACGGATACCTTTGCATCCAACAATCTTTTTATTTCTAAGCGTTGTTTATAGTTAAGCTGTTTAAAAGTTTTGCTCATATCATGCTCCTAAATGATTTGATAAGAATAATTATATCATGGAACACATGGTTTAAATAGCGTGAAAATAGCTTTGAAGGTATACTGTGTTATGAATAATAATTATTGCTTGTAATCAATAAGTAAAGGAGAAGAAAAATGCTACTGAAACAAATGATGGCGAATGACCAAAAAAACTGCTATGAGGCTATCGGTAAGGATGAGCTTCTGCAAAATCTGGAGAGAGATTTCTATTCTTACAGGGAAAGGATGGATATAGAAGACTTTATACAGTTAGAAGAAATCTTTAGTGAGTACATGGCAAGAGTGACCCGGTTAGCATATTTGCAGGGAATGAAGGATTTTAATGAATTGTGTCTTGTACTGAAGGAAAACACAAATGACATAATGAAAAATTGTTTAGATTCATAAATAGAATCCAGTCAGTCAATATTTAATGATTGGCTGGATTTTGTCTATGCTGTGTGGTGTAGTTCTGACCATATTTTTTGAGCAGTAGTAAGGTAATATTCTGGTTTTTCCTCATTTCCAAAAGCACAATGAAAGACGTTTGCTATGCTGGCTGCAATCTGTTCAATGGTGCTGTATTCTGAAATGCTATTGCTTATTCTAAGAGCTTCTGACATAAATTCGTCATCAGGTGCGCCCTCTTGGAGCAAAGAATAGTAATCATATTCATCTATATATTTTTTAACAATCTCAAATTTATCACTCATAATAAAATCCTCAAAAAAATAAAAAAGTTTTCGGACACCCTTTTATTTTTTCGGCTTATATATGAAGGGGTTTTAATACCGCTTCTTATTGTAGCTTGAAAATTGAATACACAGAGAATCAGTTACTACCCCTATTGTGATAGCAGGCAAGACCTACGCCTTGTGCGAGACTAGGCAACTTAAAACAGTCCTATTGGTACGGACTGACTGCCATTATACATGATAGGCATAATGATACTTTCGTAGAAGTACGACTCGGTGCGAACCACGGAGAGGCTAGTTACCTATGACATCCCATGACCTACACGGATGGGCTGATTTTCTCCCTGTATTCGTTTGTAAAACGGATGCGGTCAGGGGTGCGTGGCAAATATGACGAACAAACAATATGAACATTATTCTGTTTAACAGTGAAAACGATGGGGCGGAGGGTTTTCGCTTCTCCGCTCTATAATTTTGCTGTTAAAATTGGATGAATCATAAAGTGTATTTTGAAATATCTTCTGTGGAAATGGAAGATGTGGAATGAAGCCAGCTTTCCTTTTGGATGGTAAGGCTCTTTTCATCAATCAGGATTACGGACAAGTTAAGGTTAAGATTGGCTGGTATCTTTTCAAGGTAAAGGTCAAATTCTTCCTTAGAGCTTGTGACAAAACTGATTTTTTCCGTTTCCGTGATATTTTCAAAAATAAGGCGTGAATACAGAGCGTTTAACTGACTGCTCATCAGTTCCGCAGTGGCATTGTACAAAAAGATAAAGTGCCACTTAGTAACTGATCTGGAAGCAAGGGATACTGACACATGGTAGTTGGTATCCTTTTTTTCTTGCTCCATAGTAAAAGGTACACCTAAAGAGGAAAGAGCAGTAAGGATTGTTCCTTGCATAAACTTCTTTACCGTCTCGGTAAGTGTATCAGGGGCATCAAGCGTGGCAGTATCATCCATAGAGGATGCATAACCGGCAGCCATAAGAAGCTGTGCATACGTTACACCGTTTGAGGCGTGGTTAGCAATCAGCTGAATTTTCTGTATGGAAGGAGGATTTGCCAGCTTTGAGTTCAGTATCCTAGAAAAGTATTCCGGGGTAACATCAATCAGACTGGCAAATTCCTTTTTCTTTGTATTTCCAACTGCACGTAAGACCAGCGCAGCAAATTCTTCTTTATTATAAAGTTGGTTCATAATAGATTCCTCCGATATTATAATAATCTATTTGACATAGAAAGTCAATTTAGAAATAAAACAAGATTAAGAAAAATTGATACGACTTGACATATTATATCAAGAAATAATTGACATATCATATCAAGTTGTGTATAATGTGTATAGTGTAAGAAATTGAATATAGGAGGTGGTTAGATGAATCCGTACACAGTTGATAGGATACAGGATGGTTCAGTAACATATTTTTTCATCCGTTGTATGGAAGATATGTCTATTATGCCACTGCCTACTAAATACCTTACTCACATGACAAGAGCAAAGAAGTCCCCTAACACAGTAAAGCGTATTGCTTTTTCCATTTCCTATTATATGAGCTATTTAGAGGAAAAGGATGTACTGCTTGGGGATGTTTCAGAGCTTCCGTACAGTGAACAGCATTTACATTTCACAGAGTTTTTACAGTGGATAAAGCAGGGCAAGCACAACGGAGATAAGGAAAGAAAGCAACCGTGCAATTCAACTTGCAACACTTATCTAAGGGATGTGTTTGGATGGTTTACCTTTCTGGAATTGGAATATGAGCAGTTCCACGATTTGAAAGTTTTATCAAGCCGTGTGGTATCTTTTACAAATAATGTGGGTGTCAGGTTTTCGGTATCGTGCCGGACATTCAAAGGATACTTTAAGGAAGATGAACACGTGGGACGTACCATAGAAAAGGATAACATAGTCATTTTGTTGGAAGCGTGTGTAAACAGCCGTGACCAGTTGATGCTTCTATTGTTATCAGAGACAGGCTTCCGTATCGGAGAGATACTTGGTATTAAGTACACACAGGATATTGATTATCAGAAAAGAACCATCCGTGTAATGTACCGTGAGGATAATGAGAATGATGCCAGAGCAAAAAATGCAGAGTACCGCAGGTCAAAGATTAGTGCAGAGACATTTGATATTCTGATGTATTATCTGGCAGAGAACAGAGAGCTGTTAAAGGATAGCGATTATCTGTTTATCAATCTTACTGGGGAAAACACTGGGGAGCCTGAAAATGTAAACACAGTCTATGCCATGTTACGCAGACTGGAAGATAAGACCGGGGTAAAAGCAACACCGCACATGCTCCGTCATTATTTCGCAAATGAAAGGCGCAAGAACGGCTGGGATTTAGCTCTTATTTCTAAGGCGTTGGGTCATAAGAATATCAGCACTACGGAAGCATACTTAAATATAGATGAAGATGAGCTAAGTCAGGCAACAGATGAATATTACAGCAAGAACAAATCACTTTTCATGGTGGATAAATTGATATAAAGGGGGTGTGACTGATGGCTGCTTTAAGCATATTGCAGTTTGATATGACTGCCCGGATACAAGAGCTGGATGCACAGTTAGAGGCGTGTAGCAATGTACAAGGTAGGCAAAGGGCAGCTGTCAGGGAGTTCCTCTTACAACAGGGTATCTATTCCGTTGAAGACATCACGGATGAAGATAAAGCAGACTTTAGGGAATACCTAAAGCTGAAGGATGGATACAGTGAAGTACAGAAAGCTAAGTACGCATCCAGTCTGGAAACTATTCAGTTATCCTATTATGCTCCGCTTTATGAAGATTTCCTAAAAGAATTGGAAGACGGAAAGAAGCCGGATGCAATCATAAGAAAAACAGAAACATACCTTTTGTCACATGGGATTACTTCTACGGAAGAAATCACTTATGAGGTAAGAAAAGCGTATGAGCAGTATTTGAGAGCTTCCATTAAGGAAGGCAAGGTAAGAGAGTATGTAAAGAGCTTGGATGTGATGAAGCTGGCCGCCATCCGCAGAGAGTGTGAGAAAGCTCCCTTTAAGGAACGGAAGTTACGATATACCGGTGGGAAAATATTTCTGCTGTATCATCCGGACTATGAGCTTGCCACTACCTTTTACTATGTCAGGGATAAGGAAGAATTGCTTTTTGATTTTTCCTTACCGGCAAAGGATGAGGTCAAGTATCAGATATTCTTCATGTTGAATTATGTGTTGGAGAATGAAAAGGATTGGAAACAGCGTAGGGAACGCTTCATAGTTCCGCTAAAGCTCCTATATGAGTTTTGTATAGAGCAGGGCATTGAGGACTTGGAAAGGCTGGAAGAAATGGAAATCAATCTGTTTCGTGAAAAGCTGAAATCCCTAGAGGTTGATAAAGACGATATTTATATACAGATTGTTGACAATATAAGGAAGTTTCTCTTTTTGAGAGCTAAGAAAACAAACTGGGAAGCTAATGTGTGGTACATGGAGCGTTTTAATCTGCAAAGTGACCGTATGAATCCGGCTAACCCGGTGGTGCGTATTCCATTCATGCAGGTGCATGATAAGGAAAACCGCAGATACTTCCAGTTGTATTTACAATATATGATAGGTGTTACTTCATTATCTATCAGCAATATCCGTTTTCAGTATTACAACGTATCAGAATTTCTTGAATACAGTGATACAAAAGGGCTATCGGTACTGCTACTGACAGCAAAGGATATGGATGATTTTTTCAAGTATGTAGACAGAGATATACAGCCGGAAACTTATAACAATAAGGTGGCTGATATTTATAAATTTTTCAGGTTCATGGTGGTTAAGGGCTTTATAAAAAATGTTCCTTACAAAATGGAATACTACCTAAAGAATGTAGTGCCTACACACCATGACCGGGCATTGCCAGAGGAAGTAATCAGTAAGATGCTGACAAATCTTCATCTGTTCACGGAAAATCTAAGACTCATGTATCTGCATTTGTGGTGTCTGGGACTTAGAATCAATGAGGTATGCACCATCAAAGGGGATGCCTATTATGAAGCGAATGGGGACACATGGATTAGGCTGTATCAAAATAAGATGAAAGCTGAAAAGACAGTTCCTATACCGGCAACGCTCTATGAGCTTATGAAAGCATATATTCAGAAGATGCACATAGCTCCGGATGCTTATGTATTTCAGAATAAAAACGGTGGTGCATTTAAGACCGGTACATTCACAAAGCAGATGATAGCAAAGTGCAAAGAGCTTGGAATCAGTTGCGGAGATTATATTTTCCGTTCCCATGATTACAGACATACCGTTAGTACCGCATTATACGGTCAGGGTTCGTCTTTACAAGCTATCCGTGATTTCTTAGGGCATAAGTCAGAGGAAATGACAAAACAGTATGTAGACTACTTGCCGGAAATGATTGATCAGGCAAATGAGGAATATTTCAGTAGTGAAGAAAACAGTATTGCAAAGACAATACGGAAGGGAGACAGCAATGCAGATGGAAATTAAGTTTTGCGACTTGCCTTGTTATGAAAAGGCAGATACCGCAGAAGGAACACTGGCTTATAAGGTCAGAAATAATTGTTTTCATATTGATAAGCTGCCTACGGACGGATTACAGAAAGAATTTCACTCATTTGTGATGCACAGAGGTAATACCATTACGGTACTTAGTCTTAGGTCAGATTTGGTACAGTACAATGTAGTGTGCAAGTTCCTATCAGAGAAGTATGCAGAGCTTCATAGTCTTATGGATGTTCCGCTGGATACACTGATAAGGGATATGAAAAAATGGCTGTTGAAAAATGGCAAGCCTCTTACATCCAGAAAGGTATGTAAAAGACTTGGTAGGGATGAACAACAGGAAAATGTAAATGTTAGGTATCTCAAAAAGGTGTATGAGTTCCTGATGCCGGAAGATAACAGACCGGAAAGGGAAAAGGACATCTGGAGATTGGATAGGTTGGGAATTGATTTGATTGATAATCCCATCTTAGGTACAGCTACACTGAATTTTTCAAAGATTGTTCAGGATACCATAAAGCAAGAGGTCAAGGATGCAGCCTACATGGAGTTGCTGACAAGGGCAGTAGGTACAGTGAGTGCAGAGCTTGTGGCAGTCAACAGATTTAGTAATTATCTGGCTGAAAATTTTGAGGATGTTAAGTCACTGGCAGATGTGGATAGGGATATGGTGGAAAGCTACCTTATCTATCTGAATACGGAAGCTACCGAAAGGCAGTCTTACCGGTCAGATGTGTTTCATCTGAAGGCGGTCATGGATTTGGTGGGTAGGATGATAGAAAGACCAGAGATAAGCAATCTGTTCTTATTATCTGATATACCAAAGCAAGCAGAAAAGCTGTACAAGTCCTATTCGGATGCAGAGCTTATAAGGCTTAACAGAGCCATTGTAGATGCAAATGTGCAGGTGGCAAGGGCATTGATACTACACCAGATGTTAGGCACACGCATTTCTGATACGCTTACCTTATTGCAGGATTGTGTATTTGAAAAGGATGGAAAGCTGATGGTTCGG
Source organism: uncultured Oscillospiraceae bacterium (assembly GCA_964586875.1). Classification (GTDB taxonomy): domain Bacteria; phylum Bacillota; class Clostridia; order Oscillospirales; family Oscillospiraceae; genus Faecousia. Next base: position 14,766 of record CAZPJH010000016.1, read on the forward strand.
ATACATCAGGTTAAAAGCCGTAGAACGTACCGCAAGACCATCAATGATGAGATACATTCCCTCATCCGGTCTTCAATCGAATATACGAAAGAACATTCCCCGGATAGTCAGTATGTATTTGCTCATGATAAATATGTTGACCGTCCTATGTCATACGCAAAGATACAATATCAGCTCATGGCACTCATCCATGAAAATGATTTAAGGGATGATAACGGAGAGCTGTTCGGTGTTGGTACACACTTGTTCCGGCACACGTATGGTAGGAAATTAACGGAAATGCACGTTGATGATACAACAATAGCAAAGCTGTTAGGACACGCAAATAATTCTTCTGTGAAATATTATAGGAAGATGTCGAATACAGCACTTGCAGATGAAACAAGAGATATGCGTAACAGCATGGATGAAATACTACAAAACTTGATAAAGGGGTGGTAATCGTGACTAAGTATGACAGAATGGTTGCCACGAACAGAGCAACCAGTGAAGCTAAGATAGCAAAGGCAAAAGCTGAAATTGCTAAGATGGTATCTGAAAACATTCAGGTAACAGTTGGAGAGTTGGTAAAACGAACCGGATTATCCAGAGGGTTCTTTTATAAAAATGAGGAAGTGTGTCAGGCGTTGGAAAACGCAAGAGACTTACAGGATGGTAAAGCCTTAACCAGACCTCAAAAAGTAATTCTTGATGCAGCTATGGATAAGCAGTTGCAGATTTTACAGCAACAGATTGAAAAGCTCAAAAGTGAGAACAGTAGCTTATCGAAAAAGAATCAGGATTTGCAGAAGGCACTTAACAAAAAGGATTTGAACTTCATCAAAAATCTATAAAATTCTGTTATTCAGTTCTAAAGTTCATACAGTATATACAGTGTGTATGGTGTTACAACCATTGAAAACACTGCATTTGAAATCCCATAGTAAATATATTTGTTGTTTTGATTGCCCTGGTTTTGATATTTAAGGAACAACTGGGCGCAATGGTTACGAAGGCAATGGATGCTTTGGAAAAAAGCATGAACGAGATATTATCATGAGGACGAAGGGGTCCGTTACCGTTGTGTTTTCCTTTGTGTTTGTTCTGATGTTTAGTTTTATTCTTTCCTTTTTCGAGATGGCTGCGTATACGGCGCGAAGTGCTTATCATGCGTCGGCGGCGTTGCTGGCGACGGAGAATTATTTTGCCGCTTTTTTAAAGCCGCTGTATGAGGAGTATCATATCTTTGCAAGAGAGGTGCCTGCTGGGGAGAATGTTGTGTCGTGGAGCAACCAAAGTATTGGGGAGGATGTTTCCTACATGACCGTGAAGAGGGAGGGGGAGAAGTCACTGCTTCTTCGTTCCGGAGCGAAGTTTGAGGTAAAGGATGCAACGGTATTAACGGAAAATAAGTTGGAAGGATTTTATTCCCAGGCAGTGACCGCAATGAAATACAGGGCGGCGCCGGAAGTGGTAAATTTGCTGAAGGAGTTTGCCGGAATGACGGAGCAGGCGGATGCTCATTTAGAGTTTGCGACGGCAAAAGCGGCAACCGACAGTGCATATACGCAGGTGGATAATAAAATATTGCATTTGATGGAGCTTGTGGACGGCGTAGATATCACAAAATACGAAAAATATATGACGGGGAAATCAATGGGATTTCAAAGAGATGTTTATGTGAAATATTTCTGCACGAATCCGGAGACGGCAGCGGATTACTTTGACCGTACGGAGGTGTACCAAGCGTTCTTGAATAATTTTGAAAACCCTTCCCGGACCTTGGAGGAATTGGCGACATGTGCGGAAACTCTTGCGAAAGAGATGGAAGAGCTGGAGCGTGAGGAGGTATTATGCAGAAGCGAGTTGGCGAGAATCAGAGGGCAAATTGCGGTTACTGCGTCAAAAATCAATGAGTTGGAAAAAAGTCGGAAAGAGAAGAACGAGGAATATATTGCATTACGCGGGGAGTTGGAAGCATTGATTCTTGTCGGGACGGACGGAGAGAAAATTGCGACACTGACCGCACAGAAAAAGGAAGCGGAGCAAGTTATCAAAGAGTTGAAGAAGGAGATAAATCGGTATGAATCAACCGAAAAGGAGCTAAAAAGGCAGGAAAAGCCATTAGAAAAGACGCAGAAGGAGTTGGAACGAAGAGCGTCGGAGCAACAGAAAAGTGCCAAAAGGCTGGTGGAAGAGGAGGAGGAGTTTGTAAAGCGGTGTAAGAGTATTTGTGATATATGCGATGAAGCGTATTATTATGTGGAGGAAATTAGGAAGGAGTTGGGCAATGCTAAGAAAGTAAAGGCGGATTGTGTGGCGGTGTTGGAGGCTTTGGAGCCTGTTATCGGGAAAGAAGCAGCAGAAGAGTATCGGAGCGAGCTAATGGAATATAAATATTACGAACAAGCGGAAGGGTTTGATTTTGACCGGATGAAACAGACTCTGTTGGAGAACAAATCATTGCTGTGGAATGTGTCGGAGAAAATAACGGGAACAAACCGTATCATGCTTCGTGTGGCGGCAGAAGAGTTGCGGAAAGAAAGGGAAGTTATCGCAAAGTATTCCTTTGAAGGGTTACGCCTGGATTACGGAGAGATGTCATTGGGAGAGAATTTGTACGATGGAGTGGAGGCTATGGTTTCTAAGGAGGTTGCCAAAGGATTTCTCGGCTTTTTGACAGATGCAAAGCTGTCGGAGAAGGAGTTGGAACAATCCTATTTGCCTTCCGGATTTTGTTATGAGGATGAGGAAACGGATGTGTTCTCTTTATTGGGAACGGATATGAGCGGAATACTTTCGGAACTAAGAACTTTATTACCGGATGATTTGTCTGTGGATACGGTGGTGGGAAGTGTGGCGGACAGTCTTCTTTTTCATTCTTATCTGGCGACGCATTTTGCTGACTTTTCGGAGGAAAATAAATCCGGTGCTCTGTCTTATGAATTGGAGTATTTAATTGCGGGAAAAGAAAACGACAGAGAAAATCTATCGGCGGTTGCCATGCGGATATGTGCGGTGCGTGCTATCCTGCATTTTGTTTCTCTTTATACGGACGGGGAACGAAAAGGGGTGGCGGAGCAGGCTGCGCTTGCTGCTTGCGGAATCATCGGACTTCCTGCATTAAAAAGTGTGGTTACATTTCTCCTGTTGTTTGTATGGGCTTTGGAAGAGGCAATGATTGATACAGCGGCACTTTTGCAAGGAAAGAAGCTTTTATTGTATCCCGGAAAGAACGGTGGGAGCCTTGCGTTTCACGAAATCCTCCTATTCTCAAAATCCTTTGTTTTGGAACGAGCCAAGGGGAAACAGGAAAAGCAAGGAGCCGGAATAGGGTATAACGAGTTTCTTCATTTGTTTTTGTATTTGACGCCCCGGGAAAATAAGACATACCGGGCAGCGGACTTGATTCAGGAAAATTTAAGAATAACATACCGGGATTCCTTTCGTGTGGATCGCTGTGTATGGAAGATAGCATACGAAACGGATGGACGGAGTTATGTGTATGCGTATGAATAAAGGAAAGGAGGTGCATTTTGATATCTGTTCTTATGATGGTTCGGCAACTGTACATTCTCTTTGTAAAAACGGCGGTACTCTTTCGATTCCCCTCTCTTATAGCTGTTTTTACTTCTCTTTGGTGCAAAATAACCGTTTACTTTGGTGATACTTGCGGAAAGACTCATAAACATCCCGTGAGCCGAAAGAGTAAGGGCAGATATCAAAATGCATCTTTGACGGTAGAGGCTTCTGTGGCGTTTCCTGTGTTTTTCTTTGCGGTGTTGTATTTACTGCAAATGTTTACGGTGCTGCGGGCAGAGGTCTCGGTTGCACAGGCGGGAATTACTTCAGCAAGAGAGGCGGCGGCATTTTCTTATGTGGCAGAACGGTTGGCAGAGGGAGAAAACGCCGTTGCGGAAACGGTGTTAGAGTTATTTGACCAAAAAATAGTTCGTGATGCGGCACTGACCGGAGTGTTTTACAGCCGGTGTGATGAGGAACTGTTAAAGCAGGCGAGAGTGGCGCAGGGACTGGGAGGCATCTGGGTAAATTCAGAGGAGACAGCTGAGACGGTCCGGACAGAAATTTTTTATAGAGTGAATCCGGCGAATGTATTGGCGGAACAGAAAAGTAAGTATTATGTTATGCGGATTGTGTATCGGAATTGGACCGGGGAAGGTGGCACAGAAGAGGAAAGTGAAGCGTCCGGAGAAGAAAAAGATACGGTTTATATGACGGAACACGGAAGCGTATATCATGTAAAAAGAGACTGTAGTTACATAAAAATTGATGTGGTGGGAGTGTGGGCCGAGCAAATTGACAAGGAAAGAAACGAGTCGGGGGCGAAGTATTATGCCTGCGAGTTTTGTTCTCCTGTAGTAGCAAAGGGAACGCAGGTATTTATTACGGAGTATGGAACCCGGTATCATGCGAGGTCAACCTGTTCGGCTATTCGGCGCAATGTAAAAGAATGCTCTTTGAGCGATGTAATAAAAGAGTATTCGGTATGCAGTAAATGCGGAGCGAGAGGGGGACGGTAATGGGAGAAGTATGGAGAGAGCTTTTAGCCTTGCCGACATTGTTGTGGTTGGCGATACAGGATAAAAAACATCTGGGGATTACAAGGCGGGGGCTTCTGATTGCCTCAGGGGTTCTTCTGATTGCAGGGTGTTTTTCTACGGTGGAGTGGCAATCCAGAGTCGGAGGGGTGGCCGTTGGCGCGTTGCTTCTTTTCTTCGGTTATTTCTCGAAAGAGGCAATCGGAATTGCCGACGGAGTAATTGTTTCGGTTTGCGGAGTGGCCTTCGGAATCTATGAAACAGTGGCGATTTGCTTTTTTGCGGCACTTTATACAGCGCTGTTTTCTTTTGTTCTTTTGTTGTTGAAAAAAGTGGGAAAGAAGAGCCGGATTCCTTTTTTGCCGTTTCTTCTTTTGGGTTATGTTACGATGCGATTGTTGATTAATTCAATATAAGAAAGAGGGAGTGCATGAAGCGTAGAATACAGGGTTCTATGACGGTGGAGGCGGCTTTTTTGTATCCGTATTTACTGATGATTGCCTTTTTGCTGGTTAAGTTGACCGTCGGGCAATATGAGGCAGTGAATCGGCAGGCCGCGTTGCTATATGATACCGTTTTTACGGAAAAAAGATTGGAAACATCGGAATTGTTGCGGCTTGCGGATACTGCGTTCGAATTTTTTGAGAAATAATTGGGGAGAAGGGAGACTTGGAATGTTAGAGGAAGAATTTAAAAAAGAATCGGACGGAAAAACTTATTTGTTGTTGCGGAAGACGAGTGCAACATTCGAAGAAGAAATGATTCGGAGAGCGGAGCCGACAGGAGTACTTTCTATGGTGCGCTCGGAACGGGAAGACAAATATAAATATGAGATTACCGGAAGAAAAAGTCTTGCCGTAACTTTCGAACGGGTGCCGATGAATGCGGAACAAATAGAAAAGGTTTTATGCGGAATTTTAGATATTATAGAAAACGGAAAGGAATATTTGCTTTCAGAGGACAATTATGTTTTACTTCCGGAGAATATTTATCTGCAAATTCCGGAATATAAGGTAACGCTTTGTTATTACCCGGAGTATGGCGTTTCTTTTTCGGAACAGTTGGGAAAGCTGTTTGAAATCTTGCTGAACCGAGTGGATTATCGGGAAGAAAAGGCAATCGCAATGGTATATGCGTTGTATATGCAGTTGCAGGAGCCGGATGTGACACTGGAACGTATCAGGGGGAAGTTGAGAGAGCAGACACAACTGTCAGAAACGGGAGGTGCAGGGAAGGAAAATGAGTTACAGACAGTGGAACCGGAATATCGGTATGAAACATATGAAGAAACAAAGAAACAGGTATCCGTATCGAAAGACGAGAGAGTGATAAAGGATAGGAAGAAGCCATCTAAAACAAGTATGTGGGAGAGGTTACGAAAAGAAGTCGGTGCGAAGATATACGGGAGGGAGGATAAAAGCGAAACCGTATTTGCCGGAGCGGAGGTTTCTTGTGTTTGTGACGCTGCGCCGGAATGGGGGGGCAAGCATACCAAGGTACTTTCCGTAAAAAAGGAGACGTTTTCTCCGGCATTGACAGCAACGGGAAGAAAGGAGAAGGTGTTCTTAACGAAGTTTCCTTTTTATGTGGGAAGTATGCCGGATTATATGGATTATGTGATTGAACGGGATACGGTAAGCCGGTTTCATGCAAAGTTCATTAATCAGGGGGAACAAATCTATTTGACGGATTTAAACAGTACCAACGGAACAAGGGTGAACGGCAGAGAATTAAACGTACGGGAACGGGTTTTATTATCGGAAGGAGACTGTATTTTATTTGCGGATACAGAGTATATTTTTTCGGAAAAAGAACGGGAAGAGAAGGAGTGATTTTTAGGGGGCGAATCTAAGATTACACTTGAAGGAATCGAAAAAAAAGGTTATACTGGATGTGTACGAAAATGTTTCGTGAGGGGTGGCTTTGTGAAATGGAGCGTGCATATATGGAAGCCGAAAACAGGATAAAATATCCTCCGGTTACAATTGCTTTGGTAGTTGTGAACGTATTAATCTTTATGGTTGTGGATTTGTTTCTTTTTGAAAGGCAGGATGAAATTGCCTATTACATGGCGCTGAATCCTCTTTTGGTTTTTAAAAAAGGCGAATATTGGCGCATTGTTACCTCCATGTTTTATCATTTCGGGACAGATCATTTGGTATGTAACATGCTGATGCTGTTTTTAGTGGGGCGTTATCTGGAACCGACATTCGGTTCGGTACGTTTCGGTGTATTGTATTTTGTTTCCGGCGTGGTTGCATCCGGCGCGTCTCTTTTGTATAACGGAGTCGTTTTTCGGGAACGGGCTTCCTTTGTTTTCAGTGCGGGAGCATCCGGGGCAATCTATGGTTTGACCGGTGCTTTTGCGGTGCTTTCCTTTGTTCATAGGGACCGGTTCTCTGTGGGGGAAAAGCGTCGAATGATTTTTGCGGTAATACTGTTATTGTTCGGAAGTCTTTTTGATACAGGCGTGGGGCATGAGGCGCATTTCGGCGGTTTTTTTGCCGGGATTGCAGTCGGTATGATATATTGTATGCGAAAGAAACAGCAGCAAAGCGAAGAAGATACACAAGCATAATTGCGGAGGTGGCATATGAAAGTAGCGGTTTATTACGGAGGACGGGGTGTCATTGAGGACACTACGATTTATGTGGTAAATAAACTGGTAGAGGTTTTGAACGAGTTAAATGTTCAGGTGCGCCGGTATAATTTGTATGAGCAGAAAAACGAAATAGCGGCACTTTCCGGCACCATAAAGGAAGTGGACGGCGTGATTTTGGCTGTCCCGCTGGAGTGGTACGGCATCGGCGGATATATGCAGCAATTTCTGGATGCATGCTGGTTGTATGCGGACAAAAAGAAGCTGCAAAATATGTACATGATGCCGGTGGTGGTTGCCGTGACCTGCGGAGAACGTCAGGCAGAGAGTATCCTTCGAAATTCCTGGGAGCTTTTGGGCGGAAAGGTAGTGGAAGGTATTTGTACTTTTGTGGAAAACCAGGCAGAGTTTGAGACAAATACGGAATATGCGAAGATTATTGAGAATAAGGCGGAGCATTTTTATCGTGCGGTATCCCGGAAGGAGTTGCAGCTTCCGAGCGGAAACAGTTTGATTAAGCGCAACATGGCGACTTCTTCGATCCCGTTGACTCCGCAGGAAAGCGAGGAGCTTTCCAAGTATGTATCCGATGACAAGTATGTAAAGCGTCAGAAGGAGGACATCGAAGAGCTTTCCCAGATGTTCAAAGGCATGTTTGAAAAGAGCAGTGCCGGCATGGATCCGAAGATGGAGTTTATTGCGAATCTCCGCACCAATTTCCATGCACCGGAGGAATCTCTTTCCGTAAAATATGCACTGCAGTTTGCGGACAATGAGCGGACTTTGTTCATAGAAATCAGAGACGGACGGCTGTTCTGCAGTTATCCGGAGGAGGTCCCGGCAGCGGACGTAAATGCAAAGATGACCAGAGCGGTGATGGAGCGTATTGTAGATGGACGGGTGACCTTCCAGGGGGCGTTCATGTCCGGTGACATTACTGCAAAGGGAGATTTCAAGCTTCTCAGACAGTTTGATATGATGTTCCGGTTCCAGACGCTGGTATAAGAGAAAGGAGATAATGTTATGGAGAATTGCATTTTTTGTAAGATTTTAAGAAACGAGATACCGTCTTCCACGGTATATGAGGATGATAAGTTCCGTGCTATTATGGATATCGGTCCGGTGGCAAAGGGACATGTGATTTTGTTGGCGAAGGAACATGCGGCAAATCTTTTGGAGGCGGATGATGAGCTTCTTTCCGCAGCTTTACCGGCTGCTAAGAAGGTGGCCAATGCAGTGAAGAAGACCGTAGGCTGCGACGGTATCAATATTTTGCAGAACAATGGAGAAGAAGCGGGACAGACCGTGTTCCATCTGCATATCCATGTGATTCCGCGTAACAAAGAGGACGGTGTAAAGCTTCCGCCGCCGATGGCAACCTATGCCGACGGAGAGGCAGCGGAACTTGCGAAAAAGATTGCGGAAAATATCTAAAAGAGAGAAGCCGGTTGACGAAAGATATACCATCATAGAGAAGCGAGGTTGATTTATGACGGAGTTACAGTTAAAAGAGTTACTTGCGGATATGTCTCTCGGTGAAAAAATCGAGCAGCTGATTCAGTTTCACGGCGGTTTTTACGGGGATGTAAAGCTGATTACCGGTCCGGGACACGATTATACGGTAAAGCCGGACCAGCAGTGGCGCATCGGAACGGTTTTGGGAGAGGCAGGCTATGAGCATCTGAAGGAGCTACAGGACGGCTTCATGGAGAAGCAGCCTCATCATATCCCGACCATTTTTATGTCGGATGTCATTCACGGCTATAAGACGATTTATCCGGTGCCGTTGGGTCAGGGAGCCAGCTTTGATCCGGAGCTGACCCGTGAGCTTGCGGGAGCTACCGCAAAGGAGGCTTCTGCAGCGGGGTTGCATGTTACCTTTTCACCGATGTGTGATCTTTCCAGAGATGCCCGTTGGGGCAGATGTATGGAGGGGACCGGCGAGGATTCATGGTTAAATGCGCGGTTTGCCGAGGCAATGGTATTGGGATATCAGGGTGACGGTATCGATAAACAGGGAAATATCGCAGCCTGCGTGAAACATTTTGCGGCATACGGTGCAGCTACCGCGGGAAGAGATTATTCCGGTGTGGAGCTTTGTGAGAGAACGTTGTTGGAGGAGTATCTTCCGTCTTATGAAGCGGCGGTAAAAGCAGGCGCACCTCTTGTAATGAGTGCTTTCAATACAATTAATCGTATTCCGTGTTCCACGAATAAATGGCTTCTTCGGAAGATTTTGCGTGAACAGATGGGCTTTGACGGCGTGGTGATTTCCGATTACGGTGCTGTGCAGGAGACAGTGGCTCATACCTCTTCTTATGATAAAGCGGATGCTGCGGCAAAGGCTTTGAAGGCGGGAGTAGACATTGATATGATGAGCGACTGCTATCTGTCCTATCTGGAAGAGCAGGCAGAAGAAAACGAAGAGCTTCGTCGTTTGATTGATGAGTCCTGCCTCCGTGTGTTGGAGTTGAAAAATAGATTAGGCTTGTTTGACAATCCGGTGAGAGGTTCGAAGGAGCTGGAGGAGAAGTATTTCTATTGTGAGGAGCATAAGGAGCTTTCTGTTCGTGCGGCACGTGAATCTGCGACTCTTTTGAAAAACGACGGTTTGCTTCCTCTTTCCAAGAATGGTAAGATTGTTGTTGTAGGTAAGCTGGCAACGAGTACAAATATTGTCGGTTCCTGGGCAATCTTTGCGGAGGCGGATAAGACGGTTACCTTTGCGGAGGCTGTAAAGCTCAGATATCCGGAGGCAAATATAGAAGTTTATCCTTATGATGAGCCGGACGATGCAATGCTTACCGCTTGTAAAAAGAGTGATGCGGTGATTCTCTGTATCGGTGAGGAGGATTATAAGACAGGCGAATCCAAGAGTATTTCCGATGTTACTCTTTGTAAGGAGCATCAGGTGCTGTTTGATGCGGTATACGGCGTAAGTCAGAATATCCTTTCTCTTATTTATGCGGGAAGGCCGTTGGCAATTCCGATGCTTGCGGAAAGGTCCAAGGCAATTTTAGATGCTTGGTATCCGGGAACCTTCGGCAATATCGGTATCTGGGAATTGATTTTCGGAGATGCCAATCCGTGCGGACGTGTACCGATGAGCTTTCCGTATACGACGGGCCAGCTTCCGATGAGCTATAATGCGTTCACTACCGGTCGTCCGATCGGGGAATGGAAGGGGTTTGTGCCGTTTGCATCTAACTACATGGATGTGCCGAATACGGCACTGTATCCGTTCGGTTTTGGACTTTCCTACAGTGAGTTTGAATATTCACAGGTTGTTCTTTCCGGAGATACTCTTACAAAGAACGGCAAGCTTACGGCTACGGTTACCGTTACCAATAAGGGAACGATGGACGGCAAGGAGCCGGTACAGCTCTATATTCGGGATGTAAAGGGCAGTGTGGTACGTCCTTGCAGAGAACTGAAGGGGCTGCAAAAGCCTCTTATCAAGGCTGGTGAATCCGTGGAGGTATCCTTTGAAATTACCGTGGACATGCTTAAGTTCTATAATGAGGATATGGAGTATACTGCGGAGCCGGGTGAGTTTACGGTGTGGATCGGCGGGGCTTCTCTTACGGAGAATGAAGCAAGTTTTACGTTAATATAAGGTGAGTTTTGGACGAGAAACAGCATAATCCTATAAGGATTTGCAAATTTCTGCTTGACGAATCCCGATACATGGTGTATTCTGAGGGTGTTACAAACATAATTTCATAGGAAAACTCTTATTAAGAGTGATGGAGAGTAAAGGCTCTGCGAAGTCACGGCAACCCCCGTACGGGAAGGTGCCAAGTTGAGCGGTATGTTGTACCGAACAATAAGGGATTTGGTTTTTTATTGGTATCAAGTCCACGGTGCGCATTGCCTGTGGACTTTTCTTTTGGCAAACGAAAGGAGAACAAAGATGAGCGATAAGTTTTTATTTACGTCTGAATCGGTAACCGAGGGACATCCGGATAAGATCTGTGACCAGATTTCCGATGCGGTTTTGGATGCGATTATGGAGCAGGACCCGATGAGCCGTGTGGCTTGTGAGACCGCTTGTACCACCGGTCTTGTACTGGTAATGGGCGAGGTAACCACAAAGGCTTCTGTGGATATTCAGAAGATTGTTCGTGACACGGTGCGCGAAATCGGTTATGACAGAGCAAAGTACGGCTTTGATGCAGATACCTGTGCGGTACTTGTAACTTTAGACAAGCAGTCTGCGGATATTGCTATGGGTGTTGACAAGGCGTTAGAAGCAAAGGAAAATAAGATGTCCGATGCAGATATCGAAGCAATCGGTGCAGGAGATCAGGGTATGATGTTCGGTTATGCATCCGATGAGACGGAGGAGTTAATGCCGTACCCGATTTCCTTGGCACACAAGCTGACCAAGAAGCTTTCTGAGGTGCGTAAAAACGGTACTCTTCCGTACCTTCGTCCGGACGGAAAGTCCCAGGTAACGGTAGAGTATGACGAAGCAGGTCAGCCGGTTCGTCTGGAGGCAGTGGTACTTTCTACTCAGCATGCGCCGACCGTAACCCAGGAGCAGATTCACGAGGATATCAAGAAGTATGTGTTTGATGTAGTACTTCCGAAGGCACTGATTGACGAGAATACCAAGTTCTTTATTAACCCGACGGGCCGTTTTGTCATCGGCGGACCGAACGGAGACAGCGGATTGACCGGCCGTAAGATTATCGTAGACACCTACGGCGGATATGCCCGTCACGGCGGCGGTGCAT
>CAZPJH010000017.1:0-25761 GCA_964586875.1 uncultured Oscillospiraceae bacterium
AATAACTCCACTTCATCTTGCAATTTTGCCAAATCTTCTCGTTGCCTTAATGTTTATTATAAAAATCAAGCTAACAGCTAAAAATCCTTGCAACAGCGCGCATTTCCCCGCATTGCCGGTTAAATAAGCACCCTAATTACTACGAATTTACTACCCGTAAGCGAGCCTTGATACACTGTAGTGCCGGATAATGCAAAGAAATGGTTGCGCAAAAAGGAATAGCAAATAACAAAAGTCTGTCGGTTTGACAGGCTTTCGTTATATATCCAAATCGCACATTTGTAACTTCCGGCTTCCATAATATATAATGAAAGCAAAAAAGGAGGTCATCGCCGTGAGAAAGCCAAAATACTATGTGACCGTAACTGATGAGGAAACCCGCCTGATCCTGCGCAGCCTGATCCGTTTGAAGAACAGGTTGACCGCAGAGGGGCGCTATACCGATTGTGTAGATGAACTGATTGCCAAAATCGCCTACGCATGAGAATAACAATTACATATCGACCTCTATGAGAGCCGTCTATTCTTATCAAGAGTAGGCGGCTTTTTTCATTTCCCTACATAGCCGTCTGCTATCGCCGCAGGCGGCTAAATTTGAGAAAAGGAGGAAAACCCCAATGGCGAAAACAAAAGTAATTGCCGTAGCCAATCAAAAGGGAGGCGTCGGCAAAAGCACCAGCGTGTACTGTATCGGGGCAGGTCTTGCCGCAGAGGGTAAAAAAGTTTTGCTTGTGGACGTAGACCCGCAGGGCGATCTGACAAAAATGCTGGGACAGCGCAAGCCCCATGAGCTGCCGTACACTCTCGGCAATGTCATGGACAGCGTTGTGGCGGGAAACTTGAGCAATGAGCGCACAGAAATCATGCGCCACGGCGAGGGCTTTGACTTTATCCCCGCCAATCGCTCCCTTTCTGCCGTAGAGGTCGGGCTTGTAAATGTGATGAGCCGGGAAACCGTGCTGCGTCAGTACCTCGACACCGTGAAACGGGACTATGACTATGTGCTTCTGGATTGCCGCCCGTCTCTTGGTATGCTGGTCATCAATGCGCTGTCCGCGTCGGACTATGTTCTGATCCCCGTACAGGCGGACTATCTGGCCGCCGAGGATATGACAGAGCTGGTTGGGACGGTCCAAAACATCAAGCGGCAGATCAACCCGAAACTGAAAGTCGGCGGTATCTTTCTCACGATGGCAAACGAGACGAACTTTCGCAGAGACATCGTGAAATCCGTCAAAGAAAACTTTGGAAGGCACTTGCCCGTGCTGAATACGGTAATCCCGGCGACGGTACGGCTGGCGGAAATCAGCACAGCGGACAAGAGTATCTTTCTCCACGACCCAAAGGGGCGGGCGGCAGAAGCCTATCGCAGCTTGGTAAAGGAGGTGACGAGCATTGGCGAAAAACAGCGCAGCAGGTCTTTTGACCTCGGTAGATGAACTGTTTACCACGCAAGAGGAACGAGACGCGGCAAAGCGCGAAGCCGTTATGGACATTCCCATTTCCGAAATCAGCGATTTCCCCGATCACCCCTTTAAGGTGAGAATGGACGAGGCCATGTTGGAAATGGCGGATAGTGTGAAGCGGTATGGCGTACTTGTCCCCGCTATGGTGCGCCCGAAACAGGACGGCGGCTATGAAATGGTAGCCGGACACAGGCGCAAAATGGCAAGTGAGATTGCCCAGCGGGATACAATCCCCTGCCTTGTCCGCGATCTTTCCGATGACGAAGCCATTATTATCATGGTGGATAGCAACTTGCAGCGTGAAACGCTGCTGCCTTCGGAGAAAGCCTTTGCCTATCGCATGAAGCTGGAAGCTATGCGGCGACAGCAAGGTGAGCGCACGGACTTAACTTCTGCAACAGTGTTGCAGAAGTCGGGAGGAAAAACATCACGCGAATTACTTGCCGAAAACAGCCCTGACAGCCATGAGCAAATCCGCAAGTATATCCGCCTGACCTACCTGACCCCGCCGCTTCTGGATATGGTGGACGAGGGCAAGATTGCCATGCGTCCCGCCGTGGAGCTTTCCTACCTGTCCGAACAAGAACAGACCACTCTCCATGAAATGATGGAAATGGAGGATTGCACGCCCTCACACGCGCAGGCAATAAAAATGCGTAAATTCTCCGAGGAGGGAAAGCTGTCCGAGGACGTGATCCTCTCCATCATGCAGGAGGAAAAACCAAACCAAAAGGAGCAGTTTCGTATGCCCAGAGAGCGTATCAGCAAGTATTTCTCGCCGGGGACGCCCGCGAAAACCATTGAAGATACCATTGTCAAGGCGCTGGAGCTATATCGAAAACGCCAGCGCAGCATGGAACGATAACCGTCCCACCGAGGGGGTAGTATGCCCTTTTGCCGGGGGCTGCCGTTTGTCGGCTGTTCCCCCTCTCCACACCTCACCCCCTCAAATACCTGCTGTACCAGCCGAAAAAAGAAACTGCTATGCTCTCCGCTCATTGACAGCGGAGTTTTTTCATTTCCGGCGGAGATTTTCTTTTCAGCCGGTCAATCAAAATCAAGGAGGACTACGATGAACATTCGTAAATCATTCAAGAGGATCGCGGCCTTTGCTTTGGTCGCGCTCATGGCACTTTCCATTGTGCCGACATCGGCGTTTGCCGCGACAGGAGACGCCGGAACGATCACTTTCAACTACACCTACGATTCCAACGGAGATTTCATGCACTACAACGGAGAGGCCACCATCGGTGGCTACCACGCAGGCGGAACAGGCGCATACAAGTACCGTATGTTCGTGGACGGCAGTACGGCTTTCTGTATTCAGCCGGGTGTGCCGCTTCATACGGGGGATACTCTGTATGCAAGCTCCTCTGCCACATGGAACGCTCTTTCGGCAAGTCAGAAAAAGGCGGTCGGTCTTGCACTTCTGTATGGCTATCAGGGCAACCGCAACAGTTTTTCTGGCAGCGATGATGAAAAGTGGATGGCAACACAGACCCTTGTATGGGAGTTTGTGACCGGATACAGAAATGCCACCGCGCCGTATGAGCAGACCGGCAACACGATTTATCAGCTTCATTATGGCAGCAACTATGCCAACAGCGGGTCCAAAGCCGTTTACGATCAGATCGTCAGCCTGCTGAAAAAGCACAATACCATCCCTAGCTTTATGTCCGGCTCTGCCAGCGTGAAAGCCAAAGAAATGGAGTACAAGGACGGTAAGTATGTTCTCACTTTTACCGATACCAACGGTGTTCTTTCCGCGTATAACTTCTCTGTGTCAAACAAGGCTGTGACCGTATCCAAATCCGGCAATACGCTGACCCTTACTGCGGCCAATGCTTTTGACAATACCGTAAAAATCACAGCCACCCGCAATAATATCCCTACCGTAAGCTCCAGCGCAAAACTCATTGCTTATGGCGACCCGGATCTGCAGGACGTGATTACCGGCGTGGAAAATGCCGATCCGGTCTATGCCTATCTCAACGTTGAGACGCCGACCGGTTCCGTATCTTTGAAAAAGACCTCGGAGGACGGCGTTGTTTCGGGTATCCGTTTCACCATTAAGGGCGGAAAAATTGAGCAGACCGTGACAACCGGAAAAGACGGCACAATCTTCGTAGATAACCTGATCCCCGGAGAGTACACCGTCACAGAGCAGAGCTTCGACCGCTATGAACCGCAAAGCGTTCAGAAAGTGACCGTGGTAGGCGGCAAAACTGCTACTGTGACCTTTAATAACGTGCTGAAACGCGGTGATTTGACCGTAACCAAGACAAGTGAGGATAAGCTGGTCGAGGGTATGACTTTCCACCTTTCCGGCACTTCTCTTTCCGGTCTCGCCGTGGACGAATACGCGGTTACGGACAGCAACGGCAAGGCATACTTTACCGATGTTCTGATCGGCTCCGGCTATGTGCTGGAGGAAGTGAACACACCCTATCGCTATGTTGTTCCCGACAGTCAGAAAGCCGCCGTTGAATGGAACAAGGTCACGAATAAATCCTTTTCCAATGTGCTGAAGAAATGGAATGTGACCGTCACAAAGGCGGACAGCGCAACCGGCACACCGCAGGGCGACGCCACGCTTGCAGGCGCTGTCTATGGCGTGTATCAGGGCGATACGCTCATTGACACCTATACCACCGACGCCAACGGACAGTTTACCACTTCCTATTACGTCTGCGGCGATAATTGGACGCTCCGTGAGATCACCCCTTCCGAGGGCTATCTGCTGGATAAGACTGTTCACAAGGTTGGCGCGGAGGCCAAGAATTATACTGTGGAATACAATCCGCTTTCCATGAATGTGACGGAAACGATCATTAAGGGCAAGATCGCCATTATCAAGCATTGTGATGACGGCGAGACACAGATTGAAACGCCGGAGGCAGGCGCGGTCTTTGCCGTCTATCTCAAATCCGCAGGCGGCTATGACAAGGCAAAAGCGTCTGAGAGAGATATGCTGACCTGTGACGAAAACGGGTTTGCCGAGAGTAAGGCCCTGCCTTACGGTATTTATACGGTTGAGCAGGTATCCGGCTGGGACGGACGCGAGCTTATGCCTGCGTTTGACGTGTATGTCGCTGAAAACAACCAGGCCTACCGCTATCTCATTAACAACGCTGTCTTTGAAAGCTATATCAAGGTCATTAAGGTGGACGCGGAAACCGACAAGCCCATTCCCTATGCGGGTGCAGGCTTCCAGCTCTATCGCCCGGACGGGTCACTCATTACGCAGACCTTCACCTACCCGGAAGTAACCGTGATCGACACATTCTATACCAATGACGAGGGTTATCTGATTACCCCGGAGAAGTTGGAATATGGAACGGGCTACTCGCTTGTCGAGGTATCCGCACCGTATGGCTATGTGTTGAACACCGATCCCGTGTACTTTGATGTGACCGATGACGCTGCGACGGAGGAAACTGCGATTACGGTCGTAAAAGTCACGAAAGCGGATATGCCGCAGAAAGGCATTATCAAGATCAGCAAGACCGGCGAAGTCTTTGCAACGGTTGTTGATGGCAAGCCCCTTTACCAGCCTGTCTTTGAGGTGCGCGGCCTTGCCGGGGCGGTTTACGAAATCAGAGCTGCCGAGGATATTGTCACACCGGACGGCACGACCCGCTATACCGCCGGAGAAGTGGTAGATACCGTTACCACAGGTGAAAACGGCGAGGCAGAAAGCAAGGCGCTGTATCTTGGCAAGTATGAAATCACAGAGAGCGAAGCGCCGTATGGCATGGTGCTGAACACAGAAGTTCATACCGCCGAGCTGACCTATGCGGGACAGGAAATTGATATTACCGAAACCGCCTCCAGCTTTTATAACGAGCGACAGCGCGTCATCATTTCCATGAGCAAGGTCATGGAACAGAACGAGGCTTTTGAAATCGGCATGAACAATGAGCTGTCCGCCGTTACCTTTGGCCTGTTTGCAGAAAACGACCTGACAGCCGCGGACGGCTCTGTGATCCCCGCAGGCGGTCTGGTAGACATTCTCGCCTTTGACAGTAATGGCTATGCCGCCTGCAAGACCGATCTGCCGTTTGGAAGCTATTATTTGCAGGAAACGTCCACCGATCAGCACTATCTGCTGTCTGATACAAAGTACCCGGTTGTCTTTGAGTACGCCGGACAGGATACCGCCTATGTGGAAATCAAGGCAAATGACGGTGAGAATATCACAAACGAACTCATTTACGGAGAAATCCACGGACTGAAAAAAGACGACAGCGGAAACGCCCTCGGTGGTGCGTTGATCGGGCTGTTCCGCGTAGGCGAAACCGAATTTAGCAGCAATACGGCTATTCTGACCGCCACTTCTGACGAGGACGGCGGTTTTTCCTTTGTCAAGGTGCCGTATGGTGATTGGATCGTGCGCGAGATTGCGGCCCCGACCGGCTATGTTCTTTCCAAAACGCCTTATGAGGTATCTGTCACGGAGGACGGCGCAGTAATCGAGGTGGAAATCGAAAACACGCTGATCCGCGGCACGGTGCAGCTTACGAAAGTGGACGCCGATTACCCGGAGAATAAGCTGACAGGGGCTACCTTTGAACTCTACCGCGACAGTAACGGCAATAAAGAATTTGATAAGGACGATGAGCTGCTGGGTACGCTGCCGGAGGTTAGCGTGGGTGTTTACGAACAGAGTGAGCTGACCTATGGCGGGTACTTTGTGCGCGAAACGAAAGCGCCGGAGGGCTTCTATCTGGACGAGAACGCCTATTATGTTGCAATCACAGAGCATGGCGAAACCGTCATTGTAGAAAACGAAGCGGGAAAGGGCTTTATCAACCAGCCGCAGACCGGCGCGCTCAGAATTTTCAAGACTTCCTCGGACAACAAAATTGAGGGCTTTTCGTTCCGCGTGACCGGTCCGAATGGCTATGAGCAGGTGTTCACCACCGACAAAAACGGCGAAATCTTTATCGAAAATCTACGCATCGGCGATTATCGTGTTTCCGAGGTGTCGGACAACGCTTCTGCGGCTTATGTGCTGCCTGCGGACAAAATCGTGACGATCACAGAGGGTACGGTGGCTAAAGTTGAAATGCACAACGAACTGCGAGATACGCCAAAGACCGGTGACGACAGCAATCCGGCTCTTTGGTATGCGCTGACAGGCGTCGGCTTTGTCGGTATGGCCGTCTGCGGTTTCTTCGCAGGTAGAAAAAAGAAAAAGGAGGACGCTGAATAATGGAGCCTAAAACCATCATTGCCATTGTACTGGTGGCGTTTATCGTCGGTGCGCTGGTCTTTTTGAAGATCAGAAACAAGCGCAAATAACGAAAAGAACTCTCCTTTGGGCGGTCATCCGACCGCCCTTTTACATATCAAAAGGAAAGGAGCAAACACAAATGAAACGAGAACGATTTGAACATAGGCTATTCCGCATTTTTGCGGAGGCCGGGTATTCGCCCATCCAGATACTCACGGTAACGCCGGAAGAAATGGTGGAGATACCGGGGATCACGGTGCCAAATATCCGCGCTGTCCTCTGTGTCCAAAACAAAGTGCTGTCCGAAAAGAATACGGTCCGCAAGGGGCGGCTGATAGAGGCGCTGCTGCGTGAAGCGGAAGATTTGGAGGGTAATTAACATGAATGAGGAAGCGAAAAGGCAAAAGAGCAGTTATCAGAAACGGCGGGAAAGTCAAGAGATTTACCGGCGTAAAGTGCGACGCTTTACCTTCCAATTCTCTCTAAAAGATGATGAAGCCCGCGAATGGTTTGAGGCGCAGGAAGATAAGGGGCTGTATCTAAAACAGCTCATTCTGAAAGATAAGCAGAACAATTTGCGGGAGAAAGCGCCGTATCCGCAGTCGGAAAGCCCTACAGAAAAGCGTATGGCTGGCGATTATGAGATTGTCCAATCCCTGCATATCGGGGATAAAGAGATCGTTATGGGCGAGAATCTGTCAGATACCAATGGGCAAATGTATATGTGTGCTTACTGCACCCAATTTTTCGGTATGTTTGAACGCTATGATGAGGTTGTGGCCAGCGACGATTATACAGAGATTGTGAAGATTTATGGGGATCGTGTGGCAAATCAAGCGGAAAAGACCCGTTTGGAGCTTTTAGAAAATCGTGAGGAGCAGAACGATTATAGCGTTATCACGGCTGAAAACTGCACTCCTATCACACATGAGGACGATCTGAATGGAAAAATCGTAGTTATCAGGCCGAACATTCTGCGACGGGAATACCGCGCTGCTAATCATCAGCTTAAACTCTGCACGGGCGGCTTTGGAGCTTCGCCCAACAGCCGCGGCTCCGCCTGCTACTGTACTGACCTCTGCACGGGAAAATCCTCTCGCTTTGAGCGCAGGGATGTTCTCGGAACAATAGCGCCGGAGGATCTGCCGCAATGGGCAAAGGACGGACTTGCCACGATCAGACAGGCCGAAAAAAGCAGAAACACAAAGGAAAAGGAGGCGCGCTGATATGAATATACGCATAAATGCCGGATATATCATCACAGACAGTATCCATGTGGGTGACTATGAATTTGTCCTCGGCGTCAGCCAACACGTTGCAAACGACTTTGTGACATGGCGCTGCAAGGACGGCAGCTATTACTATTGGGGGCATTACCACAGCGACCGATTCAGCGCGGAAAAGGACCTTGTGGAACGTGCCGCCGAAAAGGTGCGGGAGCTGCAGGAGCTAAAGGAACTGAAATCGAATGCCCCGCCTGTTCAATCAAAGAAAAATAGGGAGCGGGAACGGTGACGCGGCTATGTATCAGACCCATTTCGCTCAGGGAAGCAAATGCGTATGTATCAAAACATCATAGGCATAACGGCCCCGTCCGGGGGCATAAATGGTCGGTTGCTTGCTATGAAGAAAATCGGCTTTGCGGCGTAGGTATATGCGGACGGCCTGTATCCCGAAATCTGGACGATGGGTTGACTGTTGAAATATACCGCGTTTGTACGGATGGGACATACAATGCCTGTAGCATTCTGTATGGAGCTTGCTCAAAAATAGCGCGTGACATGGGCTATAAAAGGGTTGTCACCTACACTTGTATGTCCGAAATTGGAACGAGTTTGAAAGCCTCCGGCTTTTTCTGCTTTGGACAGGCAGGAGGCGGATCATGGAACGTGCCGAGCCGACCGCGAGATGAATATGTTGACGGAACTGAAAAAAGAAAATATCCGGCAGAGAAAAAACTGCGTTGGGAAAAACATTTCAAATGAAGGAGCATGACAATGGATAATAAAATACCACGCTATTCTCCGTGGGGAGAAATACAGACGCTTGATTTGCTGTGTGCTGGCGCATACTCCGTCAGCACAGCAAGTCACGGAGGCGTCATGATTATCGGGAATATGGCAGATAAGCTATTGAGTGTCTCTGCACAAAAAATCGGCTTTTGGGAGGGTGGCTACCTCTGTTTTGAGGAGGACTGCGCTGTGCCGATAGCGATCCGAGAACTAATGGATAAAGGGCTATATATCGCACCGGTCAGTGCCTATTTTAAGGTGGGCGAATATGAAAAAGTGATTGACGACAGCATTAAGACCTTTCATCCGACGTATTGGGCGGAGCGTCAAGACCGCATTCACACCCTCTTACCAAAACAATGCTTTTCAGTGCTACCCTCCACCGGGGCGCTTATCATTATCAAACGCGGCGAAAAAGGGTATTCTCCGTCAAAGGTTATTCTTAACACGCCTGAGCAATATCGGATGTACGCAGATAAGATGAACAAAAGCATGGGAATCACCAAAGCGCAGGAGGCCGCTATGATGGCAGGCTCTATGTTCGGCTGGGGCGTTCCTGCCGCCGATCCCAAAAACTATGATGACAGAGGCAACGCTATCAAGCCAAAGCATAAGGATCGAGGTGACGTACGATGACAGAGGATAAGCACATCATTTGGAGCAACTACGCCCTGGATTATGAGGATTGGCGCGCGGATATGGAGGCGGAATACCCCGATCTCAGCGAAAATGAGCGCATTGACCTTATGTATGAGATCAACAGCGATTATCTGGACGATGAACGCTGCAACCTGAATATCCAGCTTGGCAGCCCGATCCTTGTGATCGCCGATCTTGGTCTTTGGTATGGGCGGCGCAGCGGATATAAGGAAATCGAAAGCGGAAATATCCGCGACTGTCTTTACGGCGATACGGACTACAGCACTTGGTATGTGGATAAACGCGGCGATCTCTGCTGTGACGCCATTCATCACGACGGCACCAATCACTATCTCTATCGGGTGTATAAGGACGGCGTGCGGGAAAGCCAGATCGACCTTTTGAAAGAGAAATTATATCGCGGCATTGCTACCCGCGCGGATATAACAAGAGTGACCCGCAGGCTGGGCGATGACATTGCAAAAGTCTACGGGTTTTCTATTCCCCGCGCAAGACAGGCCGCAGTTGTGGAGAGGTGAAGATAATGGGATACCGAGTAG
The DNA here is from genome assembly GCA_964586875.1 of uncultured Oscillospiraceae bacterium. Taxonomy (GTDB): domain Bacteria; phylum Bacillota; class Clostridia; order Oscillospirales; family Oscillospiraceae; genus Faecousia. Next base: position 9,914 of record CAZPJH010000017.1, read on the forward strand.
ACGCAAGAAAAGAAACCTTTGAAGAAGTGACCGTGCTGGATAAGCCTATGCTGTTCACCTGTCTGCGCGTTGACCGTAGTACCGTTCCGAAAGGAATGTTTCTTTATGAGGTGCGCCATGACGATGACGGCAGAGGCGACCCCTGCCAGATCGGTAAATGGATCATGGTCAATCATTGGGGGACGCTTATATCCAATACCCCATTGAAGCTGATTCCATCATATAACAACAACGCATATCTGGATATTGACCCGGAAAAGGATTGGAACTATGAGGGTGTACCCTGTACGCTCCGCGAGTATATGGAGAAACACCCACCGCAAAAAGAAAAGAACAAAGATTTTAGCAGATAGGAGGAAAACCGGCGATGGCGAGAAAATTTGAGAGTATCACGGAGTTGTATCGGAACACGCAAAAGCGCGTGACATCTCCGCAGGAATGGCAGCGTTTTTTATCTGCCGCCTGCCGCAACTACCGGCTCTCCTTTGACGAACAGCTTTTAGTGTATGCCCAGCGCCCGGATGCCACCGCTGTTCTGGAGATCGAGCGATGGAACGATCAGTTTGGGCGCTGGGTCAACCGCGGGGCAACAGGAATTGCCGTCTTTGATAAAGACAGCCCCGGACGGACGCGACTGAAATATTATTTTGATATATCCGACACCCACCCCGGACGCTTCTCCCGCCGCGTTCCCCTTTGGGAAATGAGGCGGGAATATGAAGCCGAGGTAATCGAGGCGTTGGAAAACAGCTTTGGCGAGCTGGAAAACAAGTTCAGCTTTGCCGATGCGCTGGTCTCTGCGGCGAAAAATGCCGTGGAGGACAATATGCAGGACTACCTTCAAGAGCTGCATTACTATAAGGAAAACAGCTTCTTGGAGGAGCTGGACGATCTGAATATTGAGGTGCAGTATCGGAACGCCCTGCAAAACAGCGTGGCATATATGCTGATGGTACGCTGCGGCGTGGACCCGTCCGACTATTTTGCCGACGACGATTTTCGCGGCGTAATAGATTTTAATACCCCACAGACGCTGAACGCGCTGGGTGTTGCCACCGGCGACATCGGGCAGATGTGCCTTTCTGAAATCTCCCGCACCGTTATGGCGTTGGAGCGCCAGCCGAAAAAACAAAATCGCACATTTGCAGATGTCCCCACAGATGAGTATCCTATAATTACAAACAAAAAAATCGAGCCGGAAAGGAGCAATCAATATGAACGATCTGACTTACACCATGCAGAACGGATACCGTCTGCCGAACCTGCTTCCCCCGCAGGAGCCGGAAGCGACGCTGGGGAAATACGGTCTGCTGCGCCGGAAGTTTCTGCGCCAGCACCGCAAAGTGACTTACACCAACCTTTTGACCAGCGGGAAGCTGACGGAGCATCTTCTGGAGATCGAGCAGACAGCCAGAAACCGAATGGAACAGATCGTGGCGCAGATGGCGAAGGCCGAGGGCGTGACGGAGGAACTGAAAGCGACCAATCAGATGAAGTGGGTCGGCCTGATGAACAACATCCGGCAGACAGCCGAGGAGACGGTATTGACGGAACTGATCTACAGCTAACAGAAGAACATGAAGAAAATGCGGGAGGCGATGAGCTTCCCGCATTTTTGAATGAACGGCTGATCAATGCCATTATCTCCAACCCGGAGGACGATCTGAAATACCGAAAACAGCAGATTGAAATGTATTTTTCTGCCCATTCTGATGTGACCGAGCGTGCGGATTATCTGAAAACCGCCTATCAGGACAGATTTACGGAAATCCTTGTGGGCGACCAGCGTACCCGTGTGGGCTATAGACCGCAAGAGGACGGACTTCTGATGTGGGAGGGCGCATACCTTTCCCGTACCAGCGAAAGCGTCTTTTCATGGCAACTTGTGGCGGGACTAACCGCGCAGGTCATGGAGCGTGGAGAATATCATATCAACCGGGACGCAAGACCGCTGAAAACGCAGGAGGGACAGCAGCTTTCCCTCTTTGATTTTGACAGCTTTGATATGCCTGCCCCCGCTGAAACAGCCCAGCCCGTCAGCTTTGGAATCACCTATCCACAGCAGGTCATTGACGAGGCGCTTTGTATCGGGGCAAATGACCGTAATAGCCGTCTGATCGTCTGCGCCTATTTTATGAAAGATAAGCCGCTGGAGGATAATGCCCGTTTTCTTCGGGATCACTACGGCACGAACGGCGCAGGCTTCTATCTGAATGACAGGCAATATTCCATTTGGTATAACGACGACGGTATTCGCCTTTCCTCCGGTGACAGCACCCAGCGCGGTATGTCTATGTCGATCACATGGGAGGACGCGGCAAAGCGCGTCCGTGAACTTCTGGATTTGGGGCGGTATATGCCGCAGACCGAGCTTGACCGTGTGCAGGACTATGAGTATCAAGAGATTGCCGCAAGCCTTTGGCATCTCCGGCAGGATTTTAGCGATGAGGCGATGGAACAGGATTTTCTTCCTACCGTCAGCGGTATTTATTTATCTCATGGCGGTTTCCCGGAGAACACAGCGCAGATCAAAGAATTGCTCCGGCAGACGGACACGTTGCAGACGCTTGTAAATGAGGTGGATACCTTTGTGTCCGCTCATGCGGAGGACAGAGAGCTGCTGCGTTTCCATTTTCACCGACCGAAAGAAATATTACAGCGTCTTACGGACCTGCAGCGCGAGCCTGTTATCTTTGCCGCCGCCGAGGATTATTTACCCCAGCGGCGTCAGTTTATCTCTATGGACGAAATCGACAAGCTGCTGCGCGGTGGCAATACGGATTATCGCCTCGGCGTATATTCGTTTTTCCGCTCTCATAGTGACCCGAAAGAACGGGAAAAGCACCTGCGGAGCTATCACGGCGAATATGCAGGTAGCTATGCTGGAAATGACAACACCACCTATACAAGCAAAGGTATCTCTTTCAGCCACGGGAGCATACCCGAGCCGTATGCCAAAATCGAATGGAAATGGAACAAGGTCTCACAACGGATCGACACCCTGATAAAGCGCGGACAGTTTATTTCCGACGCAGATCGCGCCGCCATGCCGGAGTATGAACGCGGTCAGCTTGCACGGATCATTTACAGCGCATTTTATCATGTGCCGGAAGAACAGCCACGACCCTTTAGCGGCAATCCCATCGGGAACTATTGGGATAATGTTGCGGAAATCCAAGAGCAGCTTACCGCTCCGGCAAAGGTGGAGGAAATCTATCAAATGCTGGTATCTGTCGCAGACAGCACAGCGCCGGAGGATAGGGACTATACAAGCAGACAGGAAGCACTTACCGCCATGATCTCCTATCGGGAGGGAACATACTCCCTCTTTGGAGAAAAGCGTGAGCCGAGGCCGATCTATGCTCCACCGGAGGATACGGAGCCGCAGGAACTGAAAACGGCAAAGGAACTGATTAACCTCTATTGTCAGGAAACCTTTGAAAGTGACGCCGATTTTGATGACCCGGCGCACGTCGATCTTGCTTACACCAGCACCGGGGATCACGAACACACGATAGAGGTTTATGCCGACCTTGTGAATTTCAAGATCACCTATGCCGTGGACAGTGAGCCGGTCTATGTCAACGAATGTCAGAGCCTTGCCGAACTCAACGAGTATCTGGCCGGTCTGGATTTTGACGCCATGATCGCGGACACCGAGGACGCTTTCACAGAAAAGCAACAGGATCAGGCCGCGCCTGCGGCAGAGAAACCCGCCAAAGAACAGGCAACCGCCGCGCCGACGGACCGCGTTGACGAAATGCTCCGGCAGGCCATGCTTGCCGCCGAGTTGTCCGAGCAGACGGGGCAAAATGTGTTTGCCTTTGAGGAGGGCAGTTTGCAGCCGGTCACTGTGCCGACCCCTGCGCCCGCCGTTGAGCAGCCCGTCACCCTCGCCCCGCCGAAGCCGCGCCGGGAGCGCGTGGAGTTTTCTGTGCTGCACCCGGAGATACCCGCCGAAAAAAGACGCGATTTCCACATCACCGACCCGGAGCTGGGCTATGGCACTCCTACGGAGAAATACAACGCCAATGTCGCCGCAATCCGCACACTCAAGAAGATCGAGGAAGAAGAACGGCTGGCTACGCCGGAGGAGCAGGAAATCTTATCCCACTATGTGGGCTGGGGCGGTCTGGCCGACTGCTTTGATGAACGCAACAGCCACTACGAAGAACTGAAATCCTTGCTTGACGAGGATGAATACGCCGCTGCCAGAGCCAGCACGCTGACGGCATTTTATACCTCTCCCGTTATCATTGAGGCCGTGTATAATGCCCTGTCACAGATGGGCTTCCAGACCGGGAACATTCTGGAGCCTGCCTGCGGCGTCGGAAATTTTATCGGTATGCTGCCGGACAGTATGGGCGGGAGTAAAGCCTATGGCGTGGAGATCGACAGCATTTCCGGGCGCATTGCCCAGCAGCTCTATCAGAACAGCCGGATTGCCGTGCAGGGCTTTGAAAAGGTGCAAATGCCCGACAGCTTCTTTGATGTGGCCGTGGGCAACGTGCCGTTTGGGGATTTCAAGGTGCTGGATAAGCAGTACGATAAGTACCATTGGCTGATCCACGACTACTTTTTCGGCAAGACATTGGACAAGGTGCGTCCGGGCGGAATTGTTGCCTTTATCACCAGCAAGGGCACGATGGACAAGGAAAACTCCGCCGTTCGCAAATATCTTGCCCAGCGCGCCGATCTGATCGGTGCGATCCGTCTCCCGGACAACGCCTTCAAGCGCAATGCCGGTACAGAAGTCACCAGCGACATCATCTTCCTGCAAAAGCGCGACCGCATGACGGATATTGAGCCGGATTGGGTACACCTTGATACTGATGAAAACGGTATCCGCATGAACAGCTATTTTGTGCAGCACCCGGATATGGTGCTGGGCAATATGGTCATGGAAAGCACCCGTTTTGGTATGGACAGCGCCTGTAAAGCCTATGAGGACGCCGATTTGTCCGAACAGCTTGCGGAAGCGATTACCAATCTTCACACCGAGATCACCGCCTATGAGATGGAGGAGCTTACGGATGAGGAAGAAGATCGCTCTATTCCCGCCGATCCTGCCGTGCGTAATTTCAGTTATACTATCTCTGACGGCGCGGTTTATTACCGTGAAAACTCCCGGATGTACCCCGTGGAGGTGTCCGTCACCGCCGAAAACCGCATCCGGGGCATGATCGCCATCCGAGATAGTGTCCGAAAGCTCATTGAGCTTCAGACTGAAAACTACCCCGACGAGGATATAAAGGCGGAGCAGGCCAAGTTAAACCGGCTCTATGACGAGTACACCAAGAAATACGGTATCTTGAACAGCCGGGGCAACAACATGGCTTTCAGCGAGGACGCCAGCTATTGCCTGCTATGCTCTCTGGAAGTGCTTGATGAGGAGGGTAATTTTGAGCGCAAGGCGGATATGTTTTCGAGGCGCACCATACGACCCCATGAGCCGGTTACAAGCGTGGATACTGCCAGCGAAGCCCTTGCCGTTTCCATTTCCGAGAAAGCCCGCGTGGATATGGCGTATATGTCCGAACTGTCCGGCAAGACCGAGGAGGAGTTGGAAACAGACCTCGCTGGCGTGATCTTCCGGGATATACGCTGTGCCGAGAATACAGAGGATATATCCGCTGCCCAAACCGATCTGTCACGCTATCCCTTTGTGACGGCAGACGAATATCTGTCCGGGAATGTGCGGAGGAAGCTCCGCATGGCAAAGGCAATGGCGGAAGCGCTACCGGCTGAAAAGAAAGAAGCCCTACAGCCGTATATTGACGCCCTCACCGCCGTGCAGCCCGTAGATCTCACCGCAGGTGAGATCGGCGTCCGCATCGGCGTTAATTGGGTGCCTATCGAAGTGTACGAGCAGTTTATGTATGAGCTGTTCGGGACGCGGTATTATGGGCAGGATAAAATTCACATTCTCCGCTCCTCCGCCACCGGCGAGTGGAACATCACCAATAAGAACGCCGACAGCGGCAATATCAAGACTACCACCACCTACGGCACCAAACGCATCAACGCCTATCACATTCTGGAGCAGACCTTAAACCAAAAGGATGTCCGTATCTTTGATTATGTGTATGATGAGAATGGGAACAAAAAGCCTGTTCTCAATAAAAAAGAGACGTCTATCGCGCAGGACCGACAGGAGCTGATTAAGGCAAAATTTGCTGAATGGATATGGAAAGATATTGACCGCAGAGAGCATCTGTGCCGCATTTACAACGAAACCTTTAATTCTATCCGGCCCCGCGAGTATGACGGGAGCCATATCCGCTTTTCGGGTATGAATCCAGAGATTACCCTGCGAAAGCACCAGATCGACGCCATCGCACACATCATGTACGGCGGGAACACCCTGCTTGCCCATGAAGTGGGTGCGGGCAAGACCTATGAAATGGTAGCGGCGGCGATGGAAAGCAAGCGGCTGGGGCTGTGTACCAAATCTCTGATCGTCGTTCCCAACCACATTACCGAGCAATGGGCGGCGGAGTGGCTTCAGCTTTACCCCTCCGCGAATATCCTTGTGGCGACCAAAAAGGACTTTGAAACCAAAAACCGCAAGAAATTCTGTGCGAGGATTGCCACCGGAGACTATGACGCAGTTATCATCGGACACTCGCAGTTTGAGAAAATCCCCATGTCTGCCGAGCGACAGGAAATCATCATCCAGCGGCAGATCGACGAGATCATGGACGGTATCGACGAGGCCAAGCGCGCCAAAGCCGAGCGTTATACGGTCAAGCAGCTTGAAAGGACGAAGCACTCTCTGGAAACGCGGCTGGCCAAGCTGAACGATCAGAGCCGCAAGGACAGCCTTGTGACCTTTGAGGAGCTTGGCGTTGACCGTATCTTCATTGACGAGAGCCATTATTTCAAAAACCTCTTTCTGGCGACCAAGATGAGAAACGTGGGCGGCATCGCGCAGACAGAAGCCCAAAAATCAAGCGATCTCTTTATGAAAACGCAGTATCTCGACGAGATCACGGACGGCAGAGGCGTTGTCTTTGCCACCGGCACACCGATCTCCAACAGTATGGTGGAGCTTTATACCATCCAGCGGTATTTGCAGTACCACACGCTGGAGGAAATGGATATGCTGCACTTTGACGATTGGGCGGCGGCTTTTGGTGAAACCATCACCGCCATTGAACTGTCCCCGGAGGGGTCCGGCTACCGCGCCAAGACCCGATTCGCCAAGTTTTACAATCTGCCCGAACTCATGTCCACCTTTAAGATGGCGGCGGATATACAGACGGCGGATATGCTGAAATTACCTGTTCCCAAAGCGAACTTCCACACAGAGGTCATCAAGCCCTCGGAGCTTCAGCAGGAAATGATCGCGGGGCTGGCGGAACGGGCTGAAAAGATACGCGCTGGCGGCGTCGATCCCAAAGTGGACAATATGCTCCGTATTACCAATGACGGCAGAAAGCTGGCGCTGGATATGCGCTTAATCAATCCGCTGGCTGCGGATGACCCGAATGGAAAGGTATCCACCTGCGCCCGGAACGTCTTTCGGATATGGGAGCAGACCACGGAGCAGCGCGGCGCACAACTTGTGTTCTGTGACCTCTCCACTCCAAAGGGTGATGGCAGCTTCAATGTCTATGACGATCTGAAAATGAAACTCATGGCGATGGGCGTCCCGGAAAACGAGATCGCCTATATCCATGATGCCAACACCGAGGCTCGAAAAAAGGAGCTTTTCGCAAGGGTACGCGCCGGACAGGTGCGCGTCTTGATGGGCAGCACCCAAAAGATGGGCGCGGGTACGAATGTGCAGGATCGCCTTGTGGCACTCCATGATTGCGATTGCCCGTGGCGTCCGTCAGACCTCGCACAGCGGCTGGGGCGCATCGTCCGACAGGGCAACCAAAACCCGGAGGTGGATATTTACCGCTATGTAACGGAGAACACCTTTGACGCATATTTGTACCAGCTTGTAGAAAATAAGCAGAAGTTTATCGCACAGATCATGACCTCAAAATCTCCCGTCCGCGTGGCCGACGATATTGACGAAACGGCGCTGTCTTATTCCGAGATCAAGGCGCTGGCCACCGGCAACCCGCTAATCATTGAAAAATGCAATCTTGATATGGAGGTCGGAAAACTAAATGTTCTGAAAGCAAGCCACCTGAGTCAGAAATACGCGCTGGAGGAAATGGTCTTGAAGAAATACCCCCAGCAGATACAGGACTTAAAGCAGCGTATTACCGGTTATGAGCAGGACGCCTTTCTTGCAGGACAACACCCCAAGCCCCCGGACGGTTTTGTGGGAATCACGGTCATGGGAAAGAAAATCGCAGAAAAGGAGGACGCGGGAAAAGCAATCATAGATATATGCACCAAAATGACAGGCTCCGGGACAGCCGATATGATCGGCGAATACCGGGGCTTTTTCATGTCCATTTCCTATGACGGCGCAAAAAATGAGTACCAAATGCACCTGAAAGGTCATCTCTCCCATACCGTGGTGCTGGGCGCGGACGTGTTCGGCAATATCACCCGTATGGACAATGTGATTGACGGCATTGCAGGTAAGCTGGAAAAGGTGCGCGCGGAACTTTCGGATACGCAAGTGCAGCTTGAAAACGCCAAGACGGAAATGAACGCGCCATTTGCCAAAGAAGCCGAGCTTGCGGAAAAGACCGCACGTCTCAAGGAACTGAATATCCTGCTGAACATGGATCAGAAAGACCGCTCGCTGATCGACGACGCCCCGGAGGATACGACCCCGGAACGACCAAAGGCGCGGGATTATGAGCGGTAGAAAGGGATTGTTTATGTCTATCGGAAAAAGAATACAGTTTTTTCGCAAACGCGCAGGGCTGACCCAGCGAGAACTCGGTCTTTGTGCCGGTCTTAACCCTGTGTCCGCCGATGTACGGATTGCGCAATACGAAAGCGACAGCAGGACGCCGCGGTGGGAGCTGCGGGAGAAAATCGCCGAGGCTCTCGGCGTATCCTCTGCGGCGCTGACTGTCCCGAACATTGAAAACGATATGGAACTCATGCACACTCTTTTCGCGTTGGAGGATCGCTGTCATTTTACCATTACCGAGCGCGATCCGGTATTTCAGATCGAGATACCCTATCAGGGGTTTGTGCCCCTGCATTTTGATCTCCTTGCATGGCGAGAGAAACAGCAGCAGATGATTAACGGCGAGATCACCAAAGAAGCCTATGACGATTGGCGATACAATTTTTAGGAGGGATGCAATATGACCAACGAAGAACTGAACACAAAGCTCTATGAAAAAATGTTTGCCGAACAGGAGCAATTCAAAGCCCATCTTTTGACCCTGCCGCCTGAACAAATCCTCGGCTGCGCCTACGAATATACCGTGCGCGAGGATATTCTGATGGCGCAGGAAACAGGCGACCTTTCAGATAAGCAATGCAGGGCGCTTTTGAAATCCAAAACGCCGCTTACCGATGTTTTCTCCCGCTTTGAGGAGCAGGAAACGGGCTATATGGACACCATCCGCGACGCGCTGGAGAGCCATGCCAACGAGCTGGTGCGGGAGGCTTTTTTGAAATCCCGAAAAGACGCCAGATAGCAAAACGGAGAATGAGCCCTTAACAGCTCATTCTCCTACATGGAAACTGTAACACGGGAACAAGCCTAAAAATGGACTTGTTCCCGTGTGCAGGATACCTTATGGACGCATCGTTTTGCCCCGGCGCAGCGTTTCCTTGAGCGCCTTTGCCATGTCGCGGATCATGCGGATTTCATAATCATCGCAGTCTGAAAGAACAGCGGCAATATCGCCCTCTATCTGCGCTCTCGCCTTTATCACGCTATCGCAGAGCAGATCGTCTGCTGTTACGGACAATGCGTTTGCGATGGAGACAATCGTTGTAAGACTGACACGGGTCGTTCCTGTTTCAATATTACTCAAATGCGTCGGAGATATTTGCACAAGCTCGGCCAATCGCTCTTGTGTGTAATCCGCTTGTATTCTTGCGATTTTCACACGTTTTCCAATGGCCTTGTAATCCAGCTCCATCATATCCCCCCTTCGCAGATCACATAAACATATTGTAATCACGGAGATAAGACATTATAATAATCTATAGCCGTGATATACGGATATAGATTATTTTTCTGAAAATTTAGGTGATGTTTTATGTTTTGCTGCACCTTTGCGGGACACAGGAATGTGTTGGCGGCGAATGCAGATCAGAAGATTGAGCAGGCGATTGAGCGACTGATGCAATCCGAAGATGACAGCGTGATCTTTTATACCGGAGGTATGGGCGAGTTTGACCAGCGATGTGCGGCGGCTGTCCGCAGAGCCAAACGAAGCTATCCGAAAAAAGACATTCGACTATACCTTGTTCTTCCCTATATGACCAACCGTATCAATACGGACAGAGCCTATTATGAGACGTTTTATGATGATGTCATTATTCCCATAGAACTTGCGGACGTGCATTATAAGGCTGCGATCAAAAAGCGGAATCAATGGATGGTAGACCGCGCGGATATGCTGATCGCCTACGTCTACCGGGATCATGGCGGCGCATACGAAACCCTGCGCTATGCGCAAAAGGCAGGCGTGCCTATCGTCAATATCGCAGAGTAACCGCACGATCTATCCGTCTCATACGAAAGCCCCCTTTACATAGTCAGCTTCTTTCACAGAAGCAAATCCGAGACTATGTAAAGGGGGCTTCTTTTTTTATGCCATTTATACCACCGGAGGTCGTGGCAAAGGCCAAAGAGATGGACCTTTACACCTACCTCAAACACTATGAGCCGCAGGAGCTTGTTCACTTTGGCGGCAGCACCTACTGCACCCGTGAGCATGACAGTCTGAAAATCAGCAACGGCAAATGGTATTGGTTTTCCCGCGGTATCGGCGGCAGGTCGGCGCTGGACTATCTGATTAAGGTAAAAGAAATTCCGTTTACCGAGGCCGTAGAGATCATTGCAGGAAAAAGCGCGATCCCGCCGCCTGCTCCTATGCCACCAAAAGCGCCAAAGGAAAAAACGCTGCTGCTTCCACCGTCCAGCCGATGTGCGACCCACGCCGTGAACTATCTGACCGGACGTGGGATCGACGAAGAACTGATGGGTTTCTGCCTTGCCACCGGGCGGCTGTATGAGAGCCTGCCGTACCACAACGTCGTCTTTGTCGGCATGGACCGGTACGGCAAGCCCCGCTATGCCAACCTGCGGGGCATCGGCACGGACTTCAAGGGCGAGGCAACCGGAAGTGACAAACGATTTTCGTTCAGTATTCCTGCTTCCGGGAACAGCGATACGCTGCACCTGTTTGAAAGTGCTATCGACCTGTTATCCTATGCCACGATCCGTAAGCAGGAGGAGCTGGACTGGCAGGCAGATCACATGGTATCGCTGGCGGGCGTCTACAGACCGCGGGAAAACATACGGGAAAGCACCGTGCCGCTGGCGCTTGTGCAGTATCTCAAAGACCATGACGGTATCCAAAAAATCGTTCTCCGCCTGGATAACGATTACACCGGGCGCATGGCAGCCAAGACGCTGACGGCGCTTTTGTCCGACCGCTATACCGTGGCCACGCTGCTCCCGCCCAAAGGCAAAGACTACAACGAGTACCTGTGTATGCGCATGGGACTTGCCCTACCCAAATCTCACGAAAGGAACTATGAGCGATGAAAGAATACGATGTCACCATTACCGAAACGCTGTCCGCAACCGTTACCGTCGAGGCGGAAAATGAACAGCAGGCCAGAGAGCTGGTATCCGACCGCTGGAAGAACAGCGAGTATATTCTGGACGCCGACCATTTCAAAGGCGTGGATTTTACCGCACGTCGAAGCAAACGAAGCCGGGATTTTGAACGCTGATATGTTCTTTTTCGGCTGGTATCAAACCCTGTTCGACCTGACGGGAGAACGATATGCACTATACCCGCAAGCATCGCCTTTTGGGGACAAAAGGCAGCTTGACAGGGGCAATCCCCTGTAACCCCTAAAGCAGAAAGGATGGATTTTACTATGCACGGAGCATTGTTATTTGCCCTCGGCGTCATCACCGGCGGCGTGTTCGGCGTTGTCACCATGTGCCTGATCGTGGCAGCTCACGACGCAGACGCTGACCTTGAAGAGCTGTACCCTGAATGCCCGGAGGATGATGAGGACGAGATGGAGGAAGCCTATGAGTAAACGAAATATTGAGATCAAAGTACGCCTTTCCCGCAAGGAGGCGGAGGCGCTGCAAAAGCGCGTCAAGAAAAGCGGACTTTCCCGCGAGGCATATATCCGGCACCTGATCGACGGCTGCGTTCCCCGTGACGCACCCCCTGCGGACTACTATTCCATGATGCGGGAGCTTCACGGAATCGGAAAAAACCTCAATCAGATCGCCACCAAAGCCCATGTGTTGAATGTCATGGACGCCCAGCGATATGACGAGGAGGTGCGGCGTCTGGAAGATACGATCCGAAAGATTACGGCGGCGGTCATCCTGCCCGCGCCGCTTGACCGCTGATGGCGACAACATCTATCTGGCGGATCAAGGGCTGGCTTGGCAGCGTGGTCATCTATATCGAAAACCCGGATAAGACGGATAACCCGGCGTTTTATGAAAAGGAAAACCTGACCGAAACGCAGGCGCAGAGCCTCTCCGATGTCATCGAATATGCCGTCAATCAAGAAAAAACAGAAAAGACGCCGGAGGAAGCCACCGTGATCGTGCAGCGTTTTGTTTCCGGCGTCAACTGCTATCCCGGCACCGCCCGCGAGGAAATGCTGGCGGTCAAGCGGCGCTTTGGAAAAGAGGACGGCACCGTAGCCTATCACGGGTATCAGAGCTTTGCACCGGGCGAAGCCACCCCGGAGATTGCCCATGAGATCGGCGTAAAGCTGGCCCAGCGGCTATGGGGCGACCGCTATCAGGTGCTTGTCGCCACCCACCTTGACCATGAAAATCATCTGCACAATCATTTTGTAGTCAATACCGTTTCCTTTGTTGACGGGATCAAGTACCACCGCACCGGACAGGACTACCGGGATATGCGGGAGGCGTCGGACGCGCTGTGCCGGGAATACGGTCTTTCCGTGATAGAAAATCCGCAGCCGGGAAAGGCAAAGCACTACGGTGAATGGCGCGCGGAGCAGGAACAGCGTCCCACATGGCGCGGGCTTATCCGTGCGGATATAGACGACGCGATCAGGCAGGCCATGACCGAGCGGCAGTTTTGGGAACAGCTAAAGAGCAAGGGCTATGCGGTCAAAATCGGAAAGGACATCTCCGTGCGGCCACCGGGAAAGGAACGCTTTGTGCGGCTTGCCCGCAACTTTGGTGAGGACTATTCCATTGAGCGTATCCGGGAACGGATCGTTTCACATAGCCGGGAGCGCCCCCTGCCGGAGACAGAGCGCAAAGCAAGGCAGGAGGAATACCGCCGCGATCTTTCCAATACCAAGAAAGCCACCGGCTTTCAGGCGCTCTACTATCACTACTGCTATCTGTTGGGCTTCTTCCCGCAGAATAAGCCGAAATACAACAAACGCCTTCATTTTCTGCTGCGGGAGGATCTGATGAAAATGGAGGCCATATCCGAAGAAGCAAAGCTGCTTGCGCGTTGTCAGATCGACACCGCCGAGCAGCTTTCTTCCTATAAACAAGAGCTGGAAGCACAGATCGCTGCCGCAGAGGGCAAGCGAAAAACGCTGTATAAGAAACAGCGGACGACTGCTGTAAAAGCCGACGATGAAAAGCGGACGGCGGTCAAGGCGGAAATATCTGCGCTTTCCGCAGAATTGAAGCGGCTCAGAAAGGAGGTGCGTCTATGTGACGGAATAGCCCTGCGCTCCGGCGCGATCAAAGAAAAAATCCAAATCATCGAGGACGATGAAATTTCCAGAGAAAAGGAGGAAACACGCGATGAACAGCTCAGGCGACGCGGCAGAACAGGTCGTTAGATTAAGCCTTGAGGGTACGGAGGTCGCCCTGCGGCTTACCGGCTCTGCGGCTAAAAACATTGCTGCCGCGCTCTACACCATTTTGAAAAACAAGGATAAAACCAAGACAGCAGGCCGCCAGCGGCTGACCGCCATGCTGAAATCCGGGAAAGAACTGAAAGTGTTTACGCTCCCGGAGGAGCATTTGCGGCAATTTACAATGGAGGCCAAACGCTACGGCGTGGTCTACTGTGCCCTGCGCGGAAAGGAAGCACCCCCGGACGGGCTGGTAGACATCATGGTGCGCGCCGAGGACGCTTCCAAGATCAACCGTATTGTGGAACGCTTCAAGCTGGCCACGGTCGATACCGCGTCCATCAAGCACGAGATCGAACAATCCCGCGCGGAAAAGACGGAGGCACAGCCAGCCCCGGAGAAAGGCATTCCCGAAAAATCCGAGGAGGACCGTATCGTGGATGATCTTATGGGTGCGCCTGCAAAAAAGGAGGCGCCGGAAAACGCAAACCCCACTGCGGCCCGGACGGAAAAATCCCCTCCGTCCGCGCCTATCTCCGAGAAGCCGCGCAGAGCCGCCGAGGGTACTGCTAAAAAGGCGGATCGCCCCTCTGTCCGTGAGGAATTAAGGGAGATCAAAGAGGCCAGAAAGCAGAAAGAGGCGGACGCTCCGGCTGTGAAAACGCCGGAGAAAGCTGCTAAAACGAAAACACCGCAGCCCTTGCAGCACCAGCAGGTGCCGAAGAAGAAAAAACCGAAAACGAAAGGACGGTAACGAACTATGAGCAATTTTGATGATCTGTTTGACAGCCAGCCGCAATCCGGCTTTGGCGACGAGCCCTTTGACAAGGAGGCGTGGGCCGCAAAGAAGCAGGCGGAACGGCAGGCGGCTTTTGATACCGCCGAAGCCGCCGCCGCGGAAATCAGCGCGGACGGCAAATCGTTCAGAAGTTATCTGGACGTAAAGACCCGCTTTATCCAGCACTCCGCCACCAATGCCCTGATTATTTTCGCCGTCAATAAAAATGCGACGGAAATTCACGATTATGACGGCTGGAAAGACCTCGGCGTGTATCTCAAGAGGGGCGAGGGCGGAAAGTATATTCCCATTCTGGAGCCGGGCGACACCTATGAGCGCGAGGACGGCACCATCGGTACGGGATGGAATGTGCGCAAGGTCTATGATATTTCTCAGACCACATCCCGTCAGCGTCAGCGCCCTGCACCGCAGTACGATGACCGCCAGCTCCTTACGGCGCTGATTCACAAAGCACCGGTCCCGATCCAGGGCGTTGATGAGCTTCCGAACAACATGGGCGCTTATTATGACCATGCGCAGGAGATCATTTTTGTGCGCCGCGGCATGGAGGCCCATGATATTTTCCGCAGCCTTTCCAAAGAGATCGCCCATGCGGAGCTGGCAGGCGTTGATCCGAACTATGACCGCAGGGAGGCCGGATTTTCCGCTTACTGCATTTCTTATGTGGTCGGAAAACGCTATGGCATTGACGTGAGTGGTTATGACTTCTCCCGCCTGCCTGACACCTTCCGCGAGGCCGACCCGAAGGACGTTCGCGCCGTGCTGAATGAAATCAGCGATGTGGCAAAGGACGTAACCGGACGTATGCACCGAGAGCTGGAGAAAAGCAAGGCTCCGAGAACAAAGGAAAAGGAGCGATGATGATGGCAAAGGAAGAAAAGCGCGTATTGGAGCTTGACCGTTATGAACACGGTGTTGTCATCAATGCGCTCAACGAAATGCGAAATGACCTGATCGGCGAGGATCGCCCCACGGACATCGTGGACGAAATCCTCTTAAAGACCATCGACGCCCCCACAAAGAAAGTGCGGAGCCGCGATGAAGCAAGATAAACGGGCGCTGCGTATCCTTTGTCTGATCGGCATTCTTCCCGTGACATGGCTGGGGC
>CAZPJH010000018.1:0-25570 GCA_964586875.1 uncultured Oscillospiraceae bacterium
TAGGCGCCGCAAGGCGTGCGGGGGTTCAAATCCCTCCATCTCCGCCAAAGGAAACGACGATTTCGCAAGAAGATCGTCGTTTCTTTTTGGTTCTGTTACTCTATTCACTCTTAACTATGTGGTCGGGGGTTATAGATGATCTTTATTCTTTTCAAAATCGTCATTTTGTGCTACAATAATAAAAAGGGGGAGATGAGAAGATGAGCATTCAGCGTATCCTTTCCATACAGGATATTTCCTGCCTGGGTCAATGTTCCATGACGGTTGCTATGCCGATTTTGTCGGTATGCGGACTGGAAACCTGTATTTTGCCCACAATGGTACTGTCTACGCATACCGGTGGACTGGGAATGCCTCACCGTCGAGATTTGACGGAGGATCTGATTCCAATTGCCTCCCATTGGCAGCAGCAGGGAATTACCTTTGATGGTATTTCTGTGGGCTATCTTGGAAAAGCGGAGCAGGTGCAGAAGATCCTGGAAGTCGTTGATGGGCTTCTTGCCCCCAATGGAAAACTGATCGTTGACCCGGCAATGGCGGACCATGGCAGATTATACAATGGGATCACAGCAGAGTATGTGGAAGAAATGAAAAAGCTCTGTTGTCGGGCGGATATACTTCTGCCGAATTTGACGGAGGGCTGTCTGCTGGCCGGATGGCCTTGTGTGCAGAACCCGAACCAAGAGGAAATAGAAGCCTTACTTTGCGATTTGAAGCGTCAGTTTGGCGGATCCATTCTTTTGACAGGTGTGGGTTTCCGTCCGGGAGAAACAGGATTTGCGCTGCACAGTCAGAATAACATTGCGTTTCATCATCATCCGATCGTGGGCCAATCTTACCACGGAACAGGGGACATGTTTGCGGCGGTGTTTACAGGGTGCTTTTTGCAGGGAAAGTGTGCCTATGATGCGGCCGTTATGGCGGCAGAATTTGTGACCCGAGTGGCGAAAGAAACGGCGCAAGCGCCTGCCCACGCCTATGGGACACGGTTTGAACAGGTATTGCCCTGGCTGGCGGATAAAATGCAATAAAGAAAGTCGCATCGGTTGCCCGATGCGACTTTTTTAAGATCAGGCGTTGCTGATGATACCGCCCAGATTTTGGCCGGCACGATCATGCTCGCAATCGCCGATATAGGAAACGGTCACATTGTCTGCGGTGCAGCCGGTGACGTTGGACAAAATTCCTGCGACACCGATCACATAACCGGCATCTCTTGCTGCGCGGATGGTGCAGTCCTTGGCGTGGCAGTTTTCAATCTTGGCGGTGGTGTTGGGGCCAACGTAGCCGATCACAGCACCGACTTTGTCGCCGCACAGGGCATCACTGTGGTGCGGTGCATCAATGACAGCGTTTTTAACGGTGCAGTTGGAAACAGTGCCAAACTCTTGGTAACCGACGATGGCACCGACATAGTGACTGCCCTGGATATTGGCACCATCAATATTCAGGTTTTTGATATTGCCGTGGGACCAGCCAAACAGACCGGAAGCATAAGCTTCGGCAACGGTGTTGGGGGTGCGGATCGTCAGCTTTTTGATCGTGTGCCCCATGCCGTCGAAGCTGCCCTTGAATTCTTTGCCACTGCTCTGACCGATGGGATTCCATACGATGCCGGTCAGATCAATGTCGCAAACAAGAGCAACCTTTTTGCCGGCGAAGGAGTTTCCGGCATTGACGGCCTGCTCGAAAGCGACCAGTTCAGCAGGGCTGGAGATCAGCAGGTCGGCGTCGATATCCGTTTCCACGTTATTGGTGGAGGTGACGATCAAATGAGTGGCATCCATGCCGGTTTTGTTGGCGTACATTTTGGTGTTGGTATTGATACAGTAGGGCTCAGTGGATTCCTGCTGGTGGATCGCAAAACCGATGATGGTGTTGTTGGTGGCATTGATGGCATAGGTGGCATTGTAATCGTTGCCGGTTTCGATGACGGCCTTGTTCTTAATGCCGTTGGTGCTATCAATAAAGGTGCAGTTATTGACATTCAGAGTGGTGGTAGGCGTTGTGGTGACACCGGCACCGCCGTAGAGCAGAATGGCCTTGCCGTTGGAGGTGCGGAAGGTGCAGCCTTCAAAGGTTGCAATATTGCTGCCCCAGGTCCAGATGGAATACTGGTTGGTCATGGTGTTTTCAAACACGCAATTGGTAAAGGTGGTGTTGCTGTAGAGGGTCAGCTTGCCTTTGATGGTGCAGTTGGTGTAGGTCGCTCCATCACAGACCAGACCATCAAAATTACCTTCACCAGCCTGGATGGTCAAGTTCTTAAAAGTAAAGCGAGAACCACGCTGATAGTTCAGCTCGCCGCCTTCAGCGGTGATGGCATTTTCGACTACGTCAATAGTCTGGGTGCCATCGCCAATAAAGGTGACATTGTTTCTGGTGGTGATGTTATTGTCCAATGTCAGAGTGCTGTTGGAAGGAAGCTTCACGATGATGTCACGGTCAGCGCCCTGCTGCAGAGCTTCGTTGAACTCCGTCTGGTTGGCCACAAATACGGGCAGGGGAGCGTCAGCATCGTACTGATTGTCATTGCTGTCGTGCTCGTAAGTATACTGAGTGGCGTAGACGGTAATGGAAACATTTTCAATGGACAGGCCCTGATATTCATCGCCGGCATCCTCACGCATATGGCCGGAGATGATGAGGGGATGGGACTGGCTATTCTCTTCCAGAACATGTTCGTCATTCAGTGCATAAGTACTGTCGCCGACGAGGATCGTCCATTCGATGGCCTCGTTCAGTTCGGTATCACCCTGAATGCCGGTGATCAGCACTTTGTACTTCAGTGCCAGATTGCCCTTGTTGACGATACGCAGCTGGGGCAGGGAATAAGTACAACCGGGCTCCCAGAGAAGGTCCTCCTCTCGGTCGCTTTCTGCTTTCATGAATTCCAGGCTCTGGCCTTCAGCGTTTTGCCAGGTTTCACCGCCGTCATAGGATACTTCCAAAGCAACATCCAGTGTACCGGCTTGAATGGTATTGACTCTGGTGGTAGCGGTGTCTGTGAACCACGCGAAGGTAGTTCCGACGAGCATAGAGGCGCATATGACCATGGCCAATGCACTGCTCAAAAATGCTCTGCGAAGGGATTTGCGGTTTGTCATTGATGATTTCCTCCTTGTGTTATGAATAAATAATATTTAATCACGATTGCCGTGGTTAAATTGTGTTGGCATCGGCACAGGATGGATCAGCGGGATCAGACTGTTCCATTTGGGATTTCATGGCCAGCAATTGCTCCATCATGCGCTGAGTTTCAGCACGCTGCTGCTCAATTTGTGCCCGTTCTGCCTGGAGAGATGCTTTCTGCTCGGCCTTGTAAGACTGAAACAGGCGGATGCAGCGGACAGCTTCTGTGAGGATCAGCAGCATGAAGGGAAGAAAAATACATACCAAATAGCCGGGGGTGCTTTTTAAGAATTGAAAGAATGAGCCGATTTTGGGAATATGCGCCTCATATTTGCCGAGGATGTAGGGATAGGTGACGATTTTTTCGTCATCCGTATCTGTGGTGGTGCCGTATGTAATAAATCCCGGCTCACCTTCTGGGGTGGTGGTCAGACGGCGGATCTTGTGGGTGATGGTTTGACCGAAACTACTGCTGTTTTGGGAAATATAGGCGATGATATCGCCTTCTTGCAGGGTTTGGGGATCGACTTCCTTGATCAGTGCCAAATCTCCGGCGCTAAAGTCTGTTTTTTTCATGGAGTCGGACAGGACGATAAATGCCCGATATCCCAGCAAGCTTCGATTGGTTTGATCAAAGGTAGATACAGAAACGATGGTGAATATCATCATTGCTCCGGCGACGCAGGCCAAACTGATGATAAAAATGGTACGGATGATCTTTAATATTTTCATGAATGAACTCCTTGGTTAGATCCTTTCTCTTTCGGTGGTATAACCTGTGTGGTTTCCAGGCAGGGGGGGAGCGAATGTCTGGTTTGCATGCCCTTCATGTGGCGGTCACAATACGATCAACATTTTTCTCAATTGTTATTTCTATACCTTGGCTATGCCCTCTTTATTTTTCTGTTCTTCCATGAGGACAACGGCCACAAGACCGCCGATCAAAGCAAATGCAATACAAAGAATAACTTTGATGATCTGTGCAGCACGGTTGGGCGTGTGAGCAAGATCATCGGATGTGAGGGGTATCTCCGGCGGAGAACCGGTTTGCAGATGTGTGTGACGATGTATCACGACACCGATCAGCACAGCAAAGCACAGACATAAAACTGCGGCGAGAACGGCCATCAGGATATGAATGGGTTTTACTGTTTTTTCTCCCATGATCAAATCTCCTTTCAGAAAGCGAAGACTGTTTACCACCATGTCGCTGGGCAGACTTCGCTTGAATGGGGAGCAGCGTTGGCTGAAGGCATCGGCACTGTGTAATCAAGGATTTTATACCATGATGGAAGTGCAAATAAAATCAAAAGCAGTCGGATAAAAGAATTTGCTTTCTATATATTTTTGAACTTTAACAAAACAAAAACATTTCCCTAAACTTTTGAAAACATCAAAGAGTTAGGATATGCCCATAAACAACGAAAGGGGCATATCACAATGAATTTGAATCATAATGACCAGCAGTATTTGGTACAGAAAATCCGCACTCAGTACACCGAAAAGGAGTTCACCCAGCTGGACGAACTGAAAGCTTTGGATAAGAAGGTCAAGAAGCCTGCCCATTGCTTCGCTTATATTTTTGGCTCGATTTCCGCCCTCGTCATGGGTGCAGGTATGAGCTTGATCATGACGGACATCAGTGAAATCATTGGGGTGGCTGATCCCATGATGCCCGGATTGGTGATCGGGATCGTGGGACTGGTGATGGCTGCTGTCAACTATCCCATCTACAAAGGAATTATAAATGCCCGGCGGAAAAAGTATGCACAGAAGATCATCGAACTGAGTGATAAGATCATGCAGGGCTAAAATTTGCAAGCGGGATGCCCGGTGCATCTCGCTATTGCTGCTAGAAAGTATAAGGAGTGCAACGATATGAATGCGATCGAAATTCGAGATCTGTCTAAGAGCTTCCGTGGGATGTATGCAGTGGATCATTTGAATATGACCGTTCCTGTGGGTGCGATCTATGGTTTTATTGGTGAGAACGGTTCGGGAAAATCCACCACGGAGAAGTTGATTTGCGGTCATCTGGTGCCCGATGGCGGCCGGATCAAACTCTTTGACCGGGATTATACCGATCCCGGTGTCCGTGTGCGTGTGGGTGCGCTGATTGAAAATGCAGGTTGTTTTCCGGGGGCATCTGTTTACCAGAACTTAATGATGCAGGCCATCAATCTGAACTTGCCGGACCCGGATGGAGAGATCCGCCGGGTGCTGGAAATCGTCCGTATGGAAGACAATGGACAGCTGAAATTTAAAAAATGTTCTTTGGGCATGAAGCAGCGCATTGGCATTGCAATGGCACTGTTGGGCGATCCGGCTCTGCTGATCCTGGACGAGCCGATCAACGGCCTGGATACGGACGGTATGCGCCTGATGCGGGAGATTTTGGTGGATATTACGCAAAAATGCGGTTGTACCGTTTTGATCTCATCTCATATTTTGGGAGAGCTTGAAAAGATCGCCACCCACTATGGCATCATTCGTCAGGGAAAGATGATCATGGAGCTGTCTGCCGAGGAGCTAGAGAACAGAGCAAAGGTCTTTACTTCGCTGAAGACGAAAAATATGGCAGGTGCAAAGGCTGTGCTTGAAGAAGCCTATGCAGATGTTCGGATGGAAGAGGATTATCTGCGCATCTATGACACGGACGATACGGAAGGCATTGTTGAATATTTGCTTCATAAGGGCCATGCTGTCAGTTACATCCAAAAGAACAAAATCGGATTGGAAGAATATTACATTGAACTGATGAGTCGAAAGGAGGAACAGTAATATGGAAAACCGTCTGCAATTTCAAAATCCAACCTTTACCCAGCGAATTAAAGGGATGCTGGGCGTGGACTTTTACCGACTGTTCCATACGCCTCTTTTCTACATTTTCCTTGGGATCGCCGCGATTATCCCGGCGATGATCGTCGGCACCGGCGGTATGGAAAACCCTCAGACCGGGGCTGTGGGCGCACAGCTGTATACCAATGTTTGGAATATTATTGCGGCAAATGAGCCACTGTATGTCATCAGCGATATCGGTGAATATGCCAATATGAACATGGTTTTCATTTTTGGCGGTATTATGGTGTCTATTTTTATCGGCCATGATTACAGCAGCGGCTATGTAAAGCAGTTGTTTACTACCCATGCCAAGAAGCAGGACTACATGATTTCCAAGACCCTTTCCTGCGCTTTTGCCATGGCTTGTATGTGCATTACTTATATGATCGGCGGCGTCGCAGCCGGTATGCTGACCGGACTTTCCTTCGAGGTGAAGGCATCCTCTTTGATTTTTGCCATTCTGGGCAAAATGGTCATGAGTCTGGGGTGGGCAAGCCTCTATACCTTCCTGAATATTATCTTCCGTAAGTATTTTGGCATTTCCATTGCTTCTTCCTTTTTCTTTGGAACAGGTATTTTGATCATCGGGGCTGCTGCTATTTTCGGCAACAACTCCATTTTGAATCTTTTCCTTTACGGTTCCTCTGTCTATGCTTGCCTGTCGGCCACTCCGGTGACGCTGGCCGTATGCCTGATTTGCTCCGTTTGCTGGGCACTTATTTATAATGTGCTGGGTACAAAGGTACTGCGTAGTTGCGATGTGTATTAAGGAGGGATCGGAAATGAATGCAATCGAAATCAAAGGCCTGACTAAAAATTTTGGCCCCAAGCAGGCAGTCTGTGGACTGAACATGACCGTTCCCAAAGGGGCAATTTATGGATTTATTGGCGAAAACGGCAGTGGTAAATCCACCACAGAAAAATTGATCTGTGGCCTGATGCTACCCAGCGGCGGCTCTATTAAACTATTCGGCAAAGCCCATACAGATGAACAGATCCGTTCAAAAATGGGCGTACTGATCGAATTGCCCGGCTGCTTTCCCAATCTGAGTGTTTGGGAGAATATGAAGCTGCAAGCGGCTAATTTGGGCATGGGATCTGCAGATCAGCAAATCGTCAATATTTTAAAAACGGTGCGAATGGAAGGCGCAGCTTCCAATCGGTACAAGAACTGTTCTTTAGGCATGAAACAACGGGTCGGCATTGCCATGGCACTGCTGGGAAGCCCGGAACTTCTGGTGCTGGACGAGCCAATCAACGGCCTGGATGCGGACGGTATGCGTATTATGCGGGAGGTGCTGTGCGAATTGGCAGCTCAGGGCGTGACCATTCTTATTTCCTCTCATATATTGGGTGAATTGGAAAAAATTGCCACGCATTACGGTATTATTCGTGGTGGCAAAATGCTGAAGGAAATGACAGCGGAGGAATTGGAGGCTGGATGCCGAACCTATATTGCTCTGAAAACCGGTCAGATGAACCGTTCCAAGGCGCTGCTTTCCTGCAAGTATTCCCGTGTGGAGGAAGATGAGGCAGGGGAGATCCGGGTCTATGATCTGACCACGCCGGAGGAGATCGTGACCTATCTTTATGAAAACGGTATCTTGGTCAGCCAGATCCGTACTGCCAAAATCGGTCTGGAAGAGTACTATATCGATTTAATGAAGGAGGGAAAGTAAGATGAAAAGATTAAAAACCATGCTGACGGTGGATTTTCGTCGGATGTTCTGCTCCAAGCTGTTCTATATCCTGATCGCTTGTGCCTTGCTGATGCCAATTTTGATGACAGTGATGATGACGATGATGGATGGATCGGAATCGATGAATCAGCAGACCGGTGAGATCACGATTATCCACGGCCCGGAAAATACCTGGCAGTCTATCGGTACGCTGCCCACGGTGGGGGGCAATGCCATGGGTGGTATGGATGTGATGGCCATGTGCAACATCAATATGATGTTCATGCTGGTGGCGGTGTTCATTTGCCTGTTTATATCCGAGGATTTTCGCAGCGGCTTCGCTAAAAACCTGTTTACTGTTCGGGCAAAAAAGGTCAATTACGTGGTTTCAAAAACCATGGCCGGCTTTGTCTGTGGAAGCTTGATGCTGGTTGCTTACTTGATCGGCGCAATGCTGGGCGGTGCCATTTCCGGACTATCCTTTGCACTGGAGGGACTGACAGTGGGCAATATCGTGATGTGTATGCTGGCGAAAATTTTCCTGATGCCGGTTTTTGCAGCCATCTTTGTTGCCATTAGCGTTGCCGCAAAGCAAAAGGCGTGGCTGTCGATCTGCGGCAGCTTAGGTGGGGGCATGATCCTGTTTATGATGGTTTCCATGATCACACCGCTGAACTCCACGATGATCAATGTTATTTTGTGTTTGTTGGGTGGAGTGCTGTTTGGCACGGGACTAGGTACAGTCAGCAATCTCATTCTGAAAAAACGTGATATTCTCTGACAAAAGAGCCGACAATACTGAATTATTTCGGTATTGTCGGCTTTTTTGAAAAAATTAAACAATTCTTTAACATTTTCGTGGTATACTCTATTCATAGAATGAAGGAGGTATGGGCGATGTTTAAGGTTTTGGTCGTTGAAGATGATAAGGAACTGAACCGAACGGTTTGTGCTTTTTTAAATAGCAACGGGTATGAGGCCATCGGATGCTTTAATGCCGACGAAGGGGAAGAGGCTCTTTATGAAAATACCATCGATTTGATCGTTTCCGATATTATGATGCCCGGGGTAGACGGATTTGAGTTTGCCCGTAATGTGCGGGCCATCAATAAGGATATTCCCATCCTTTTTATGACTGCCAGGGATGATATTGCGTCTAAGCAAAGGGGATTTCGGATCGGCGTTGACGATTATATGGTCAAGCCCATCGATCTGGACGAGTTGTTTTTGCGAATCGGCGCCCTCCTTCGTCGAGCGAAGATCGCTGCTTCCAGAAAATTAGAGATTGGCGGTTTTGTGATGGATGCAGATGAGCATACAGCTTATCTGCAGGGAGAAGAGATCAATTTAACCAATCGGGAGTTTTCTATTTTATATAAGTTGCTCAGCTACCCCAAGAAAACCTTTACACGCACACAGCTGATGGACGAGTTTTGGGAGGCGGATACAGAAACTGCACCTCGTGCTGTGGATGTATATATGACCAAACTGCGATCCAAATTGGCAAACTGTGAAGATTTCGAAATCAAGACGGTTCATGGCCTGGGTTACAAGGCGGTGATCAAATGAAAAAACCTCCTTTCTGGCGACTGATTTTTCGAGCCTTTTATCGGTATTTACTGTTCTTTTTAATGGTTGCTTTCGTAACGACCTGCTGTATGGCGCTGTTCCTATCTGCGCTGACAGAGAGCATGGGTATTACATTAACGGCGGAGAATTTAAATGTTGCGGCAAAGCTGACTTTTGCAAATGTGATGCTGTTGAGCGCTCTGTTTACCCTGATCGACTGGCTCCGCAGAAAATACACTGTGGAAAAACCAGCTCAGCGTATTGTGGAAGGGGCGGAAAAAATTATGGAAGGCGATTTTTCCGTGCGAATTCAGCCCCAGGCCACCATTACAGGTGATCCTTTCCAGGAGATCATCACACAGTTTAACCGCATGGCCAAGGAATTGGGAAGTGTAGAAACCTTGCGTACGGATTTTATTGCCAATGTATCCCACGAGATGAAGACCCCCTTGGCGGTCATGCAGAATTACGGTACATTATTGCAGGCGCCTGAGCTGCCGGAGGAAAAACGGCTGGAGTATGCCAAGGGCATTACAGACAGTTCCCGTCGGATGGCGGATATGATGACCAATATTTTAAAGCTGAATCGACTGGAAAACCAGCAGATCTATCCACAAGTAACCGAATTTGACTTGGGGGAACAGCTATGTGAAAATCTGCTGCAATATGAAAATGTTTGGGAAAAAGCAAACATCGAAATTGAAACAGACCTGGCAGAGGGCGTGATGGTCAAGGCGGATGCAGAGCTGTTGTATCTGGTGTGGAACAACCTTTTTTCCAATGCGTTTAAGTTTACGCCTTCTGATGGCACGGTATCCGTTTCCTTAAAGGAAGAAGGGGACGATGCAGTGGTGAAAATCAGCGATACCGGCTGCGGCATGAGTGCAGAAGTCGGCGCTCACATCTTTGAAAAATTCTATCAGGGGGATACTTCTCACTCCGTTCAGGGAAATGGCTTGGGCTTGGCGCTGGTCAAACGGGTGGTGGATATTCTCCACGGAGAGATCTCCGTGGAAAGCACCCTGGGGGTAGGCAGTACCTTTACTGTCAAAATTCGGAGGTTCTGATATGGAGTGGAAAAAAATAGGGAAAACATTGCTTTTTCCACATATTGCCATCTTGATCCTGATTTTGCCTGTGGCATTTGGGATGATGATTTATGGGATGCTGACACTGGGCAATGAACATCCGGTCACCATCGCATCCTATGTGATGTCGTTTTACACTTTGACCGTATGGTGTGTGCGTATTCCGGCGATTGTCCGTTACTGGAAGAATTTCAGGGCGGAAAATCGGTACGCAAAGCGATGGCTGGAAGATGTCCGCCTGCGAATGAAAGTGACCCTGACAGGAAATGTGCTGTGGAATGGTGCATATGCCGGCCTGCAACTGGGACTGGCGATCTACCACCAGTCTGCTTGGTTCTATTCTCTGGCGGCATACTATTTTTCACTGGCGATAATGCGTTTTTTTCTGGTAATGCACACCGTTCGGCATAAACCCGGAGAGAAAATGCGTCAGGAATTCACCCATTATCGAACTTGTGGCTGGATATTCCTTCTGATGAACCTGGCACTATCGGGTATGATGTTGCTGATGATTCATGAAAATCGCATGGTGCGCCACCATGAGATCACCACCATTTCCATGGCAGCCTATACCTTTACATCCCTGACCATGGCCATCGTTAATGTAGTACGCTATCGCAAGTACAACAGTCCGGTCTTTTCTGCATCTAAGGCAATCTCTCTGGCGGCAGCCTGCGTGTCCATGCTGACACTGGAAAGCACAATGCTGACCACATTTAGCGGTGTTGATATGACAGCGCAGGATCAGACCCTGTTTTTAGCCATCAGTGGTGGTGCCGTATCTGCCTTTATTGTTGCCATGGCGATTTATATGATCGTCAAAGCAGGCAATCAAATTAAATTATTGGAGAAAGCAAATGGAGAATAAGGAAACTTTTAAAATGACATATTCTGCCCAACAGCAGGAGGAAATTGACCAGATCCGTAAAAAGTATGTTCCTCAGCAGCAAGATAAAATGGAGCAGTTACGGGCACTGGATGCAGGCGTGGGGAAAAAGGCTACCATGGTTTCTCTGATTTTGGGCATTCTGGGTGCACTGATCATGGGAATTGGAATGTGTTTTACAATGACAGATATTGGCCGGGTGTTGGGTGCTTATGAGGATAGAGCGATGATCCTGGGAATTGCGGTTGGAATCGTGGGGATCGTGATGGTATGTATGGCATATCCTGTTTATCATCGGATCCTTGTGAAAGAGCGGAAAAAAGTGGCGCCGGAGATCTTGCGGTTGACGGATGAACTGATGAAATAAAGGATACTTTTTTCATTGCAGGGGGAGGGAAACTTCCCCTGCAAAAAATATTAAAAAGAAGCGAAAAAAGGGCTTGACTTTTTCGGAAAAACTGTTATAATACATCATGTTCCTGCGGGTGTAGCTCATCCGGTAGAGCGCCACCTTGCCAAGGTGGAGGTAGCGAGTTCGAGCCTCGTCACCCGCTCCAATAAAAATGCCTTTGTCTAACAGACAAAGGCATTTTTTATGATGCTGGCTCAGCCAATGATATTCCCTTCGGCAAAGTGTGCTTCTTTTTAGTAATTTGCAGAGGGTTCGTGATGAAATCCGGAATATCATATAAAATCCTCACTGCAAAGAGAAAGGCGAGGGGGCGATGGTGCTGCCCTCTACAAATGTGATTTGCATTATGAAAATCGGAAGCTGCATTTTTGCAGCTTCCGATTTTTTTACACGATTTTCTTTCCGTCAAGCACGGCTTCAATCAGTTTATCGCCGTCGTAGCGGAGCTTCAGCAGGAAGAATGGAGCATCCTTCCACAATAGATCCAGGAAGATCTTATCACCTTCCCATTTGGGTAGGCTGTCCACAAAATCTCGGCTGACCCATTGAAGCTGGCCTTCGTTGCAGTCAATGAGATCGCCTTCAAAACCATCAGCAGTAAACAGGTACATAAATTCGCCTTCCCACTGACCGGTGGTCAAAAAAGTGACCACGCCCCGGCATTTCCAGGAGGTGAGGGTAAGGCCGGTTTCTTCCTTGGCTTCCCGGAGCAGGCATTCGTCCGGTGTTTCTTCGCCTTCAAACTTACCGCCGATGCCTACCCATTTGTCTTTGTTCAAATCGTTTTTCTTTTTCACCCGGTGGAGCATCAGCACTTCGTTACCCCGGGTAATATAGCACAGGGTTGTATTGACCATGGCTTATCCTTTCTGCATCAGAGTGATGGCCAGATGGCGGTTGTAAATGTCGATGGTTTCGGCACCGTCCGCCCGTTCACCGTCTAGCGTCCAAACCATGTCCGGATCGGCAGTTACCCGGATGTGGGAAGAGGAACGGAAGGTCATCATTTGACAATCATATTTTTTGGCCTGCAATGCCTGGATACATTCGGCGATCTCCACCAGATTTTTCGGGGCGCGAACCAGCAAAATCTCAAATTTACCGTCGCGCATATCCACCTGACTGGGATCAAGGGTGAGAATGCCGCCTACACTGGTGGAATTGCTGATAGAGCCAAAAAGGAAGTCATCTTCAATGGTTTCGTCATCCAGCTCCATTTTTACATGAATGGAACGGATTTGGGAGATATCCTTGATCCCCTCCAGAAGATAGGCTGTATGACCAAGGGCATTTTTGACACTTTGAGGGGTGGCATAACTGGTGCGGGTAAAAGCGCCGAAGGAGGCCACATAGCTGAAGTAGTTATCGCCGAATTGACCGATGTCATACTGGGTCTGTGTACCTTCGATAATGCTTTGCACTGCCTCCAGCGGCTGAGTAGATATGTGCAAACTGGCAGCAAAATCATTGGTAGAACCGGCGGGGATATAGCCGATGGGCGTGGGGGCACCGCAGCGAATGACGCCATTGACGGTTTCATTAAAAGTGCCATCTCCGCCACAGCAGACGATCAGATCCACATTCTGGGCATGCCGCATAACAGCACAGGTGGCATCGCCGGGGCCGGCGGTGATGTGGGTGATCACAGTATAACCCGCTTGGCAAAACTCGCCAAGGATGTCAGATAAATACCGTTTGGCTTTGCGTGTGCCGGCGTTGGGGTTCATCACAAAGAGCATCTTCTTCATAATGTCATACACCTTCTTTGTTTCTGTTTTCCAGATTATACCACAAATGCCAGGGTCGGGCAAGGGGGACGGTGGCGGATTAATAAAAAATTAAAATGATCCGCTGCCCAAAAGACAGCGGATCGTTTCAGATTTCTTTGTACATGGCGCAGGCATCATCTTTGCGGACGGTTTCTGCCACCAATAAGATCTCCACAGCCACCGTACGGGGACCCATGGTAATCTCAATTTTGTCGCCCACCTTGACGTCGTAGCTGGCCTTGACCACACGACCATTGACGCTGATGCGACCATTGTCGCAGGCTTCGTTGGCGATGGTGCGGCGCTTGATCAGACGGGAAACTTTCAGATATTTGTCAAGACGCATAAGGTCTTACTTGGCAACGGCGTCCTTCAGAGTCTTGCTGGGCTTGAAACCGACGGAAGTGGAAGCAGCGATTTCGATAACTTCCTTGGTCTTGGGGTTGCGGCCGGTACGAGCAGCACGGGTCTTGGTTTCGAAGATGCCGAAGCCAGCCAGCTGAACACGGTTGCCGGCAGCCAGCTCAGCAGCGATGGTTTCCAGAGCGGTGTTCACAGCGCGCTCGGCGTCTTTCTTGGTCAGCTCGTTCTTTTCTGCAACGATAGCGATCAGTTCGGTCTTGGTCATGGTAAAATACCTCTTTCTTTTATAGTTTTAATATTTTTGCTAATTGATCACCCTTGGGCAGCAGTAAGCAGTCCGCGTGTGTAATTGCCTTGAGTTTGATAGCGGCCAGAAGATAGACCGCAGCGCCCACCATAACGGGTATAGCACACAGCATCAGTTGGCTGTTCAGTCCCAGAATCGTGGACAGCAGGTAATAGGCGGCATAGGCAAAAACGCCCATGATAACGGCCGCCAGAGCAGATCGACCCATATTCCGCAGGATCGACGGAGGGTTTACGATACATTTACGCATGGTGATCAAATTCAGAACTGTGATGGTCACATAGCACAGGAAAGAACCGATGGGTGTGCCGTAAATGCCGATGTGGGGATTGCTTGTCAGAATAAAGATGGCAGCCAACTTTAAAAATCCACCGATGAACATATTCACCACCGGCAGGTTTGCGTGGTTATGAGCCTGCATAATGGCGTTTGTCAGCAGCACGATGGAATTAAAGATGATACATACACCGAGAATCGACATCAGTCCGGCTGCCAGCGAAAGCTTCTCACCGCTGTATCCACCCAGCAATGCCATGACCGGGCCGGATAGGACGATCAGACCAACGGCACAGGGCATACAGATCAGACCGGTGATCCGGGCGGCGGACTCGGCGGTGGCACGAGCCCCACGATTGTTCTGCAAAGTCAGGTGAGAGGTGATGGCAGGAATGATGCTAATGGTGATCGGTGCGATAAAAGCTACAGGTAGATTATACACTGTTTGTGCCATGTTGTAAATCCCTTTTAGGTTCGCAGCCACTTTATTTTGCAAATCTTCAAAGGAAATTCCGGGATTTTTTTCGATGATCTGCTGTTGCAGCAGACTGACCAGGGGAGAATCGTAGGTTCCGCCCTGTAAAAGATCGGTAATGTTATCCATATAGATGCCCGTTTCCAATACGGTCAGAAGTTGCAGACCGGCAGAACCGATGGTAATGGGGATGGCAATGGACAGTAATTGCTTGGCTGTGCTTTTGTAGCCAAGGGCGGGATCACTGCTGGGGGGGAGCTGGCGGTATCCATTACGGAAACACCAAAGAAGATAAACCACGGATGCCACACAGCTGACGGTCACACCCAGGATCGCACCGCCTGCGGCCTGAGGAATATTGCCGGTTCGGTCAATGACGAACAGAGCAAGCCCTATGCCTACTACCAGCTTGACGATGGCTTCCAGTACCTGAGAAACGGAAGTGGGGATCATATTACCTTGCCCCTGGAAGAATCCTCGATAGGTACTCATCATGCAGATCAGCAGCACACAGGGACCAAGGCAGGCAATGGCGTAGTAGGCATCGGGCTGCCCCTGCATTTGAGCCAACTGCTTGCAGCACAGGGTCATAAACAGTGTGCCGATGATACCCATGCCCAGGAAAAGGCTCTGAGCGGTCTTGTAGACACGACGAACCTGATTGCTGTGTCCCAGAGCGCTTGCCTGGGAGATCATCCGGCTCATAGCTACAGGAAGACCGGCGGTAGAGATCAAAAGCAGCAGATTGTAGATTTCATAGGCGGTATTAAAATAGCCAAAACCTTCATCGCCGATGATCATTTTCAGTGGGATCTTATAAAGGGCACCGATGATCTTGACGATGGCGGTGGCGGCGGCCAGAAGGGCAGTGCCATGGAGAAAGGTTTGCTTTTTGGGAGTATCAGACATGAAATCACTCCTTTTACGCCTTGCTGTCATCAAACAGCTTGGGAATGGCGTATTCGGTCAGCTCCTGCACTACTTCTTTCAGGTCGATGGTGGGGAATTGGCCGTTGCGATAGAGGATCTTGCCACGAACCATGGTCATGGCCACATCGCCGCCCTTGACGGAATAGACCAGTGCATTGAGGACGTTGTGGCAGGGCATCAGGTGGGGGGCAGAGAAATCGATCAGGGCAATGTCCGCATCCATGCCCACTTTCAACATACCGCACTGGCTTGCTCGATTTTGAGCCCGTGCACCGCAGAAGGTAGCCAGCATCAGCAAAGCCGGAACAGGCAGTGCATCTGCTTTTCCGGCAGCTGCTCTGGTTTGAAGTGCGGCAGCACGAAGCACTTCAAACAGATCCAAATTGCCTGCATCCATTGCGCTGCCTGTACCCAGCACCACATTCATGCCGGATCGGACACAGCTCAGAATATCGGCAGAGGCATTGGCAGATTTGCTGCTTGCAATGGGGGTGCATACGGCAGAGATCTTCCGCTTGCCCAACAGTTTTTTGTCTTCATCCGTCAAGCTGACACAGCCAACGGCGGTGGTTGGTACATGGAACAGGTGATGGCAGTCCAGAAGTTGGGACTGCGTAAGACCGGTGCGGTCAAGGCAGGAGTCGGCTTCGTTCCGAGTTTCGGCCAGATGCAGCTGCATTCCAAGTCCCATCTCCTGGGCGTAGGCGGAAAGTCCTTCCCACAGGCGGTAGTTGCTGGTGTATTCTGCATGGATGCCGGCATCGATCTTGATGCGTCCATCATCGTAATTGTTCCATTTTTCGGTCAATCGAACCAGTTCCTGACACTGCTCGTCGGTATCAAAGTCAAAATCTTCATTTTCGTCGATATAGCGATAAGCAGACAGGGCAATATTGGCCTTGATGCCGGTTTCTGCTGCCGCTTCCGCTGTGGCGGCAGGGTAGTAATACAAGTCAGATACGGAGGTGACACCAAAACGCAGACATTCAGCAATGGCCAGTTTGACTGCGGCCTTGGCAGCACGGGAATCCATCTTGTCCTCCTTGTGGAGCTGCTGTTGCAATGCGTCTTCCCGGCTCAGATCGTCCAGCAGAGAGCGCAGGACGGATGTGGCCAGCTCTGTATGACAGTTGATAAGACCGGGAATGGCCACCATTCCGGTGCCATCAATGATGGTGGCGGGCAGCTCCTTGGGAGCGGTTTTGGAAATGGAAACGATTTTGCCGTTTTCAATTCCGATATAGGCGCCGAACAGGACGTCCATTTTTTCGTTCATGGTCACTGCAGTGACCCCGGAAATTAAAGTATCCAATCAGATATCTCCTTTTGCCAGCATTTCCCGTTTCTTTTCCAGCACAGTGGAAAGATTTTCAATATACTGTTCCGGGAATTTCGGGTTCGGGAAGCGCACCAGTTTTCCATCGGGCACGCACAGCTTGCTGATGCTGCCGCCGCCGACGGATACGATGGTGTGAACTTCTTCCATCATATAGATATTGTACAGGCAGTCCAGGTCATCACGACTCCAGCCTACATTTTCAAAGCTGCCGGACATGTATTTTTGACGGTATAGGTAATAGGGCTTGTAGCCCAGGGAACGAAGTGTTTGACAGGCATAGTCTACCATTTGGGTAACGACCTGGGCGCTGGGTAGATTCTGCCGATGTTGAAACAGGTCTGCATCCTTTTTCAGCGCCAGGGTATGGACGGTGATATTGGCAGGGTTCAAAGCGGCTACGGTATCCAGAGAATACTGAAAACCTTCAAAACTGTCCCCGGGCAGGCCAGCGATCAGATCCATATTGATGGCCTTAAAGCCGGCTGATTCTGCTTCTTTGTAAGCACGAAGCACATCTGCGGCGGTGTGGGGGCGGGCACTGGCTCGGAGTACGGAGTCGATCATGGTTTGCGGATTAATGCTCATGCGGTCGGCACCGCCTGCGGCAATGATACGTAGCTTTTCAGCATCCAGTGTGTCCGGACGGCCTCCTTCTACCGTGAATTCGATCAATCGTGATAGGTCGAAGTTTTCTCTGATGGTGTCCAGCAGGAGCGCCATCTGCTGGGAGGATAAGGTGGTGGGGGTACCACCGCCTATATAAATGGTACGCACGGTACGGCCTGTTTTTGCAAGAAGATGGGCGGTTGATCGAATTTCTTCCAGCAGTGCTTCCAAATAAGGCGCAATCAATTCTGTCCGTTTGCCGACGGTGCGGCTGACGAAACTGCAATAGGCACATCGGGTGGGACAGAAGGGAATGCCGACATACAACGACACATCATTCTGTTGCAAAAGGGAGGCTGCTTTGGCCGTGGACTGAGAACAATCCAGAGCCAGTTTGCGGCGGTCTTCTGTTACATAATAGACATCTTTCAGAAGCTGATCGGCATCAGATAATGTACCGCCTTCCATCAGGCATTTGGTGGTGATCTTGGTGGGACGAACACCGGCCAATGCCCCCCAGGGAGGGATAACAGGCAGAAGTTGTTTGGCTGCCAAATAATAGCTTTGCTGTAGGGCACGGCGGCGGCTACGGACTGTTTCTTCCGATGCTTTGATCCGACGGCGACCGACGGCAGTTTTTCCGTCAATTGTTATTTTAGCGGTGGCGGTCAGCCAGGTGTTGCCACGGTGGAGAGTGGATAGGGCTTGGCCTTCTGTATGATCCGGAAACAGGGATAGCTGCAGCTGTTCAACAGCGTAAAGATCATCGTGACCTTGTAGTGTCAATTTCATAGGCATTCCTCATCGGAAATAAAAGTTGTGTTTTTTCTCGTAATCAATGGTGGTTGCCTGACCATGACCGGGGAAAACACGCAAATGGGAGGGCAGTTCCTTCAATTGATGCAGGGAGGCAGTCATTTGCCGTGCATCACCGCCGGGAAAATCCACACGACCACAGGAACCGGCGAAGAGAGTATCGCCGCTGAATAGAGCATCTTCTGTCAAAAGGCAGACAGAGCCGGGGGTGTGACCCGGCGTGTGCAGCAGGGTAAAATCAAGGTCTGCAACCGACAGTTGCCCCTCGGTGGGATAAAAAGCCGTATAGTACAGCGGTCCGGCGGTCATCTGAGGGGGCATGGTAAGTTCTTCCGGGCGGATATAGACGGCGCAACCGGTGGTTGCGACCAAATCCCGAACAGCACCTACATGGTCGAAATGGCCATGAGTCAGCAAGATGGCTTTACAGTTTAAATGAAAAGCATTCAGTTGCTGTTCGATGCGATGAGATTCATAGCCAGGGTCAATGACAACACAATTGCGGCTGTTGTCCCGGTTGACGATATAGCAGTTGGTTTGATAATCGCCCAGAGGGAGAGTGTGAATATTCAGCATAAGGTCACCTTCAGCGGCGGGGGCTGTCCATCAGTGTATCTGTAT
Source organism: uncultured Oscillospiraceae bacterium (assembly GCA_964586875.1). GTDB lineage: Bacteria > Bacillota > Clostridia > Oscillospirales > Oscillospiraceae > Faecousia. The sequence continues at coordinate 19,110 of CAZPJH010000018.1, forward strand.
CCAAAATCAGGGTCACAGGCCCATCGTTAACAGAGGCTACCTTCATATCCGCACCAAAATGACCGTGCTGAGGGGGATAGCCCAATTCTTCACAGATAGACAGAAACTTTTCGTACATTTTGTTGCCAAGGTCAGGGCCGGCAGCATCTGTAAAACTGGGACGGCGGCCTTTGCGGCAATTGCCGTAGAGGGTGAATTGGCTGACTACCAATACCTGACCGCCTACAGAATCCAGTCCTAAATTCATTTTTCCATTTTCATCCTCAAAAATGCGTAAGCCTAATGCTTTTTCAGCAAGATAGCGACATTCTTTTTCGGTATCATTAGGGCCAACGCCCAGTAAAATCAGAAAACCTTTGCCGATCTGTCCCACGATTTGACCGTCGATGGCGACAGAGGCGGATTGAACACGGGTCAATATTGCGCGCATAAGATACTCCTTTTTTAGTTCTGTCCTCGTCTGGAACCGACCACGTCACGGATGTTTAAGAGCTTGGTGCGAATTTCTTCCAACTCCTGAACATCCCGCACTTCAAAACGGACGGTAAAGATGCTCTTGCCACCGGGCAAGTCTTTGCCGTTGAGTTCCCGCAGCTTAACGCGGCTGGTGGACATGACCGTTGCAACATCCAGCAGCAGACCATCTCTGGAGATACAGTCCAGTTCCAGGGTGGTTTCAAAGGGCTGATTTTCCTGATTTGCCCAGCGGCAACGTACCCAACGGGCAGCCTGAGGAGCTTCGTGGCGATGGGCAGCGTTGGGACAATCGGCACGGTGGATGGAAACACCAAAACCCTTGGTAATAAAGCCTGCGATCGCATCGCCGGGAACGGGGGTGCAGCACTTGGCAAATTTGATCATACAAGAATCGATGTCTTCAACAATGACACCGTTGACCGCATGACGGTCAGGTCCCTCTATGGGCTTGGAGATCGGTTGATAACCCTTTTCGCTGGCCTGAACTTTCAGTGCACGGTTGATCTCGTCCCGAATACGGCCAACAGCCTTCACAGCGGTCAGACCGCCGTAGCCGATGGCGGCGTACATATCCTCCCAGTTGTCGAAGGAAAGCTTTTTCAGAAGCTGGGGACTGACCTCCGGGTCGATGGTGATGGACAGGGGAAGTCCCACCCGGCGCATTTCCGATTCGAAAGCCGAACGGCCATGAGCCACATTTTCTTCCCGTTTTTCCTTTTTGAACCACTGCTTGATCTTGGTGCGAGCCTGATTGGATTTGCAAATGTTCAGCCAGTCACGACTGGGGCCTTTGGCATTTTTGGAGGTCAGGATCTCCACAATATCGCCGTTGGCCAAGGGCATATCAATATTGCAAATACGGTTGTTGACCTTCGCACCGATCATGGCATTACCGACGCCGGAGTGAATGGCATAGGCAAAATCAATGGAGGTCGATCCGGCCGGTAGGGAAACGATGCGTCCTTTGGGGGTAAAGACGAACACCTCGTCATCGAACATATCGATCTTCAGCGACTCAATGTATTCGTCAGCATCAGAGTCCTGCTGGCTTTCCAGCAGACGGCGGACCCATTCAAAGTCCTTCTCGGAACCACCGCCGGTGCCCTGCTTGTATTTCCAGTGGGCAGCAATACCGTATTCGGCGGTTTCGTGCATTTCCCAAGTGCGGATCTGCACTTCAAAGGGGATACCCTGCTTGCCGATGACAGTGGTGTGCAGGCTCTGGTACATATTGGGTTTCGGAGTGGAAATATAGTCCTTAAATCGGCCGGGTACCAGATTAAACAGGTCATGGATATGACCCAGCACATTATAGCAATCGGGGATGGTGTCTACGATCACACGGAAAGCGTACAGGTCGTACAGCTCGTCGATGCTTTTACACTGGGTCTGCATTTTGCGGTAGATGGAGTAGACGTGCTTGATCCGACCATAGACGGTGCAGCGAATGCCGACGGCGGCCAGTCGCTGGGAGACCTTAGCCTGAATGGTGTTCATAAAGGCTTCGTCCTGCTCTTTATGGGCGCTGAGGTAATCCATAATGGAATTATAGTCCTCAGGAACCAGATAGCGAAGGGAAATATCCTCCAGCTCCCATTTGATCTTCTGCATACCCAGTCGGTGTGCCAGCGGCGCGTAAATATCCATGGTTTCACGGCACTTGGAAATCTGCTTGGCCGGAGTTTGATACTGCATGGTACGCATATTGTGTAGCCGGTCGGCGATTTTAATGAGAACCACCCGAATGTCTTTGGACATTGCCATAAACATTTTCCGCAAATTCTCCATTTGCGCCTGCTCGGTAGAGGAGAAGTTTGCCCGGGTCAGCTTGGTAACACCCTCCACCAGCTCTGCAACGGTTTCGCCAAATCTGGAGGCGATATCGTCGTGGGAGGCATCGGTGTCCTCAATGCAGTCGTGGAGCAGTGCTGCCAGAATGGCATCGGTATCCAGTCCCAGCTCTGCGACGATGGTAGCCACTGCCAGAGGGTGGATAATATAGGGAGAACCGTCTTTACGTTTCTGCGCTTTGTGCTTATCATTGGCATAGGCTATGGCGTCTTCGATCAGGGGGAAATCTTCGGTAAATGGCCGCTTTTTCAGGGTGGATATTAAGGTATCATAATGGAATTCATAGCTTTCCATATTATTCACTCTCTTTCACTTGCAGTAACTTCTGCATGGTAGAACTGGATTGAAGATCTGTTTTTTTGCCGGGGTCCGACAGCCGGATCACCAGATGTTTTCCGACCCGTTGAGAATGCAACAAGCCTACATCTGCAAAAATATCTATGCAGGTTAGCATTTTTTCCAAACTTAAGGGGAGATTTGCTCTGCGGACAATTTTACGGCACAGGCAATCGGGCGTTTCCTGGATCGTTTGGCTACCACAGGAGGCTAAGTAACGCCAGACAGCGGCCAGCGTAGCACGGTCAGGGAGTAATTGCCGGGCTTCTGTAGCAGTGATGGTGCCGGCGGAAAGTTTGCGATAATTATCATATGTGCAGGAACAGGGACACTTACAGCTGGGGCGAATGTCCTGAATATTCAGCTGGACAGTTCGTTCGCCGCGGAATTCATTGATTTGGGGGATAAAGGCCACATCTACCAGATCCCCAGGCTCGATGGAAGCACTTTGGGGGGTCATGCTGAAGCCAATGGCATTCAATACATGGTAGCCTTGCCGCAGGCGCAGCCGCATATGCCGGCCGTTTCCCACCAGAGAAAGTCGATCGACGGTTAGGTTTTCCATCACCAGGATGGGTTTGGGACAGCCATTGCCACAGGGCTCCAGAGCGCAGAGAGAATCGATACCGCGGATGGTCAGAAGCTCCGCAGTGACGATACAGTCCGCTTCCAGAACGGTACGAGGACCGCCGACGGCATAATATTCCCCGGCCAGACGGCAGACGGCATCTCGGAAATCATCGATCCGATCTTTATAAATGGTAAAGCCTGCGGCCATTTCGTGTCCGCCGTAGCTTTCCAGTAGGGGAGAAAGGGCGGTCAGTGCGCTGAACAGGTTAAAGCCACCGTAACTACGGGAACTGGCTTTGCCGTGCTCACCGTCCAGACAGATCAAAAAGGTGGGACAGCAGTATTCCTCCGCAATGCGGCTGGCTACGATGCCCACAACACCTTGGTGCCACCGCTCGTCCGCTAAGACGATGGCTTCCGGCAGTTTTTCCAGGGGCAACTTGGACACTGCTTGCTGAAAGATTTCAGATTCCACAGCCTGACGCTGACGGTTTAACTCGCATAGTCCCTGAGCCAGCTTTTTTGCTTCTTCTTCGTCCTGGGTCAGAAACAGATCCACAGCCAAATCGATTTGACCGATCCGGCCGGCAGCATTGATCCGAGGTGCCAGCATAAAGCCAATGGAAGAGGCATTGATATGATCCGGGGTACAGTTGCATTCTGCCATCAAGGCGGCAATGCCCGGTCGATGGGTATGTTTCAAGGATTCCAGACCACGAGCTACAAACACCCGATTTTCCCCCAACAGGGGCATCACATCGGCTACGGTACCCAAACAGACCATGTCGGCATATTCGTCCAGTATTTTTGCTTGATCGCCGCTGATGGCGGCAGCCAGTTTGAATGCCACGCCTACACCGGACAGATTTTTATGGGGATATCCGCCGTCGATCCGGTGGGGATTGACCACAGCCACAGCTTCCGGTAGGGTGTCTTTGCATTCGTGGTGATCGGTGATGATCAGATCGATGCCCAGACTGCGGCATAGCTGTGCCTCCTCTACTGCAGTGATGCCGCAGTCAACGGTGATGATCAAATTCACACCGTCGGCATGAAGTTGATGAATGGCAATAGGGTTCAGGCCATATCCTTCCTCCAGACGGCCGGGAATATAGCTGACACAGTTTCCACCCACAGATTGCAAATAGTGGGTCAGAAGGCAGGTGGCAGTAATTCCGTCAACATCGTAATCGCCAAAGACGGCTATTTTTTCGTGGTGGGACAACGCAAGGCGGACCCGACCGACGGCCAGGTCCATGTCTGTCATTTCAAAGGGACTGGGCAGGGGACTGTCACAGTCCAGATAGTGCTTGGCATCCTGAGGATCGTTCAGTCCGCGAGAGGCAAGTACCATGGCAGTCAGGGGAGCATATCCGCCGGTAACCAGGGCGTTGACTGCTCCCATTTGAGGGGTTCGTACATTCCATATTCCGTATTTCAAGCAACACACATCCATCTTAATTTCATTTTGTCCTTATTATATCAAAGAAAACCCTGTTGCACAATAGGCAGAATTGAAAATAAAAGGGAAAAATGTTGCGTCCCACGGCTGAAAATGACACTTGTCCGGCCAGTGTTTACACTTTGTTTGCAATTTAACGAATAAATCCCTTGCATTTTCCGAAAAGTGTGTTAAAATATACAAAGCGTGTACAAAATTCGACAAACCATTATCAGGAGGGTGCAAGTATATGGCAACCAAGTATTATATTGTGGAGGCATCCGCCCTGCCGGAGATCTTTTTGAAGGTGGTGGAAGCCAAGCGGTTGCTGGCAACCGGCGAAGCATCAACTGTAAATGAAGCTACCAAGAAAATGGATATCAGCCGTAGTGCGTTCTATAAATACAGAGATGCAGTCCAGCCCTTCCGGGATATGAGTAATAGCCAGATCATCACTTTCCAGTTCCTGCTGCGGGACGAGCCCGGCGCATTGCAGTCTATCTTGCGTGCATTCAGCGAGCATACGATGAACTTGATGACGGTTAACTCCATCACTCCTTCCAATGGCTGCGCTGTTGTGACCATTGCGGCGGAAACTGCACGGGCAAATATTTCTGTGGATGATATGCTGGCACTGCTGTTGCAGACCCCCGGCGTGATCAAGGCAGAGGTCCTGGCGGCCGGTTGACCCCCAAAAATGAAAGATCAGGAGCTGCCAATTGCCGGCAGCTCTTTTTCGTCACACTTCCCCCACAAATCCCATAGGATGAGGCGGAGGTGAACAGAATGCTGATCGTACAAAAATATGGCGGTACATCGGTGGCGGATGCAGACTGTATTCGTGCCGCTGCACAGAAGCTGGTGGATGCGGCCAGAGCCGGTCATCAAGTGGTAGCCGTAGTTTCTGCACAAGGAGATCTGACAGATCGGCTGTTGGAAAAAATCGATTCCGTTACCGACCATCCCAGCCCCCGAGAGTCGGATGCCTGTGTTTCGGCAGGGGAACAGATCTCAGCGGCTTTGGTGGCTATGGCTGTGGAAGAGTTGGGATGCGGCGCGGTAAGTCTGACCGGATGGCAAGCGGGATTGGTGACAGACACCCAGTATGGCAGTGCCCATATTCGCTTTTTGCAGGGGGATCGGATTCGCAAGGAACTGGAAAGAGGGAAGATCGTCGTGGTGGCCGGTTTTCAAGGCATTGACCGACGGGAAAACATTACCACACTTGGCCGGGGTGGCTCGGATACCACCGCTGTGGCTTTGGCGGCAATGTTAAATGCCCAGCGTTGCCTGATCTATACGGATGTAGATGGGGTTTATGATAAAGATCCGAGAAAGTTTGACGATGCGGTAAAATATCAGCACATCACATATGATGATATGCTGGCACTTTGCCATCAGGGCGCTCAGGTACTGCATGACCGTGGGGTAGAACTGGCAAAGCAGTGTAATATTCGTCTGGAAGTCCGTTCAGCTTTTTCCGATGCTCCGGGGACGATCGTGGGGGATCTGGAATAAATCCGATTTTGCCTGCATAAAATTATAATAAAAAGGGAAAAAGATAACTTTTGATAAAAATATGCTTGACAAACACAGAAAACTGTGATAGACTTGGCAGGTAATGAAGAAGGCTAAACATCCGCCTCACCGTAAGCCACAGGCAAAACGGTCAATATTCCTTTCCTCAACAGGGGAGTACTATGGAATGTATGCGGATGCTTTGGCATCCGCTTTTTTGTTGTTAATTTGGAGGTGTTTCCTATCGCAAAGTTAGAACATCAGCTCA
>CAZPJH010000019.1:0-22868 GCA_964586875.1 uncultured Oscillospiraceae bacterium
ACTCGATGGCGTTGAGGATGGTTTCATCCTTAACGGTGTGCTTGCCGTAAGCGGCCTTCACAGCCTCGAAAATCTTATCATGGCCGGAGGGAGTGGGGTGAACGGACATACCGTTACCGATGCAGAACAGGGCATAAACCTTGCACATGCCCATCCTTTCATCGGAATCCTTCATATAGTCTGCAAGCGCCTCATGCATCGCTTCAGGGCTGGCCAGTTTGGGAGTGAACTCATTGAATACGCTGGACAGATCGCCTGCGATCTTCTCCAGACCGCTCAGAGGAACGTTCATGGTCTGGGTGCTTTCAGCCACGGCATCCTCAATAGCCAGATAAATGGCAATGCTCAAGTTCTTGCGATCGGCAACAGTATCAGGATAACGCCCATTCTCCCATGCAGGAGTGTTTGCCTCGTAAGCCCGAACATCAGCTAAGTTGATTTGGGGCAGGTCAATTCTAAATGCACCGCCGATCACTCCACGCAGATTTTTATTATAAGATGTGATGTTACGATCACGAACGATGGTGCCGTCCAGACGACCATTGTCGACATTTGTCCAGTTTCCTTCCTTCAGAGCAGCAAACTGCTGGCTGATGAACAGGGGGTTGGGCTGCTCAGCATAGTAGAACTTTGCAGCAGCGTACTTATCATCGGTAGCCTGCATGTAGGTAGCCAGACCGGCGATATAAGCATTCAGCGCATCGAACACCTTATCCATGATATCGCCCACGGGAATGGAAGAATTATCTTCCAGCGTGATATTCATGCCATAGGTGGTGTTCATCAGACCAACAAAGATGATCTCAACATCAGGATTCATGGTGACGATCTGATCCAGACAGCCCTTATAGCTGACCAGGAAGCTGGCAGTGGTATAAGCCAGCAGATCGCAAATCGCATTCAAATTATACTGCGCTGCAACTTCTTCAGGAACATAGCCCTTCAGTGCTTCCAGTGTCTGGTTGTAGGTATCCAGAATCAGCTGCTTCTGCTCCTCGTCCAGGCCGGGGACTTCCAGCGCATCTTCCAGTGTCATAGCCTGCTCAGGCGTCAGCTGACCGTCAAAAATGCCCAGAGCCTTGGTGACACGATCCATCAGGTAAGCGCCAAAGGATGCGTTACCAATACCCATGGTGATAATATCGGCATTGGCGACAGATGTCTGGAAATAGTTTTGCAGCACATCAAATTGATTGCTATACTGACCTACGTAGTCATTAAATCCACCCCAGTCATCATCGGGCATGGTGTCACGGCCGCCCAGCAAGAACAGCAGATCCTCCGGCAGCATAGCAGAAAGACCCAGCTTGGTATGATTTACATCATAGCCCTCGCCCTTCAGGTACTCCTCAAACTGGAGGGGATAGGCATCTACGCCGTAGACACCCTTACCATTGAGGAAGTCATACTTATCTTGATCACGACTGCCCTGCTCATAGCCAACAAAGCCATCGCCATTGGACATGGAATCACCCAAAGAAACATAGTAGATGGTTTTCTTGGTTTCATCGGGTTTATTCTGAGCCAGTGCACCGGCAGCAGGTGCCATGGTGCCGATGACCAGCATCAGAGCCATGACCACAGAAAGTGCTTTTGTCAAAACTTTTCTAGAATTCATTTTGTTTTTCCTTTCCGACGGAGATTTCCGCCTTGGATGTTCCGGTCACCTTCTGTCGCTGACAGAGGGTGCCTCAATGCAACTTTTCATTTATATAAACGCAAAACACTCCCGTATTCTGCAATTATTTTTGGTATCCAATCGGTAGGCACAGCATCTCATACTAAAAGCCTACAGAGTATTCTTCAGTATACTATTTTTTTCCCATTTCGTCAACCACTTTTTTCTAAAAATGACAAAAGACGCCGAAAAAGGATCCCCTTTTCCGGCGTCTATATGATCAATTACGGTTCTTCTTTGCGTTGCGGATGGCAATGATGCGGTTCATCTCGTTATAAACGATCATATAGCCTTCATCCACGCCCATACCGGGCTTTGCCAAAATCTGCACAGGCTGGGTCGCCATTGCACAGTGAACGCAAACCTGTGCAGAACGATCCGTTTCATTGCAGGTGCCGCCCTGATAGGCGCCGATCCCCTTTTCCTTGCAGTACAGCACAGCCTCGATGGTGTTGTTGATACCGCCCAGATCCGGAGTCTTGATCTGTACCATGTGGCCTGCCTTATGATCGGCAAACAGCTTGATATCCTCCAGGGTATTGCACCACTCGTCCGCAACCAGTTCCACGTCACAGCCACGGCGATCCAGCTCGGCGGTCAGTCCGGCCAGAGCTGTCATCTGGGTTTCCCGATCGGTGTCGCAGTCCATGGGGCCTTCAATACGCAGGTGGAAGGGCTTTGCGATCTTACCCAGATTCTCGATATAATCAGCCATTGCGGTATAATTATTATTGCCGAAGATGGCGCCAATGGTGCCATAGACATCAATGTGGAAAATGGGCAGGTAATCTTCGCTGGTGCGATGTTCCAGAATGCGGTCACGAAGCCATGCCACATAAGCTTCCAGCTTCTCGCCCTTCAGTCCCAATTTGTCTTCCACATTGTTAATGAGGGCGTGGGGCAAAACCTGTGCGCCCTTAATGATCATCTTGTCAGCACCGTTGTAGCGGTCATCGCCGGACTGGGTAAAGATGTCGATGGGCTTGTCGGACACGGTGCAGCCATACTCGTCAGCCACCACTTCGCACATCAGTCGACCCGTTGCCTTAGCAACAGCGTCCAGAATAGCCTGGCTCATGCCATAACGGATGGCAGTGTGCAGACGCTTGCCGTCGATCTGGATGGCTTCCATCATGGCGCAGAGCTGACGGAAGTTATCGGCTTCCTTGCCCACCAGCTGGGGCTTGATGTACTTGTCGATCATGGGGATGAAATCTTCCGCCAGGAACAGGGGATCACGTCCGCCTGCACCGGAATACTGGACAGCGGCACAGTCGCCGAAAGCCACCTGGCCGTCTTCCAAAATGATCATCACGGAGATGGACTCACCTGCCTGACGAACAGAGCGGAAGCCTTCCGTCACAGGAGCACCTACATAGAAAATGCCGTCGTGGCCAGCGCCGCCTTTGATGGCTCTCTGGTCGTCGAAATAGAAGCCGGTACGGCCGCCGGAACAAACCACATCAATGATCTTCATGTTATAATCTCCCTTTTGTTATTTATCAATATTTGGGGCGGCCCACCAGGCGGCCCTTGCCGATGGCATAAACATCATCCACCACCATCTGGAAGGATGCCTTCCGGCCTTCGGCCTTGGCACGCTCCTCGATCTTGGCAGCGTGGAAATCCTTCAGATCCTGGCTGAAGGGCAGATTTCCCATGGCGAGGATACGAACAGCACCGTCGTTATCACGGCAGGGCAGCATCAGGCCTGCATTGGCACGGCAAGGTGCAAAGGGCACATCCAGAACACCCGCCTGAACACCACGGCAGATGCCCACGGCAATGTCACCATTACCCAGCTCGAAGCACTTATCCACGATGCAACGGGTTTCCTGACGGATGATCTCTTTTTCTTCTTCCAGTGTTGCTGCCTGGAACACCTGATCGGCCATCATATTGACCACCTGCTTGGTGCAGCGCAGGCCTTCGGCGTTGGCTTCCATGGTAGGGATACCCACAGCCTCATGGGGAGTCTTGACGATGACCTTTGTTGCCTTGGACAGAGCAGCGATCATACTGCCGGAGGCGATAACACCAAATGCCTTGGCTTCGTCCGCAGGGAAACCACCCATCCACTGATGCAGGACGGTGGTCACTTCCACATCGTCATAGCCGTACTTGTGCAGGTATTCATCGGTCAATTCCTGCAAGGTACGGATGGCGGCGATATCCTGAACCAGATTGCCGCACTGGCCATAGCCCACGGTAATATTCTTAACACCCTGTTCAGCCGCCAGCAGTGCCTCAATGATGGCAGCTGCGTGAGAAATACAAGGAGGAACCAATGTGCCGGTCAGAGGGCCGTAAGGCTCGCGGTTGATGGAAACACCCATTTCTTCGTACAGACCGGTCAGACGGTCAACATACTGCCAGTCCCGAATAGTGCGCTCCATGGGAATATTCTTACAATAAGGCAGGTTATAGGAGATACCGCCGCCTTCGTAGCTGGTAAAGCCACCGGCATAGGTGATCTCTGTCAAAAGCCGTGCATCCGGCGTGCCGTGACGAACCTGCAAGGGGGTATGGACACTTTCCACCACCCGACGGCATCCGGCAACGCCATGATTGACCGCAGGAAAACCGTTGAGCATGGCTCTGCCCAAACGGACGGACTCAGAAATGCCATTTTCCGCCTCTTCATAGCGGTTCTGACGGGTATAGGAATCGATGGTGGAAGGCAGCAGGTCTGCCTCGCCGTGATCCTGCAAATACTGCATCAGCTTGATATGCTCCTCAATGACGGGCACACCTGCTCTGGGTTGCACCAGCGTGCGCCCCTCTTTTTTGGCATCCAGCAGTTTCTTGGCAAAGATCCGCTCCTGGGGCATGGACTTGTGATAAGCCACTGCCTCCTCCAGATCAACATCCTTGCCGGTGGGCCACTGGGTCAGGACTTCCTGACGCTGCTTCATAAACTCATCATTGGAAATGCGCTTATTTTGAATGTCCATAAAATTCCAGCTCTTTCTTCATGATTCTAAGGGCCTGCTGGGGATAGCGACTGCTGATAAGCCCCATTGCGGCCAGGATATATGTTCTGTCCACCCACACCGAGGCCTCTTTCGGGCGCAGGGACATGGGCTGTGCCGGAGAAAAGAGTGCATATTTTGCGATCTCTTCCGTCCGTTTTGTATGGATCAGGCTTCCGCCGGTAACCACGATCTGCTTCACATGGGTCAGATTTTTTCCGGATTGGACAAAGGTCTGCCCCATCATGGTATAGGTTTCTTCCATGACACCTGCATGGCGGGCAACTGCCGTTTCAATGGCCATGGCTGCCAGGGCAAAATCCAGCTTTTCCAGTTCTTCGTTGCCGTCAGGTACAGAGTCGGTATGCTCCCGCAGCCAGGAAACCAGCTGCTCCACCCGATCGGGCTTTATTCCGGCAATTTTGCCGATGCGGTCTGCCCCGGCTGCTTCCACAATGCCTTTGACAGAGTAGCGCATACCGATATCGCCTTCCACCGTTCGTTTGGCGAAGGGTTCCATCAGACCTTTGTAGACGGTATTCATGCCCTCAGGCATACCATCGGCAATGGAATAGATGTCAGTGGTAGCACCGCCTACATCCACAGCGATCAGATCACCGATCCCGCTTTCCCCGTCGCACCCTTCACTCAGCAATTCCATGGCCTGCAATACCGCCGAAGGCGTGGGCATCATAATGTCGGACAACAGGGTGGTGGCCTTGCTCAGGCCCTTGGCCTGAATGATGCGATTGAGGAAAATTTCCCGGATCTGTTTCTGGGTAGGTTCAATATTCAGCGTGCCGAATTTTGGCATCACATTGGGGCAGATATAGGTCTCAAACTTTTCCAGCAACCGCTGGCATTGCCGTGCTGCGGTGCGATTTCCGGCAATGACCACCGGAAATTTCGGTTCCAACCGTGCCAGCATTTCCGCATTATGGAGAATGCAAGCAGTATTGCCACCATCGGTGCCGCCCACCAGCAGGAAAATATCCGGCTGCAAAGCAGCAATTTCCTCCAGATCATCTTCCGTCAGCTGGAAGGAATATAATCCTACAATCTTTGCACCGGCGCCCAAAGATGCCAGTTTTGCGGCCTCGGATGTCAGCTCCGGCACAAGTCCACTGGCCACCATTCGCAGGCCACCGGCGGCAGAGGAGCAGGCATATGTTTCAGCAAAATCCACTTTGCCGATCTTCTGCTCCAAAGATCGCAGACCTTTTTCCAGACCATCGTTGATGTCTGTCTGAACAGTGGTGTAGGAAGCAGCCGTCCCAAGGATCTGTTCGCCTTCCACATCCACAGCGGTCAATTTTGTATATGTAGAACCAAAGTCAATTAAAAGGACCGGTTTCACTTTTCCTCACCGTCCATATGCAGCAGTTCACGCAGGGCCGCAATGGTAGTTTCAGGTGATGTACCGGGAGGGAATGCGCGGTCAAATCCCATGTCTTTAAAGCGGCGCTCCACATCTTCAAACTGCTGTTTGCCGATGACGATATTGCCGCCCACCACCAGAGGAATGCCTACAAGACCTGCCTCGTTGCACTTTTCACGCATACCACGGCAGTCCAGCTCGCCCTGACCGTACAGGGAGGACACAACGATGGCATCTGCGTCAGACTCGATGGCAGCAGAAATATATTCCTCCTGGGAAACCATCACACCTAAATTCACCACTTCAAAACCGGCTTCTGTAAAGGCGTGGTAGAGAATTTTGTTTCCAACCGCGTGAACATCAGCGCCGATCACGCCAATGACCAATACCTTTTTCTTGTCTGCAGTCATATTCGCACCTCATAAATGCTTTCAATAATGGCGGTCGCCAAATGCTGGCGTACCTCCGTATATGCTACCCATTTTTTTCGTTTTTGTCAAGCTACTTTTGAGCAATTTTACCAAATATTTTGTAAAAATGCCGCCCTCCGTTTTAGGAGGGCGACAAAGAATGATTATTCCAAACTGGCCAGATAGTCAGCCCGACCGGTTTTATACAAATTGTTGCCTTCACTGTCGATGATCACAATGACAGGCAGGTTTTCCACTTCCAGACGACGAATGGCTTCTGCGCCCAGATCTTCATAGGCAATGACTTCCGCTTTCTTGATGCAGCGGCTCAAAAGCGCACCGCATCCGCCGATGGCACCGAAGTAAACGGCGCCATGTGTCCGCATAGCAGAAACAACTGTATCGTTGCGCTTGCCTTTTCCGATCATACCCGTCAATCCCATTTCGATCAGGGTAGGACTGTACGCATCCATCCGGTAGGCTGTGGTAGGACCGGCAGAACCAATGACTTCCCCGGGCTTGGCCGGGGTCGGGCCCACAAAGTAGATCACACTGTCTTTCACATCCAGCGGCAACGCTTTCCCCTGGGCAGCCAGCTCGCACAATCGCTTGTGGGCGGCATCCCGGGCGGTGTAGATCACGCCGGACAGCAGCACGCTGTCGCCTGCTTTCAAACTGCGAGCCGTATCCCGGCTCATGGGAACAGAAACAGAAATCGCCATTTACAGCACCTCCGTTTGATGTCGGGTCACATGGCAGTTGATGTTCACCGCCACAGGAAGTCCGGCAATATGGGTGGGCATCTGCTCAATATGAACAGCCAGCGCAGTGGTCTTTCCGCCAAAGCCCTGGGGGCCAATGCCCAGCGCATTGATCTTTTCCAGCAGTTCCTGTTCCAGTTCTGCGTAGAAAGGCACAGGATTGGGCTGACTTGCGTGGCGCATCAATGCCTTCTTGGCAAGCAGTGCCGCCTTATCGAAAGTGCCTCCGATACCAACGCCCACCACAATAGGAGGACAAGGATTAGGGCCGGCATCTTTGACTACCTGCACCACAAAATCCTTCACACCCTGCAAGCCATCGGAAGGCTTGAGCATTTTGATCTGGCTCATATTTTCACTGCCAAAGCCCTTGGGTGCAACGGTGATCTCAAAGCCGTCACCGGGTACAAGATCATAGTAGATCATAGCCGGGGTATTATCGCCGGTATTGACCCGATCCAAAGGATCCCGAACCACGCTTTTGCGTAAATAACCATCCCGGTATCCCTGACGGACACCCTCATGGATGGCCTGTGCCAGATCTCCCTGCACATGGACTTCCTGACCCATTTTCACAAAAACACAGGCAACACCGGTGTCCTGGCAAATGGGACAGTCCTCCCGATCGGCGATGGCATAATTCTCCATGATCCGTTCCAGAATCTCCTGAGCCTGAGGCCAAGATTCTCCTGCATAGGATTTTTCAATCGCTTCTTTTACATCCCGGGGCAGGTGGCAGTTTGCCTCCATGGAAAGTCTGCGCACCACTTCCGTAATTTTTTCGCTGCTGATCTCACGCATAGCGGTATCCTCCCCTTACAGGGTGTTATAAATACGATCGATGATGGTGCCGTCCCGATAGATGACCTCCGCCACCACCTTATCGCCATGAGGCACAGACAGGGGCTTGCCGGTCATCTTCTCCGCCTTGGCCTGCAGTTCGTGAATATCTACGATGGGAAGGCCTGCTGCGACCAGACGCTCCTTCAGCTCCTGCTGGCGGGGGTTGACGGCGATACCTCCCTGGGTGACCAATACATCCACATCCTTTCCGGGCGTGGTAATGGTGGTAACACGGTCACGGATCATGGGCAAACGGTTGCGGAACATGGGCGTGATAATAACAGACATCTTAGATCCGGCGCAGATATCGCTGTGGCCGCCGCTGCCGCCCATGATGATGCCGTTGGAATCCGTATGGACATTGACATTAAAATCAGTATCGATTTCTGTTGCACCGGCAAAGATGGTATCCAGACTGTTAACGATGCAGCTGGGTGCGGTGGGGCCGGCATAGTGATACAGAGAAACCTCCTGATGTCGAGGATCATTACGCAGAGACTCCACTGCCGCCAAATCAAAGCTCTGACCGTCCAAAATGGTACGGAAACAGCCTTCGTTCAGCATTTCCAGAATATACTTGGTGATACCACCCATGACGTAGCTGCCTTTAATATTCTTTTCCAGCATAATATCCTTCAGGAACTTTGCGCCGGCCAAAGTTGCACCGCCTGCGCCGGTCTGGAAGGAGAAGCCATCCACCAGCAGGCCGGAATGTTCCACCACCTTGGCCGCCCATTGTGCCATCGCCAGACCGACCGGATCACGGGTGATCCGTGTAGTGCCGGAAACGATACCGTTGGGATCACCGATGGCATCTACTGCAACCACATAGTCCACATACACTTCCGGAACTGTAAAGCCCAGCAGAGGATACTCCACCAGTTCGTCGGTGATAACAATGGTCTTCTTGGCATACTGAGCATCTACGATGGCGTAACCGAAGCTGCCGCAGGCAGACTTGCCGTATTTGCCTGTACAGTTACCCATATCATCAGACTGGGGAGCAGCTACAAACGCCACATCAATGGGTGTTCTTCCGTGGACGATATCGTCCGGACGGCCACCATGCGTACGGAATTGGACAGGGTTTTCCATAATGCCGGAGCAGATGATCTTGCCCAGACTGGCGGCCATATAGTCAGTCATCAGCGTGGTGACTACACCATTTTTGATATGCTCGATCAGAGGCATATGGATATCGAACAGTGCCGTTGCGTTGACGGTCAGATCCTTAATGCCCAGAGCGGCGATCTCGTCCATGACCATGTTGAGCACATAGTCACCGTTTCTCATGTGGTGATGGAAGGAAATGGTCATTCCGTCCTTCAAGCCGGAGGCAATAATGGCATCACGAATGGATGCGACCAATTTTTTATCTCTCATTACAGATCCTCCTTACGAATACCCAGTGCTTTGGCCGCTGCAATGGTCTGCTCCGCACGAGCCACAATAGGTGCATCGATCATCTTGCCACGCAAAGCGATGGCACCCTTGCCCTGTGCTTTGGCCTCAGCGATAGCATCCATCACTTCATAAGCATAGGCAATATCCGCCTTGCTGGGGCTGAATACCGTGTTGATGGCATTGATATGGCGAGGAGAAATAGAAGCCTTGCCGGTGAAGCCCAAACTCTTGGCATAGGTCGCATCAGCCAGGATTCCCTCGTCGTCGTTAACGTCGGTGAAAGGTGTGTCATACACATCCACGCCGGCAGCACGGGCAGCATTGACCATGCGGCTGCGAGCGTAGTCGATTTCCCGGCCTTCCTTGGTGCGCTTGCAGCGCAGGTCGGCAGTCAAGTCCTCAGCGCCCAGGAACAGAGCTGTCACACGGGGACGTGCAGAGGCAATAAAATAGGCATTTTCAATACCCAGAGCTGTTTCGATCAGGGGCATCAGCCGCACCGTACCCACAGCCATACCCAGTTTTTCTTCCAAAGTAGCCAAATAATCATCCACCACTTCCACATCGTGGGCGCAGCCGGTTTTGGGCAGCATGATGATATTCGGCTTCTGGGGGATGATTTCCTCCAGATCCTTCTGCCAGAAGGGGGTATCGATGGAATTGATCCGGACAATGGTTTCCACCCGGTCAAATTCAATATTGGCCAGGACATTGCGTACCAGATAACGGGCAGCATCCTTTTCCGCAGGCGAAACTGCATCCTCCAGGTCAAAAATAACAGCATCAGAGCCGAGGTAGTTGCCGTTGATGATCATTTTCGGCGCATTACCCGGCAAAAACAGCATACTTCTACGCATCAGTTCTCCCCCATTCCCCGCCGCAGAGCGGTTTCAACTCTTGCCCGCAATACACAGTCCAGTGCGCCTCGGTCGCTGGCTTTGATATGAACATTGGTCACGCCCAAGGACGCAACCACTTCCCGAATGGAGGCCTCGATGGCCGGGCCAAACTGGTTGGCGACCACACTTTGCAGTTCCAGAACGATGCCTTCGGCGTTAGGAGATACTTCCACGACCATGTCGCTTTTCTCATCCGTACCGGCGCAGGCAAACTTGATGATTTCTGCCATAATGAACAATAACCCCTTTCACAAAGTTATTCTTATTTTCAAACGAGGTTATTATATAGCATAATTACAAAATTTGCAAACTATTTTTGCCTTTTCTCTTTTCATTTTTCACAAAATCTGCTATACTATTTCCAATCTCACCCCCAAGGAGGATCGGTTATGCAAGAACGGCAGGAATGTCATATTCTCAGCTCTTATTATGCGCCCCGAGGCCACGCACGAATGTACGCTCTGGGAATGCAGCTGGCACAATTATATCTCTCCCCCACAGATCGACTCATTGGTGTGATCGGCGATGCCGGCGCAGGAAAAAGTGCCCTGATCCGTGGCATGTTTCCCAATGTAGATCTGACCAACGATGACGACGGCATTTATATCCGTCCTCTGCCCCTGCTGGATGTGGGCGAACGGTGCGGTTTTTTCTCCCCCCACACCTACCATGTGGATATTCGCTTTGAAACAGGTTTCACCCAGCTTTCCGATTTGGCCGATGCCATTTTGACCGCCGTAAAATTGGGCAAGCGGGTGATCGTGGAGCATTTTGAACTGGTGTATCCTCTGCTGCATGGCATGAATGCCGACCTTCTGGTGGGCGTTGGCGAAGAAGTGGTCATTACACGGCCCAACCTCTTTGGCCCGGAACCCAATGAAATTCGGGATGTGGTGTATGCTTCTCTTCCCTATCGACTCATGTGTCACACCGCTGAAGACCTGTGCGAAATGCTATTGCCACCGGAGGATCTGGCTCGTATCAGCTATGACGATGTGCGTCACGGCTTTGTGATGGCATTCCCAAATTATCCCCCAAAGGTAGATTTACAGGAATTAGAGAAGAAAATTCTGGATCTGATCGAGCAAAATCTCCCTATTACCTATGCAGACGAAAGCCATGTTTCCATTGGTGATCATATCCATCGCTGTTCCGGTCCACGCACCCATGTGTCATCCACCGGACAGATCCAGGACTTCCGGCTGCTGTGGCGTTTTATTCACGACAGACTTCGTAACCGCTACCTGCTGGTGGGCTGTGTGGGCGAACGAAATCTGGACTATATCCGCAGACTGAATCCCGATCAATTCGACGAAACCACATAAGCAAATCGGCACTCCACCCGGAGTGCCGATTTGCTTATTCTTCCTTTTTTCTGTTCCGAACCTCTTTGCATATCTTTCTGATGCTGTAAAGCACAAAAAAGAGATCCAGCAGCAGAAGGCCAACGCCCAGCCAAAGGGGGCCTTCTCCCCGACAAACGATCCACGCCGTCAGTGCGATCAGCGCTACCACCGCCACATACAAAACAGCCAACAGGGCGATGGCAGGATAACGGATCCATTTACTGATCCGGCGGCTTTTCGCCACTTCCATACTGCCCTCCAGCAACAGTTCAACGATCAGCTCCATCAGAAATTCCATTGGACACCCTCCTGAATTTTTTCAGATATGGTTTCACCTTTTCATGGGTCACGATCAGATAAACCGCTCCGGCAACGGCCATCAGCCAGAACAGGTATACCAGCAATTCCAGATCATACTCCTGAATAAAGTATTTATAGCTGGTGCGAAGTTCCCCATCCCAGCGATACCACTTCTGCCCATCTTTCCAATAAACAGAAGGGGCCGGCACCTGCACAAACCGGGACACCAGATAGATAATGAACTGCGCCCCCAGTCCAATGCCGGACACCCAGCAGGCAACCACTTTTTTGATGTCACGCTTAAGAAATGTCTTTTCTTCCGTGGTGCTGTTGGGCTGCTCATAGTCGTCGTTCAGCAAATAATCTGCCGACACTTCAAACAGCTTGCTCAGTTGCAGCACATTGGTGGCATCCGGCAAAGCAGAGCCTCCCTCCCACCGGGACACCGCCTGACGGGATACATTCAGCTTCTCTGCCAGTTCTTCCTGTGACAACCCCTTTTCTTTCCGAAGAGTAAAAATCTTTTCTGATAGTTTCATTGCATTTCCCTCCTATTCAATATAGCACCATGATAGCCTGTCTTCCCGTTGCAATGCCACCAATCAGGCTTTACAATGCCGCAACAAGAGTTTACATCTGCATTCAGTATAGCAAATCGCCAGGGAAAAAGCTAGTATTTCCGAAAAAAGGCAGTCGAATGATCGACTGCCTTTCTTATTGTACAAAAACCACCGGCAGTGCCGATAGTCCCCAAAAGCTTTCGCTATGCCCGGTCTCGCCGCAGCGATAAGCCTCCCCTGTGTAATGGGAGGTGGGCAAAATCTTTGATTTTGCCCGGAGGGGTTGTTCTCCTAGTGACAATCCCCCAGTCACCGCAATGCGGTGACTGGGTAATCGCATCTGCGGTGGTAGGGCGTTTTCCTTTTGGTAGGGGCGGCAATCTGCCGCCCGGGATGGGGCGATCGCCGGATCTTTTTCGGGCGGATGGTATCCGCCCCTACGGTTGGGGGCATTGTCCAAAACAATGCAAAAATTGAATATCCCACTGGCACGGCCGGTGGTTATGATTCGGTTACACCAGTGTCAGAACCTTTTCATAGACCCGGTCAGCACCGGTCAAAACGGTCTTCACCAGTTCCTCGCCCTTAGCACGGTAGCTTTCCGCCAGTTCCCTGTCCTTCAGAGAACCGATGTTGATGAGCACATTGAGCCATGCGCCCTGGACAGCCGCACGCAATGACAGAGCTGCAACGCCCAGATCACTTGCTGCACTTTCGTTAAAGCGGCCCAGCAAAGACTCCGTCAAAGCGATGGTTTCCGCTGCCAGATTCATCATCTCAAAAGGTGTCTCCGTGCAGCCCACCAGCCCCTTCTGGATAGCGGCGGAACGAGCAGCCTTCTCTTCATCGGTGGCCTTGGGCATGGAAAAAGCACGAGAGACTACCATAAATGCTTCCGTATCTCTGTCCATCACGTCGATGAATTTTGCCTGCAAAGTGCTGGCCTTTGTCTGCACTTCCAGCACAAAGTCCCGATGGTCGGCGTACTGCTTTTTACCTTCGGTCAAGGTGCAGACCATGGCGGTCAGGGCTGCGCCCAGTGCCCCTTCCAGTGCGGCAACGGAGCCGCCGCCGGGAGCAGGAGCGTCGGATGCCAGAACATCGGCAAACTGGGTGACTTTCATTTCTGCCAATTTCATAAATTTCTCCTTACTCCATGCCGATCAGGTGATACTCCATGGTCTGTTTGCGGCCATCAAAGTTTTCCAGCTTCAGATAGTATTCTGCGCAGTCGATCAGTGCCTTGGCAGGGGTCAGACCCACCAGTTCAGAGCCGATGATCCGAGCGCCGTAACGGTCAGCCAGCGCACGCACCATCTCAAACACATAATAGATGGGAGTGCCCTCATAGTTGACCAGATTCATGGAAACCTGAGCAATATTCCGATCCTCCAGCATCACGCCAATGGCCTTGCAATACTTGAAGCCGCCGCCGGCTGCACGGATGGCACGGGCGATCTTGTTGGCCACCTCGATATCGGAGGTATCCAGATTGATGTTATAAGCGATCAGGGGCATTCTGGCGCCGATCGCGATGATACCTGCAGTGGGATGGATCTTCCGCTCACCGTAATCAGGAGCCCACTCGGGCTGCAATAGCTTTTCGGGCATTCCCTCAAACTGACCGCTGCGGCATTTGGCGAGATTGGTACGGTGAGGAGCGGTTGCGGAGTCTTCGTACAGGAAAGAAGGCACGCCCAGTTCCTTCCAGATCCGCTCCGCCACACGCTTACTCATTTCCACACATTCCTCCACAGTCATATCCATGGTAGGAATAAAGGGAATGACATCGGTAGCGCCCATACGGGGGTGCTGACCCTTGTGCTTACGCATATCGATCAGCTCTGTAGCCTTCTTTGTCAACTGGAAGCAAACTTCCTCAATGGCGGCAGGATTGCCCACCATGGTAAACACACAGCGGTTGTGGTCGCCGTCAGTCTGGACATCCAGCACGGTACAACCGGGAACGGAGTTGGAAACATCTACCAGTGCCTGAAAGGTTGCAGGATCCTGCTCTTTGCTACAGGAAAAATTAGGGACACATTCCACAAGCTTTGCCATATTGATTTTCTCCTTTACTGTTCAGAAATCTTGGTTTTTGTGTATATTTTGCCTTTTTTTACGACAGTTTTTGCCAAATTACTGCCCATGCGGTAGCAGATATAATTCAGATCCTCAGCATCCCAGATCACCAGATCACCCAGTTTGCCAACTTCGATGCTGCCCACCCGATCTGCCATTCCAATGGCAGCTGCACCATTTAAGGTGACAGCAGTCAGCACTTCCTCCGGAGTCAGCTTATAGCGCAGACAGCCCAGATTCATCACCAGCTGCATATTCAAGCAGGGGCAAGAGCCGGGGTTAAAGTCCGTGGCCATGGCCACCGGCACACCGGCCGCCACCATATCCCTGGCAGGGGCGAAAGTTGCGCCCAAATATAAACTGGTACAAGGCAACAGGCAGGCCACCGTGCCCCCCTTTGCCATGGAGGCGATACCTTCGGTCGGGCAAACGATCAGGTGCTCAGCAGAAATTGCGCCGATCTCCCCTGCTAACACAGAGCCGCCGATGGGTTCGATTTCGTCGGCGTGAATTTTAGGGATCAGGCCGTACTGCTTGCCTGTTTCCAGAATTTTCCTGGACTCTGCTACAGAAAATACGCCCTTTTCGCAGAAAACATCGCAAAATTGTGCCAATTCTTCCTGCGCCACCCGGGGAATCATTTCCTCGCAGATCAATCGGATATATTCTTCCCGATTTTCCTTGTATGCCGTAGGCACGGCATGTGCGCCCATGAAGGTGGCTACCAGATCAACGGGATGATTTTCCTTCAGCAGTCGGATAGCACGCAGCTGCTTTATTTCCTCCCCCACAGAGAGGCCGTAACCGCTTTTTGCTTCACAGGTAGTTGTACCAAAGGAAAGCATTTCGTCCAGCGCCGCAGAAGCCTTGTCTGCCAGTACCTGCTCGCCGGATGCGTGGGTGGCATTGACGGTGGAGAGAATGCCGCCGCCCTGTGCCAGAATGTCCAGATATGGCACACCCTGCAATTTCAGTGCCATTTCATGCTGCCGCCAGCCGCCGAAAATCAAATGGGTGTGGGCGTCCACAAGACCGGGTGTCACCAATTTCCCCTGTGCATCCAAAACCTTTGCATTTTCAGGGATCTCCGGCATGCCTGTGCCAATGCCTACAATGGTATCATCCTCCACGGACACCCAAGCATCGTGCAGCACACGCACCTGTCCCTGGGCTGCACCGCACAGAGCTGCCGTGCCTTCCGGGGTGATCAATGTTCCAATATTTGTAACTACCAGCATTTTACTTCTCCTGCACGGAGCGCAGTGCCTGTGCCACCATTTCCCGGTCAGCCACATAAGGCAGCGTAATATGATCCTGGCCTGCGTACATTTTATTGTACTCAGCGGCAGTGGTCATGGCGTTTTCATTGGTAGCCCAGGCACGGCGGGACACACCCACCATGGTATCCCAAGGCATACTCATTCTCAAAATGGTATCCACACGCTCACTGCCGTCCAATACCATGCCAAAGCCGCCGTTGATGGCCTTGCCGATGCCCGTACCGCCACCGTTGTGCAGAGCGATCAGGCTCATGCCACGGGCTGCATTGCCTGCAAAACACTGGGTAGCCATATCGGCCATAATATTCGAGCCGTCTTTGATGTTGGAAGTTTCACGGAAGGGAGAGTCTGTTCCGCCGGTATCGTGGTGATCACGTCCCAGCATCACAGGGCCGATCTCGCCGTTGCGTACCATTTCGTTGAATTTCAGAGCGATCTTCATACGACCCATGGCATCCTGATAGAGAATACGGCATTGGGTGCCAACCACCAACTTATTCTTCTTGGCATCTCGCACCCAAACATAGTTGTCGTAGTCCTGATAGCGGCGATTGTTGGCCAGAATATACTCCGCCGCAGCGGCATCGGTCTTATCCAGATCCTCAGGGTTACGGCTCAGGCAGCACCAGCGGAAGGGGCCATAACCAAAGTCAAACAGGCAGGGTCCCAGAATATCCTCCACATAGGAAGGGAATACAAAGCCATCCAGATCATTTTCACCGTTTTTGCAGATGGAGGTTACCCCTGTATCGTACACTGCCTTCAGGAAGGAGTTGCCGTAGTCAAAGAAATAAGTACCACGCTCATGGAAAGCACAGATCAGCTCATAGTGGTGCTGCAAAGTCTTGTTGACCAGCACCTTAAAGCCTTCGGGATCGTGGGCCAGCATTTCGGTACGCTGTGCAAAGGTCAAGCCCTGGGGGCAGTAGCCGCCGTCGTAAGGCACATGGCAGGAAGTCTGGTCGCTCATCAGATCCACATGGACATTCTGCTCATACAAGTATTCCAGCAGGTCAACAATGTTGCCCAGATAGGCGATGGCACAAGGTTCTTTGGCTGCCAGCTTCTGCTTGGCAATAGCCAAAGCCTCTTCCAGAGAGTCCGTCTTTTCGCTGACCCACCCCTGGGTATAACGGGTCATAATGCGGCTCTCATCCACCTCAGCAATGATGCTGACTGCGCCTGCGATCTCCGCAGCCTTGCCCTGCGCGCCGGACATACCACCCAAACCTGCGGTAACAAACAGCTTCCCGGCCAGATTGCCGTCAGCAGGGATGCCCAGCTTCAAGCGGCCGGCGTTGAGCAATGTGTTAAATGTGCCATGGACAATACCCTGCGGTCCAATATACATCCAGCCGCCGGCGGTCATCTGACCGTAGTTGGCTACGCCCAGTGCGGCGGCTCGGTTGAAGTTCTTCTGATCGTCAAAGTTGCCCACCATCAGGCCGTTGGTGATGATGCAGCGTGGAGCCAACTTGTGGCTGTGGAACAGACCCAGAGGGTGACCGGACATGACCACCAGAGTCTGCTCGTCGGTCATGATCTGCAAATATTTTTTGATCAGGCGATACTGCATCCAGTTCTGGCAGACCTGTCCGGTTTCGCCGTAGGTCACCAGCTCATAAGGGTACAATGCCACATCAAAGTCCAGATTATTGTCGATCATCACCTGGAAAGCCTTGGCTTCCACGCAGTTGCCCTCATATTCCTCAATGGGCTTGCCGTAGAGCTTGCCCTCCGGGCGGAAACGATAGCCGTAAATTCTGCCGGTCTGCTCCAGCTCCCGGGCGAACTCCACTGCCATCTGAGCGTGGTGCTGCTTGGGGATATAGCGCAGAGCGTTGCGGATGGCCAGTTCCTTATCTGCCTGGGTCAAATGGGCTTCCCGGCGAGGAGCGCGGCGGTAAGCCGGGTCAAAGCTGGGATATTCAGGCAGAACATCATCCAGCATAATGGTCATCGCATCATGGGTGTTAAATTCCATTGAAAGTAACCTCCTGTTTTTTATTCAAATTCGGGAACCAGCTTACCGGTGATCTCCAGCAGTTCTCCACTGCGAACCAGCTTTTCAACAGCCTGAATGTCCGGCCAGATTTCCCGGTCGATGGCCATAAAGGAAACATCCTGACGAACACGGTCGAAAATCGCCTGATCCACCTGGGACAATCCCTGGCCATAAGTGCCTTGACTGCGGCGAATATCGATAGCCTGACAGGCGGTCAGCAGTTCATAAGCCAGAACCGACAGCGTGTTCTGCAAGATGGAGCCGGATTTCCGGGCAGCGGTGGTACCCATGGACACGAAGTCCTCCTGATTGGCAGAGGACGGAATGGAATCGACAGATGCCGGATGTGCCAGTACCTTATTTTCCGACACCATGGAAGCGGCAGTATACTGCACGATCATAAAGCCGGAGTTGACACCGCCTTCGGTGGTCAGGAAGGGAGTCAGGCCATTGGACAGTGCGGCGTTGACCATGCGCTCGGTACGGCGCTCGGAAATAGAGCCGATCTCCGAGCAGGCAATCCCCAAAAAGTCAAAGGGCAGCGCCATAGGCTCGCCGTGGAAGTTGCCGCCGGAAATAACCGCCTCGTCCTCGTTGAAGAGCAGGGGGTTATCGGTGACAGCATTCAGCTCGATTTCTACCTTCTCCAGAATGAATTCCAATGCATCCCGGATGGCACCATGGACCTGAGGAATGCAGCGCAGCGCATAGGCATCCTGCACACGAGCGCCCTTGGCATTTTTCAAAATTTCGCAGCCTTCCGTCAGCAGGCGGATATTCTTGGCCACACGGATCTGACCACGATGGCCGCGAACGGTGTGAACACGCTCTTCAAAAGCGTTGAGCTGGCCGGTCAAAGCGGTCATCGTCAGAGAACTGATAATATCTGCCAGCTGAGAGGCGCAGATGGTATCGTACAGGTTCAGGGCACCAACACTGGTCATAGCGCAAGTACCGTTGGTGATACCCAATCCTTCCTTACTGACCAGTGTTGTCAAAGTGGCAATGCCCGCCTTTTCCATAGCCTCCTTGCCGGTCATGCGCTGACCTTCAAAGTCGGCCATACCTCTACCCAGTAGCACCAGGCCCATGTGGGACAGGGGTGCCAGGTCGCCGGAAGCGCCCAGAGAGCCCTTCTGCGGAACAACAGGCGTTACTCCCTTGTTCAGCATTTCCACCAGCATCTCCACCAATACCGGCCGCACGCCGCTGACGCCCACGCACAAAGCGTTGGCACGCAGCAACATCATGCCACGAACCTGCTCGATCTCATAAGGATCGCCGGTACCGGTGCAGTGGCTGAGGATCAAGTTAGTGGACAGCTGATTGCTTAGTTCTTCCGGAACTGCCACAGTCGCAAAATCGCCGAAGCCGGTGGTAATGCCGTAGGCCACCCGCTTCTCAGCAGAGATCTTCTCCGCCAATGCACGGGAACGCTCCATGGCCGCCTTGGCGTCAGCAGACAGTTCTACCTTTGCGCCAAAGCGCGCAACAGCAATAAATTCTTCAAAAGTCAGACTATGGCCGTCAATGACCACATTGGTGATTTTCTTGGGTTGTAGCATGGGTATACCCTTCCTTATTTATAGACTTTTTATCACAAATGGAAGCATCGCCTCCATGTTTATTCAAGGGGAAAAAGAGGATGCTCTCGGAACATCCTCTTTTTTTGTGTTTAGGCCTGTTTGCAGCGCTCCATCAGCCGCTTAAAGGCAGGCAAAGAGCGAACGATCATGTCATAGGACACACAGGTAGACAGGCGGAAGTATTCCGGGCAGCCAAAATCGTCGCCGGGAACAGCCAGCACACATTCCGTCTTGGCAAGATCAGAGAAAGCCTTGGACGTGCCGATGGGAGATTTGACAAACAGGTAGAATGCGCCCTTGGGATAGACACAGTCGTAGCCCATTTTGGTCAGTTCTTCATAGAGGAATTTGCGATTTTTGTCATACTCCGCCAGATCAGGCTTCACATCAGCGCAGATACGCACCACCTGCTGCTGCATAGAAGGCGCACAAACATGGCCCATGATCCGGGCAGCACCGGCGGCAGCGGCAAACAGAGCCTTACCGTCAGCGCAGCAAGGCGGCACACAGAAATAGCCGATACGCTCACCGGGCAGGCTGAACACCTTGGAGTAGGAGTAGCAGATGACCGTGTTGGGGTAAATTTCGGGAATATAGTGGACATAAGCATCATCATAAGTCAGCTCACGATAAGGCTCGTCCGCAATGATATAAATGGGATGGCCATACTCGCCTGATTTCTTCGTCAGCAAGGTCGCCAAATTCACCAGCGTTTCCTTCGTATAAACAGCGCCGGAGGGATTATTGGGAGAGTTGACGATAACAGCCTGGGTATGGGGAGTGATGCACTTTTCCAGCTCCTCCAGATTGATCTGGAAGTTTTCAAAGTCAGCAGGGCAAGCTACAAACTTATGGCCTGCAAAGGTGCAGAACGGGGCATACTCCGGGAAATAAGGGATAATACCGATAACCTCAGAGTCTTCCACCGCCAGCGCCCGCAGAACGCTCACAAGGGCCGGTGCAGCGCCGCAGGTGAAGAAAATATGTTCAGCGGCAATCGGCGTGTTGGTACGCATGGCCAAATTATGGGCCACTGCTTCTCTTGCATCGGGGGCACCGGGTGCAGGGGTATAGCCGTGGACAGCCAGCGTATCCTCCTGATTGGCCATTTCCTTGAATGCCTCTACCACTACCTGAGGGGCAGGTACGGAAGGATTGCCGATGGAGAAATCATAAACATTTTCCTTACCCACGATTTTGGCCTGTTCCAGACCATACATAAACAATTCCCGAATGCAGGACATTTTTGTGCCCAGCTTGTGCATATCATGATTGATCATTTCTTATATCCCTCCGGTAAAGAATAAATATGAGCCTGTTCCTGACCGCTCAGAAGCCGCAGACCACCAAAGGCCAACGCCTCCATTTCATTTTCGCCGGGCAGTATCACCACAGGAGCAATAAACTTGACATAATCGGCGATCCACTCGGTCAGCATTTGAGAATAGGCCATACCACCGGTCAGGATGATTCCATCCACATCGCCTTTCATGGTAGCAGACAGCTGACCAATACCCTTGGCCACCTGATAAGCCTGCGCTTGGAAGATCTCTTTGGCCTGTTCATCTCCCTCAGCAATGCGCTGCTGAACGACACGAGCATCGCTGGTGCCCAGATAGGCCATCATGCCGCCTTTGCCACGCATCATTTTTTTCATGTCTGCCTGAGTGTATTTTCCGCAGAAGCACATCCGGATCAATTCCAGTGCAGGAATGGAGCCGGAACGCTCCGGGGAGAAGGGACCTTCGTCATCACCAATGGTTTCCACGATCCGGCCGCCTGCATGAGCACTGAGGGAAATACCGCCGCCCAGGTGGGCTACGATCAGACGGAGATCTTCATACTTTTTTCCAATTTGTCCGGCATAGCGAATGGCTTGGGCACGAGAGTTCAGTGCATGGCAGAAAGAGTTGCGGTATACCTCCGGCGTGCCGGTAAGTCGTGCCAGGCGGGGCAGTTCCGCAGAGGTAACTGCATCATAAATATAGGCCGGAATACCCAGCGGTTTTGCAATTTCATAGGCTAGAATGCCGCCGATGTTGGAAGCATGAGGAGAGCTGAGATCGCTACCCAACGCAATTTCCAGATCCTCATTCATTCGGTAACCGCCGGCCTTCAGCCCCGGCAGCAGGCCGCCACGGCCCATAACTGCGGACAGCTGACCGGGCTGCACATGGTTGCGGTGCATAAAATCCTCGATCATCGCCCGACGCATGGGGATCTGGTCTGTGATCTTGGTATATTTTGCGATTTCCGCAGGGTCGTGGGTCACGTCCTCTTGGACAAGCTTTTCTTCCCCCCGATAGATGGCCACCTTGGTGGAGGTGGAGCCGGGGTTAATAATCAATTGTAAATACATGAAATTCTCCTTTGGGGAAATTCAGATATATCCTCTGCTTTTATTCACTGATCAGGGCGCACAGCACCAGAGAATAATACTTTTCCTCGTAGCTGGCGCTACGGGAGATCAGGGCAATGGGGCATCTTGCGCCCAGAATGCAGCCAGCCATCTTTGCCCCTGCAAACTGGATCAGCCCCTTGACCATGATGTTTCCGGCAGTCAAGCCGGGAACCACAAGGCCATCGGCGTTGCCCACCACAGGGCTTTCATACCGCTTGATTTTGGCAGAATCGGGGTTCATGGTCAAGTCAAATGAAATGGGACCTTCTACATAGCAGTTACCCAATTCCCCGGCCAAAGCCGCTTCCTTCAAGGCAGCAGCATCCACTGTTTCCTGGATCTTGGGGCTAACATTTTCGGCGGCACACAGGGCGGAGAACAGCGGTTTTTCATAGCCCAGCTTTTCCATGGCGCCCACTGCATTACGAATGATAGCCTTCTTGGTATCCAAATCCGGTGCAGGGATCATACCGGAGTCGGTAACAGCCAGCAATTTGTGATAACCGGGCAATTCCATCAGCAGGAAGTGGGAAATAACAGAGCCCATGTTCAGACCTGTCTGCTTGTTGACCACAGCTTTGAGCAGTGTACCGGTCTGAAGCAATCCCTTGAGGATAAAACCGGCCTCTCCTTCCCGAACCAGATTGACTGCGATGGCAGCAGCTTCTTCATCCGTGTCACAGTTGATGATCTCCTGATCGGAAACGGAAAAATCATGCTCTGCTGCAATTTTTTTAATTGCGTCTGCGTGGCCGATGAGCAGGCAGTTCATCAGGCCTTCGTTACGCATGGTTAAAATCGCTTCCAATGTATGGGCATCATGGGCAGCAGCCACAGCGCAAGTGATTTTCTTCCCTGTTCCCAGTTTTTCACGGAGCGCTTGCAAATTATTCAGCATTGCTTATTCCTCCATCGCAGCAGCACGGCCGGCACGATAGGCATTGAGGTTCAATTCCCTGAACT
>CAZPJH010000020.1:0-22539 GCA_964586875.1 uncultured Oscillospiraceae bacterium
GACCATACCGGGGAAAACACCCCACCGTAGGGGCGGATATTATCCGCCCGGGAAATGCACCATCGGTTCGGGCGGTTGGTTGCCGACCATACCGGGGAAAACACCCCACCGTAGGGGCGGATATTATCCGCCCGGGAAAATGCACCGTTCGGGCGGTTGGTAACCGCCCCTACAGAGGAAAACGTCCCACCGTAGGGACGGATATTATCCGCCCGGAAAATGCACCGTTCGGGCGGTTGGTAACCGCCCCTACAGCGGAAAACATCCCACCGTAGGGACGGATATTATCCGCCCGGGAAATGCACCATCGGTTCGGGCGGTTGGTAGTCGCCCATATCGGGAAACGCACCACCGTAGGGGCGGATATTATCCGCCCGAAAGCATCACAAAAAAATCAGGGACAGGCCGAAGCCTGTCCCTGACGGGAGGTAATTCCGACCCAAGGGGGATGGGAAGGAATTTATAACTGATAATTAGATATCACGACCAACCAGGCCATTCAACAGTTCACTCAGATTATTATGCCCACTGCAGGCGCTGTCATAGCCAACAGTTACATTGGTAGCGGAACAATCGATGATATCTTCCAGTTCAACAGCAGCACCGGCAATTCTGCCAATGTCACGGCCGCCGGTAATGGAGGAGTCGATCACCTTACAGTTCTTGACTGCAGTGTTTGCGTTTGCAGTATATGCCACGCCAACGATACCGCCAACCTTGTCGCCGCACAGGTTTGCATCCATGTGGTTACCGATCACGGTAGCATTCTTCACTTCACAGTTTTCGATCGTGCCAATCTGCAGATAACCGGCGATAACGCCCACATTGTGGTAACCGGTCACGGTTGCGCCATGAATCTTCAGGTTCTTGACATCACCATTCAGCCAACCGAACAAGCCAACGCCGTCCGTTGTTCTTTCATTCGTACCTCTGGTGTCAGTGACCTTCAGGTTGCTAATGACATGGTTCTGGCCATCAAATGTGCCATAGAACATCTTCTGTGCAACATCGTTACCGATGGGGGTCCAATCACGGTTCTGCAGATCGATGTCAGCAGTCAGCTTGACGGTCTTGCCATTGAAGGTATTGCCCTTCGCATTGACCTGTTCTGCCAGCCAGAACATGCCGTTAGCATTGGAGATCAGGTATTCACCTGCTTCGTTCTTGGTAACGCCGTCAGCAACATACTCGCCGCCATTGAGCTTCAGAGTGCCACCAGAGATACGGCCAAACAGTTCATGGTTGGGGTTAGTATTGCCCTCCTGAACCAGACGGTTTCCGGTAGAAACACAATTGGAAATGTTGATATTACCAGCAACGGTGCCGATCACGGTACCAACTCTCCAGCCGGTGTCGATAGCAGTCAGTGTGTTGTTCTTCACAGTGCAGTTCTCGACCAGCGTGTTCTGCAGATAATCGCTCTGATTTGCATGGTGGCCAATAATGGCAGCTACGCTTCCCTCTGCGGACAGCTCGCAACCCTCAACGGAGCAGTTCTTAATCTCTGCGCCGCCGATCAGGTAGCCAACCAATGCACCAACACGAGTGTTGCCAGCATTCAGCTTAGCATTGATAACATGGCAATTGTTCATGTAGAGATTTGCCCACTGCGCCTGCTCCAGAATCACACCGGAACCCAGACCACCATTGGCAGTCACATTTGCATTAACAACCTTCATGTTGTTCACAGTGATGGTGCTACCATATACGTTAATCAGAGGTGCATTCAGACCAGTGATGGAGTAGTTACCGCCATCAACAGTCAGTTCTTTATTGTGAAGATAAACGGTTTCCCAAGCATTGCCCAGGTCAATGTCATTCACAATGACGACATGGCCGCCGGCCAGCAGAGCAGCCTTCAGCTCTTCAGCATTGGTAACCATAGTAGCAGCGCTGACAGTGTAATAAGAAACAGTGTTGCCGGACACGGTGCAACCGTTGTCAGAACCGATAACACTACCCACTACATGCTGTTCAATGGTGGTGTAGTTTTTGTAGTTATGGACATCATTCACAACGATATTGACATTTGCAACATCGCAGTCCTCGACAGTGCCGCTGATAGAGCCTGCGATACCGCCGATCTTACGATAGGCGCTAATATCGGTATTGGCGACAGAGCAGTTCTTTACAGTGACATTGGCAGCATAACCAACAATACCGCCAACATTGTTACCGTTGTCCCAGCCACCGTTGAAGATTTCGGGGACGGAGCTAACATCGGAATTGTTCACAACACAGTTTTCAATGGTGATGCCATTACCGTGGGCATAGCCAACAACCACGCCTGCATTGTAGGTGCTCTTGACATTGGCATTTTCAAACTTCAGGTTCTTCACAACAGCATTGCCGCCCAAGGTGCTGAAGAAGCCAGCCGCTGCGACACCATTGGTATCACAGTCAATGTTCATGTTGTAAATGGTGTGGTTCTGACCATCGAAGGTACCGTTAAAGGTACGGCCAGCATGATTACCATAGTGTCCCTCACCAACGCCATTGAAGCCGGAGCCAGCCAGATCCAGATCGTTCATCAGCAGAACAGTCTTACCAGCATAATAGTTTTGGCCATCAGCCTCGTTTACCACATTGGCAGAGAAGGCCAGCAGGTCATTCACAGTGTAAATCTCGATCACATTTGCATCGGGATCGTTCACAGTAGCATTGCCCTGGACAGCCTCGACGGTGTAGCTGATGGAGCAGGTCTTGCCCTGATAAGCGTTACCGACATTCTCGGGCAGAGAGATCTTCACATTGACCACATCAGGATGGGTCTCGGGAGCCAAGCTGGTCCAGTTAGAAACCTTGGTCTGGCCCAGATAAGACTGACCGTTGATCTCCACTTTCAGGCCCTGCCACAGGCCATTGTCGCTGGCAACTTTCAGCAGAGTGCGGTACAGAACAGTGATGTCGCTGTTGTTCTGCACGTGCAGCTGGAAGGTCAGGTAATCGCCGGGCACCATGCCGGTCAGAACCAGCTCGTTGCCATTGACCACTTCATAAGAGGTTTCGGGGACATTGTTCTCCAGAGTTGAGTCCAACTGAACATTCTCAATGGTAGCGACCACGTTCACCTTACCGGAGGTAACGGCAACGTTGGTTTCGCTCTTATCTGTAAACAAGGCGAAGGTTGCGCCGGAGATCAGGCTCAAGCACAGTGCGATCGTCAAAACAGAAGAAATCAAAACTCTACTTTTTTTCATTTCTATCTTTCCTTTCTATGTGCGTATGTAGATATCCAATTTTCCCTCAGGGGATCAAGCCGCTGTTTTCTGAGTGGCTTCCACGATCAGGTCAAAATAGACATCGCCATTTTGCGCGGAGTTATTGCAGTCGCAATCGATGAACTCCACCTTTACTTCAAAGGTTCGAGTTGCTTCGTCGGCTGTCATGCTGCCGTCTGCCAGATTAAAGCCATTGGACAGGTCGCTGAGCATGGCGGTGCGAACGACATTGCCATTTTCATACAATGTGACCTTGATCTGGCGAGCCAGATCCAAATCGGAGTTGTCACCCAACACCAACTTGACATTGTAGGTAAATGCAGCATCGCCGTTATTACCGATCTTCATAGCAGCCTTAAAATAGCTACCGGGGACGATCTTGTTGCCCTGAGCGTCAATTCCGAACACGCTTCCGCTGACACTGCCGGTAAAATCAATAACCTGATCCACCGTCTTCGTTTCCAGCACGCCGTCAGCATTGAGAACAGCATACTCCAGCGATGTTCTTTCCAGAGAAATATCCAGTTTGCCCGCTTTCAGGTGGGTATTCACTGTCTTATTTTCCGAGAACAAAGCGTAGGTCACGCCTGCGATAATGCTTACGCAGACCAGAATGACCACACAGGAAATCAGCAAGACTTTTTTCTTTTGCATAACTTCTTCTCCTTTCATTTTCTTTTTATGAAAAGCTGCGTTTCCACAGCATCTTCATCTTTTTAACGGGTCATTTTATTTTTTACCCGTCGGGCTGACCGCTCCTTCTGGGCACGCTTAGCCGCCTTCTCTTTCTGATCCTGGCGGCGCTTGGCAGCACGCTCCGCAGCGCTCATTTTTGCCCAATCGATCACACTCTTTCCGGTAATTCCGGCTTTCTTACAGGTTCGCACAATGTCTAAGATCACATATGCCAATGTGGCCACGGCAACCGCAGATGCCAGGCACAAGAAAACGACCATAAAAACTTTCATTTTCCGTTCCTCCCTGTATGTGTGTTGTTCCTCCTTGGGTCAATCTTCTTCGGGTTTCTGCTCTTGGTTGGATTGCTTTTCCAGCTCCGCCAGTCTGCGGCGAAGCTCCTCCAGCTCATCATCTTTTTTCTGCTTCTCTTCCTGTTCCTTCTTCTTTCGATCCGCAGAGTATACACCGACGATCTTCACGATCTCCAGTGCGATGATAATAAAGCAGGGTACGATCACGATCAGGATCAAGCCCACCGGTTCCTGCAACAAGCTGGTGACAAAGCCCAGCAGCTTGGCCTGCCCCACCACCTTGCCAATTACATAATTGGTATTTTCGGGGATGGAGGTATCGATGACCTGCGTCATCTGCTGGGAGTCGGAATTTTTATTATCGCCTTCCAGCTGGATCAGGAAGCCACCGGTATTCTTTTCCTCAATGGAAACGATTCGGTGGGTGATGGTGACCTGCTTGGTGTATACATAGCGGAATGTCAGCACATCGCCCACTTTCAGCGAACGATACCACTGATCCGCTTCCTGCTCTTCCTGTGGCATCAGCTCCACGAAAACCATGGAGCGCAGGGGCAAGCTGCCGATCTCATATTCCGACACATCTGTCAGCTCACATTCCGCCATGGAGTCTGAGGAAATAATACGCATTTGATAGCCAAACAGTTCCGCAGCTCCATCCGTATCCTTTTTGGAAACAATGGCCATGATCACCGAAAAAACACAAATTGCCAAAAACAGATAAAGCAGCGTGTTGACAACAATGTTGCCGATTTTCTTCACAGTCTGTTTTTTCATTCGCTACATCACCAATTTTCTGCCGTTATGTGAAGCTCAAAAAATGCTTCTGCATCCTGGGCTTCGTTGCCCACTTCTTCCGGCATATAATAAGTAATTCGGAACTCGTTTTTCTTCACATTTGTAAAGTCCACATCCAGGGACAGCGCTTCGTCGGCAAAGGCATCGGCCAACAGCTTCTCGTAGATCACCTGATCGCCCATTTCAATGCGGACATAGACAAAATCCTTGAGTTTCTGCTCTGCATCCGTTTCATTGAATTTCATGGTCATCTTGTACTTTTGCTTTTCCTCACTCTTGACACGGAGGGTATAGCTGGTATCGTCACCGGGAAGCAAGCCCAGTGCTTTAAAATCTACGGAATAGGACTCGTCTGCACTGATGCTCAATTTAATTACATTTCTGTTGTTACGAACATAAATGTAATAAAAGGACAAGGCTGCGGTGACCAGGATCAACACTGCTGTCACGGCCAGAAGTATGTTCATCCAATGTTTCTTTAACATAGTTCCTCCTTTCTGATTGGGCAAAATGCCAATTCTTTCACCCATACATTGAAGATATCTATTTTATATCACAAAGTGAGGTTTCCGTCAAGGTCTTTCGCCTTTTTTCGACTTCGTCTACGGATTCTATGAATTATGTGTTTCTAAAATGTATATATTTGTATTATGTCACCATATTTGTATCTTGTCAAGTTATTTTTGCATCTTGTAAGGTTGTCGATTATGAGGAAAAAAGGCGTTATACTACAATAAGAAATTGAGAGGTGGTTAGATGCAGCAACAGCAACATGACAAATATCGCAGGCTTGGGTTGAATATTGCATACTATCGAAAAATGCGAGGTTTTTCACAAATTCAGCTTGCCGAGTATGTAAATATCAGTAGGACCCATATGAGCCGCATCGAAACCGCCGACTGCGCCGTTTCTTTAGATGTGGTCTTTGCAATTTGTGATGTTTTGAGCATCTCCCCTGCCCAGATCTTCGATTTTCGAGAATAAAATGTCCCCCACCGATTCCTTTCGGTGGGGGTATAAAAAGGCCGTCATCCACCGGATGACGGCCTTTTTCATTATTCTTCGATCTGCTCGACTTCGTCGATTTCCTCAACGATGGCGTTCTCTTCCTCAACGGGAGTTTCCTGGGGCATACGGGCAGCAGGGGTTTCACCCAGCTGATAGTCACGATATGCCATCAGGCCGGAGCCCGCAGGGATCAGCTTACCGATCAGCACGTTCTCCTTCAGGCCGATCAGGTGGTCGACCTTGCCCTTGATTGCTGCATCTGTCAGGACCTTGGTGGTTTCCTGGAAGGAAGCTGCGGACAGGAAGGAATCGGTGGCCAGAGCGGCCTTGGTGATACCCAACAGCATTGCAGAGGTTTCTGCCAGACGCAGATCCTCTTCGCCGGCATCGATCCGAGCCTGGACAACTGCATTTGCATCCTCCAGCTCAAAGCGATCCACCACGGTACCGGTCAGCAATGTGGTATCGCCGGGATCTTCCACCCGAACCTTACGCATCATCTGACGAATGATGACTTCAATGTGCTTATCGTTGATATCAACGCCCTGCTGACGATACACCGCCTGGACAGACTGCACCAGATAATCCTGAACAGCCTCCACACCGGAAATACGCAGAACATCCTGAGGATACAGTGCGCCATCGGTGATGGGTTCACCACGCTGGACAGTCTTACCATGCTGCACCTTCAAGCCGACGGAGTAAGGAACATGG
This sequence comes from uncultured Oscillospiraceae bacterium, assembly GCA_964586875.1. Taxonomy (GTDB): domain Bacteria; phylum Bacillota; class Clostridia; order Oscillospirales; family Oscillospiraceae; genus Faecousia. Next base: position 6,731 of record CAZPJH010000020.1, read on the forward strand.
TATTCCTTCACCTCGCCATCTGCGGCAACGATGGTGAGGTTACGCAGTGCGCTGCGGCGAGTATCATCAATGTTGACCACACCGGTGATCTCAGCGATCTGAGCCATCTTCTTGGGACGGCGGGACTCAAACAGTTCTTCAACTCTGGGCAGACCCTGGGTGATATCGTCACCTGCAACGCCGCCGGAGTGGAAGGTACGCATGGTCAGCTGTGTACCGGGCTCACCGATGGACTGTGCAGCAATGATACCAACGGCTTCACCCAGGTCAACTTCCTTAGAAGTAGCCAGGTTCATACCATAGCACTTAGCGCAGACACCGGTTCTGGCACGACAGCCCAAAACTGTGCGAATATAAATCTTTTCAATGCCGGCCTTTTCAAACTTTTCAGCATCCTCGGGCATCATCATCGTATCCTTGGAGTGCAGCAGTTCGCCGGTAACAGGATGCACCACATCGTGAACCGGGTAACGGCCACGGATACGGTTGCCGAAGGAATCGACGATATCGCCATTCTTATCGTACACAGCACCCACCCAGATACCGTTTTCAGTACCGCAGTTATGCTCCCGGATGATCACATCCTGAGAAACATCGACCATACGACGGGTCAGATAACCGGAGTCAGCAGTACGCAGAGCGGTATCGGTCATGCCCTTACGAGCGCCTCTGGAAGAAATGAAGTATTCCAGAACAGACAGACCTTCACGGAAGTTTGCCTTAACGGGGATCTCAATGGTACGACCGGCGGTATCAGCCATCAGACCACGCATACCACCCAGCTGACGGATCTGACCCATACTACCACGAGCGCCGGAGTCCGCCATCATGTAGATGGGGTTGAACTCATCCAGGCAGCCCTGCAGAGCATTGGTAACATCAGCGGTAGTCTTTTCCCACTGCTGAACCACCAGACGATAACGCTCGTCGTTGGTGACAAAACCCTGACGATAGTACTGCTCAATCTCGATGACCTTTGCCTCAGCCTCTTTGACCAGCTGATACTTCTTCTCAGGCACCACCATATCCGCAATAGAGATAGAGATAGCACCCTTTGTAGCGTACTTATAGCCCAAAGCCTTGATCTTATCCAGCATTTCGGTGGAAACAGTGAAGCCATGACGTGCAATGCACTTGTCAATGATCTTACCCAGCTGCTTCTTACCCACCAGGAAGTCAATTTCCAGATCCAGCTCGTGACCGGCAATACTGCGATCCACATAACCCAGATCCTGAGGAATGTGTTCGTTGTAGATCAGGCGGCCAACGGTGGCATTGATCATGCGGATCAGCTTTTCGCCGTTAAACTCCTTCTCCATGCGAACAGTAATGGGTGCGTGCAGGCCTACCGTACCATCAGCATAGGCGGCCAGTGCTTCGTTAACGCTGGAGTAGTTGTGGATGGGACGGAACTTAGCCTGTGTCTTGCCGGCTGCCTTGGCTGCCTTGTTGGCTGCCACAAACTCATCGGCATCCACGATTTCATTTACCGGCAGGCCGGTTTCTCCGGCATCGGTCACATAAACGGTCTCAGCACCCTTTTCCGCCTTACCCAGACGAGTATAGGTCAGATAGTAAGCACCCAGGATCATATCCTGTGTAGGCACAGTAACAGGCTTACCGTCCTGAGGACGCAGCAGGTTATTGGCAGACAGCATCAGCATTCTGGCTTCTGCCTGTGCCTCTGCGGACAGGGGCACGTGAATAGCCATCTGGTCGCCATCAAAGTCAGCGTTAAATGCGGTACAGCACAGCGGGTGCAGCTTCAACGCACGGCCTTCCACCAGCACAGGCTCAAAAGCCTGAATGCCCAGACGGTGCAACGTAGGCGCACGGTTCAGGAACACAGGACGATCCTTAATAACATCGTCCAGAGCATCCCAAACTTCTGCCTTGCCCTTGTCGATCATCTTCTTTGCGGACTTAATGTTATTGGCCAGGCCATCGGATACCAGCTTCTTCATCACAAAGGGGCGGAACAACTCGATCGCCATTTCCTTGGGCACGCCGCACTGATACAGCTTCAGCTCAGGGCCGACAACGATAACGGAACGTCCGGAATAGTCAACACGCTTACCCAGCAGGTTCTGGCGGAAACGGCCCTGCTTACCCTTCAGCATATCAGACAGGGATTTCAGCGCACGATTATTTGCGCCGGTAACAGCACGGCCGCGGCGGCCGTTGTCGATCAGGGCATCCACCGCCTCCTGCAACATCCGCTTTTCGTTGCGGACAATGATATCAGGGGCGTTCAGCTGGATCAAACGCTTCAGGCGGTTGTTACGGTTGATGACCCGACGATACAGGTCGTTCAGGTCAGAGGTAGCGAAACGGCCACCATCCAACTGGATCATAGGACGAATATCCGGAGGGATGACCGGCAGCACATCCATGATCATCCAACTGGGCTTATTGCCGGATTCCCGGAAAGCTTCCACCACTTCCAGACGCTTTACAAGGCGCAGTTTCTTCTGGGAGGAGGCGGTCTTCAGTTCTTCACGCAGCTGCTCGGACAACTGATCCAAATCGATTTGTTCCAGCAGTTCCTTCACAGCTTCGGCGCCCATGCCGGCCTTGAAGTCGTCCTCGTACTTTTCCCGCATATCCCGGTATTCCTTTTCGGTCAGCACCTGGTTCAATGCCAGAGGTGCATCGCCGGGATCGGTAACGATGTAAGCCGCAAAATACAGGACTTTTTCCAGAATCTTGGGGCTGATGTCCAGAATCAGACCGATTCTGGACGGAATGCCCTTAAAATACCAGATGTGGCTACAAGGTGCAGCCAGGTCAATGTGGCCCATCCGTTCACGGCGAACCTTTGCCTTGGTCACTTCTACGCCACAGCGGTCGCAGATCTTGCCCTTGTACTTGATTTTCTTATACTTACCGCAGTGGCATTCCCAGTCCTTCTGCGGTCCAAAGATCCGCTCGCAGTACAGGCCATCCCGCTCCGGTTTCAGCGTACGATAGTTGATGGTCTCAGGCTTTTTGACCTCGCCGTAAGACCAGGCCCGGATCATTTCCGGGGAAGCAATGCCAATTTTAATGGCATCAAAGGTGGCATCTGCCATAGTCACGCCTCCTTAATCTTCGTAGGTGTCGGCGTCATCTTCCATGCCACCAAACACATCCATAATATCCTCCGGGCTGTCCTCGTCGATGACAAAGCCAGCATCCAGCACTTCATTTGTATCACCGATCACCAAATCGGTTTCGTGCTCGGAGGTGTAGACGATTTCATCGTCTTCGTCCTCATCCTTCAGTTCGATCTCGTTGCCGTTTTCATCCAGCACACGCACATCCAGACACAGAGCCTGCAGTTCCTTGACCAGAACTTTGAAAGACTCGGGAACGCCGGGAGTAGGAATATTGGAACCCTTGACGATGGCCTCGTAGGTCTTGACACGACCGGTCACATCGTCAGATTTGACTGTCAGGATCTCCTGCAGGGTATATGCAGCGCCGTAAGCTTCCAGCGCCCAAACTTCCATTTCGCCGAAACGCTGACCGCCGAACTGAGCCTTACCACCCAGAGGCTGCTGGGTAACCAGAGCGTAGGGGCCGGTAGAACGGGCGTGCATCTTATCATCGACCAGATGGTGCAGTTTCAGGTAGTAGGGATAGCCAACGGTGACCAGGTTGTCAAAGGGTTCGCCGGTACGGCCATCATACAAAATGGTCTTACCATCTTCACGCAGGCCGGCCAGCTTCAGTGTTTCACGGATGTCCTTCTCATTGGCACCGTCAAACACGGGCGTAGCAACGTGCCAGCCCAGAGCCTTAGCTGCATAACCCAGATGGACCTCCAAAACCTGACCGATGTTCATACGGGAAGGAACGCCCAGGGGGTTCAGAACCACATCCAGGGGGGTGCCGTCGGGCAGGAAGGGCATATCTTCTTCGGGCAGGACGCGGGAAACAACGCCCTTGTTACCGTGACGACCGGCCATCTTATCGCCCACACCGATCTTACGCTTCTGTGCCAGATAAACACGGACAGATTTGGTAACACCGGGAGCCAGCTCATCGGAATTTTCCTTGGTAAATATCTTCACGTCCACAACGATACCGGAAGTACCATGGGGCACTTTCAGGGAAGTATCACGAACTTCTCTTGCCTTCTCACCGAAGATAGCACGCAGCAGGCGCTCCTCGGGGGTCAGCTCGGTTTCGCCCTTGGGAGTGACCTTACCAACCAGGTAATCACCGGCGTGGACTTCGGCACCCACACGAATGATGCCGTCCTCGTCCAGATCCTTCAGGGTATCTTCGCCAACATTGGGGATGTCACGAGTAATTTCCTCAGGTCCCAGCTTGGTGTCCCGAGCCTCGGTTTCGTACTCCTCAATATGAATGGAGGTAAACACATCCTCACGAACCAGACGCTCGTTCAGCAGGATGGCGTCTTCGTAGTTGTAACCTTCCCAGTTGACAAAGCCAATCAGCACATTCTTACCCAGAGCCACTTCGCCGCCGGAGCAGGAAGGACCGTCAGCAATGATCTCCTCGGTGTCCACGCGATCGCCAACCTTGACGATGGGTCTTTGGTTGACGCAGGTACCGGCATTGGAACGTGCGAACTTCGTCAGGCGATAGGTCTTGACCTCGCCATCATCGTAGATCACAGTGATGCAATCGGCAGAAACAGCAGAAACAGTGCCGGGCTTTTCAGCCTTGATACACACCTCAGAGTCCACAGCAGCCTTATGCTCAATGCCGGTGGCAACGATGGGAGGCTCGGTGGTCAGCAGAGGCACAGCCTGACGCTGCATGTTTGCGCCCATCAAAGCACGGTTTGCGTCGTCATTCTGCAGGAAAGGAATAAAGGAAGTTGCAATGGAGATCATCATTCTGGGAGAAACATCGATGTAATCGATCACTTCCCGATCCACTTCAATGATCTCGTTGCGGTGACGGCAGGTAATACGGGCATTGGCCAGACATCCATTCTCGTCCAGAGGCTCATTGCCCTGGCCGATGTAGTAGGCATCTTCCACGTCTGCAGTCATATACTCCACATCATCGGTCACAAAGCCGGTGGCCTTGTCCACCTTCCGGTAAGGTGCTTCCACGAAACCGTACTCATTGATGCGGGCAAAGGTTGCCAAATAGTTGATCAGGCCGATGTTGGGACCTTCGGGGGTCTCGATGGGGCACATACGGCCATAGTGGGTGTAGTGAATATCACGAACATCCAGAGATGCACGCTCTCTGCTCAAACCGCCGGGGCCCAGAGCGGACAGACGGCGCTTATGCGTCAGTTCGGCCAGAGGGTTGTTCTGATCCATGAACTGGGACAGAGGGCTGGAACCAAAGAATTCCTTGATCACAGCAGTCACAGGACGAATATTGATCAGGCTCTGGGGGGTGACAGTATCCAGATCCTGAACGGTCATGCGCTCCCGGATCACACGATCCAGGCGGCTGAAGCCAATGCGGAACTGGTTTTGCAGCAGTTCGCCCACGCAACGCAGGCGGCGGTTACCCAGGTGGTCAATGTCATCGGGAGTGCCAATGCCCATAGCCACGCAGTTAAGGTAGTTGATGGAGGCCATGATATCATCGACAATGATGTGCTTGGGGATCAGGTCATCGATCCGCTCAGCGATGGCTTCTGCCCAGTCGATATTCTCGGTGGCCAGCATTTCTCTCAGCACGGAGAAACGAACCTTCTCTGTAACGCCGTAATCTCTGGGGTTGAAGGAAACGAAGTTGGCCATATCAACCATGTCGTTGGCAAACACCTTCACATTGGCATCGCCCACTTTCAGCACAGCTTCGTTCACGCCCTTGGCAGACAGTTCCCAAGCCTTTTCCCGTGTGATCAGCTCACCGGGCATGACCAGGATCTCTCCGGTCATGGGATCGGCGATGGGTTCTGCAGCTTCCCGGCCGGACAGTCGGGTGGCGATCTCCATCTTCTTGTTGAATTTATAGCGGCCAACGGTGCTTACATCATAACGATGGGCATCAAACAGCAGGCCTTCCAAATGAGCAGTTGCGGTTTCCACCGTAGGAGGCTCACCGGGACGCAAACGGCGATAGATTTCCAGCAAAGACTCTTCTCTGGTCTTGCAGGCATCTTTCTCCAGCGTGGCCATAATACGCACATCTTCGCCAAACATTGCCTTGATCTGCTCATCGGTGTTAACACCCAGAGCCCGGATCAAAGAAGTGATCGGCAATTTGCGGTTCTTGTCGATACGAACCCAGAACACGTCGGAATTATCCGTTTCATACTCCAGCCATGCACCACGATAAGGGATGACGGTGGCAGTATAGGTATGCTGATCAGCCTTGTCCACTTCGTGACCATAGTACATGCCGGGGCTACGGACGATCTGAGAAACAATGACACGTTCTGCACCATTGATAACAAAGGTGCCGCCGTTGGTCATAATGGGGAAATCTCCCATGAAGATCTCCTGCTCTTTGATCTCGTCAGTCTCGGTGTTACGCAGACGGACACGCACCTTGATAGGCTTTGCATAGGTGGCATCCCGCTCTTTGCACTCCTCGATGGTATACTTGGGCTTGTCTTCCATGGTGTAATCCAGGAAGCTCAGTTCCAATTTACCGGAGAAGTCCGTAATGGTGCCGACATCCTTGAAAACCTCCCGCAGACCCTTGTCCAGGAACCACTGATAGGAGTCCTTCTGGATCTTCAGCATATTGGGAATTTCCAGGATCTCTTTGTGCTTTGCGTAGGACTTACGCATGGTCTTACCGAACATCTTGTCCTTGACCATTTCCATATGGTTCATCACAGCCTTTCTTTCGGCATAAGCCGGAATTGTGTGTTGCTTATAAAATGATACGCCAGGTACAGTTGTCACTTTTGCATTTTTTGTATCTTGACAGCCGCCATTATTTGTGTTATGATGCTTTTGCAAATGAGAATGGCCACAAATGGGCATAATAACACACTATGGAGGTTCATTGTAGCATATCATTCATCTTTTGTCAATGGTTTTTTGTGATTTTTACCGGGGATTTTCCTCGGTTTTTTTGCATTTATAACAAATTACAAGCTGCTTCTTATATTGGAAGCAGCTTGTTTTGTTTTATTTGCTCAAAAATCGCCCCTTGCCCCTTCTCCGAAGCCGTGGAAAGAACAATATTTTCTCTTCACCATTTCTTCATCCCCATCCAGTTTAAGCAAAATACCCAAATTATCCTGTCTTTCGCAGGCGTTCATTAGTATTTTTTCACACAAGCCCTTGCCTTTTGCCCCAAAAGATGGTATTCTAAGTTTTGTGAGGTGAAACAAATGGAATGGAATGATATTTACGACAGCAACCGCAATCTGACCGGCCGCCGTCATCTGCGTGGCACCCCCTGGGGCGAAGGTGAGTTTGGACTGGTAGTCTGCGTGTGGGTATATGACGGACAGGGGCGGGTACTGATGACCAAGCGTGCCCCGCAAAAAAGCTTCCCCGGCACATGGGAAAACTCCGGTGGTGCCGCACTGGCCGGTGAAACCAGCTTGCAGGCGATTCGTCGGGAATTATTTGAGGAAACAGGGATCCGGGCAGAGGAAGCGGAATTTGAATTGCTGGAAAGCACTCGGGACGAGTGGGCTTTCTACGATCACTACTGCATTTTCCGCAAAACGCCTCTGAATCAGATCGTCTTACTCCCCGGCGAAACGGTGGATGCCCAATGGGTCACCTTAGAAGATGTATATAAAATGGTGGAACGTCGGGAGATCTGCCAAGCAATTTCTCAGCAGTTCCTGCGGCACGCACCTGCACTGCGTCAAAAACAAACTGCACAAATTTAACCATCCATTTTCAGCAGATACGCTATTGTTTTTTGCTTGCAAAATCAGCATTTTCTGTTATATAATGAAAAAAAGCGTTTTTCACAGCCGGTTAAACGCTGATTTGACCGGCCTGAAAAGCGCTCTTTTTATTCTAAGGAGGAAAAGCTATGATTCAACTGACCCACATTCAGCATCGCAGAGGCAATGTTCCCCTTCGAATTGCCCGTGGCCACTTTGCCACCAACCACAGCCACATCAACTACTATATCGACATCACCTACCACAAGACCCGTATCAGCGAAGCCAAGGCCAGCGCCTATCAGCTGGTTTCCCAATTCATCAACGACACCCCTGTGGACACGATCCTCTGCCTGGACGGCACTGCCGTGCTGGGTGCATTTGTGGCAGATGAACTGACCAAGAGTGGCTTCTACACCATCAACGCCCACCAGACCATCTATGTGGTAGAGCCGGAGTTCAATAACAATTCCCAGATGATCTTCCGGGACAATATCATCCCCATGATCCGCGGCAAGCATGTTTTGATCTTGATGGCCTCCGTTTCCACCGGTTTCACCGCACGCCGCAGCATCGAAGCCATTCATTACTACGGCGGCAAGGTAGCCGGTGTTGCTGCTGTCTACCGTGCAGTGGACACCATCGACGAGTACCCGGTTCGTTCCATCTACTCCGTCAACGATCTGCCCGATTACGCCAGTTACAGCTATCAGGACTGCCCCTATTGCAAGGCCGGTCAGAAAATCGATGCGCTTGTCAACAGTTTCGGCTTTTCTGAGCTTTAATAATCATAAAGCCTCCGTACCCTGTCGGATACGGAGGCTTTTTTCAGCTCTCTTTTTGTTCTCGATCTTGGCAGGTAAAGAGGATGATCTGCCGTTTTTCGGCCTCCTCTTGTAAAATGCTCATAGCCGCTGCATGACGTCTATCATCAAAACGCACCAGCGCATCGTCCAGCACCAGAGGAATATTGGGTGTCAGTGCCTTACTAACAGCCAGCCGCAATGCCAGATACATCTGATCCACAGTACCCTCACTTCGCCACTGGACAGTGTGCATCACACTTTCCTCCCGTGCGCCGGCCTGTAAGGACAGGTCCTGTGCTATGATCAGCCGATCATAGCGGCCATCTGTTAGCTTTCCAAAGAGTGCCTGTGCTTCTGTTGCAATTTTCGGTGCAAACCGACGCTGCAACTCCGCCGTTGCCGCAGCCAAAGTGGCCTGTGCCAATTCCAGGGCTGCATAGGTTTCCGTCAGCCGGGCAATTCGATCATGGGCTACTGCCAACTGCTGTTTGAGTATCTCTTCCTGACCCATCGTCTCCATACGGCCAAGATAGTTGTCCTGTTGCTGTTTCAGAAGTTGCTGTTGCTGCATCGCCTGCTCCAAAAGTCCTTGTGTTTGCTCCATGGAGCAGGTCAAGTGATCCGCTCTTTCCGGCTTTTGCAAGGGTTTTGCCATTGCCGACACCATGTCGGCGTGGTTTTTGGCATTTTCATAATCCTGCCTTGCTTCTTTCAATTCTTGCCACTGCCGCGCTACATTTTCCCAATTCTGTAAGCACCGAGAAATAGGCTGTCCCTGGGTCAGATCTCGGATCTGTCCATTGAGCACTTCCCTTTTTTGTCTGAATTGGGTCAATATCTGCTCATATCCGGATAACTCTTCCGTATATGCCCGCTCTTGCTCCAATGCTGCATTGGCATCCTTCAGCCACTTTTCCACATTTTCAGAACCGTACTTTTCAGTCAGATGGTCTGCTTTGCGGCAGGCCGCTTCTTTTTTGTTGCAGAAACAGCCCACTGCAATGACGGATCCCAGTAACAGAAGTCCTGTCAGCACAGCTAACAGACTATTATGCGCAACCAGTGAAAGGATCGATCCAACAGCCGCCAATCCCCCTGCACACAGAGATATTCTTGTTATTATTCGGCTATTTTTTTGCTCGGTCAGTAATTGCCGATATTCCTCTACATCACGGGATGCCTGTTCAACTGTCACCGGATAAGGCTCAGGTTTTTCCGGCGCAATGGGCAGCATCTGCTGCTCCATGTCCAGCGCCATACTTTGCTGATAGAGCTGACGCAATCGATCAGCAGATGCCGCACATTTTTCCGGATTCGGCAAAAGGCCGCACTGCTCTTCCAATTGATCCAACCGCTCTTTGGCCTGATCCCGGCGAATCTGAGTCTGCATAATGCGTCGGTTGTTCTCTTCTCCTTCCGCATATTCCAGTGCAATTTTATGATTTTCCAAAGCAGCGATCTGCACGCTCTTCTCCTGCTGCCTCTGGCGGATCTCATCCATTTTCTGCCGCAGAGAATAGATCTGCCCCAAAGTATTTTCCAGCTCCGCTGCTTCTTTTTCTGCCGCAGGCAAAAGGCCTGACCGATTATAGCGAATCTTATTTTTCAGTTCCTTCAGTCGCTGCGCCAAAACATCCCCGGCATTGCTTTCATCGCCGGTGGTAACCAGAGCATTGAGTCGGCGACGCAGCTGCTCATCCTCCGTGACAGGCAGATCTGCCAACCGCAAAAAACTGCTGCGCAGGAACACGCTTCGCTCTACGCCCAGAATTTGCTCACCGCAGGTGGCCGCCGTTAATTCCGGCACCGGGATGCCGCTTTGGGTTTCATATGCACGAAACTCTCCCAAAGGGGTGCGTCCTTTTGTCCACCGCTCGATGGTGATATCTCTGTTTTTCCAGCAAATATCTATTCTGCCGGACATAGGACTGCCTGACCAAGGGGCGTAACGCTCTTTGTCTGCCAGATTGTTTTTTGTGCTTTTCACTCTGGTTTCCAAGCCATAGAGCATATTGACCAGAAATGCACACCAAGTGGTTTTTCCCCATTCATTGGGGGCTTGGATCACATTTAACCCCGGCCGGAGAGTCAGCGTACGGTTTTCCAGTTTACCAAAGGTAGCCGTCATGGAATAAATCTTCATGGCAACACCACCTCGCTTCCATCCAGAATTTTCCGGGATATTCTGGCCGCCAGAAGCGCTGTCTGCCCAGCCTCATCATTTTCTTCTTCAAATATCTCATGGAGCATTTTAAAATAAACGCCCTCCAGACAGTCCGCTCCGGCACTGCCCCAAACATCTGTGACCGGTCGTGTTTTATCCCTCAGTTCCAAATTGGCAAATGCTGAAAAATACTGATATAGCCCTTGCAGATCAGGCTTTTCGCACTCTCCGGTCAATGTGATCCGATAAAAATGATCATTGCCCACTGCCGGCAGACCCTCTGCAATCGCCGCCCGGGCATCGGTCAGCACTTCTGCATCCCAGTCATAAAAACGAGGAACATCCAGCGGTTCAAAGCAAAGAGTCGTGCTTTCTTCCATTGCGACCAAAAGCACCCCTTTTTCTCCCAATTCGTCAAAACCACGTCCCATGGGGCACCCCGGCCAGGCGCAAAGGGTTTTTCCCTCCCGAAATGCCCCTGTTTTGTGGATATGTCCCAATGCCAGATAATCCAAACCGGATGCGGTCACTTGTTTATGAGAAATGGGATTATATGGCGAACCACTGTTCATCGGATCCCCATGAAACAGGCCAATATGGTAGCGTTCCTGTCCCTGGGTCCGGAATCCCTCCAGTAAGCTATCGCAATCCATAGAAGAAAAACCTGCCCCATAGATCCTGCAGTCCAGTTCCGGCAGCGAAACGCTTTCTATGGCCGTTTTCTTAAAAATATGGACATTTTTCGGCCATTGCTCCAACTGCCAAGGGCTTCCCGGCGTGCAAAAATCATGGTTGCCGGGAGCAATAAAGGTGGGGATCTGCACTTCTTCCAAAGCGTTTTTCAGTGCCAAGAAGCTTTCTTCGGTGTATTCGCCGTCAAACAGATCCCCTGCCAACAGCAGCAGATCGCATTTTTCCCTTTTGCAAAGGGAAACGATCTTCTCCGGCACAGTGCGTAGCGCCCCTTTCAGTTTGGCTGCGATCTTCGTTTCATGGCCGGCAAACGCACAGTCCAAATGCAGATCTGCTGCATGAAGTATCTTAATCATTCAAATCCGCCCTTTCCGCCCGAAGGCAGGTGCCGGTGGCTCCATCAATGGTAAAAAGCACCGCTTCCAATTTCGTTTCCCCTTCCGCCCACTGATAGCGGCTGGTCAGATCCCCTCGAAATTTGGCAATGGACAATTCCGGTCGAATGCCCAGCACCGAGCGTTTGGGTCCGGTCATCCCCAGATCCGTCACATATCCTGTTCCTTTCGGCAGTACCTGAGCATCCGCCGTAGGCACATGGGTATGGGTGCCCCAAACCGCACTGACCCGGCCGTCCAGCATATAACCCATGGCCAGTTTCTCCGACGTAGCCTCAGCATGAAACTCCACCAGGACGATCTTTGCCTTGATTTGAGGCAATATCTTTTCCACCATCAGAAAGGGGTTATCCGGGCCGTAGTCCATATTGCAGCGGCCGATCAGGTCGATCACAGCCACATCTCCTGCTTTACTTTCATAAATGCCGTATCCCCTTCCGGGCACCTGCGGAGCATAGTTGGCAGGACGCAAAATGCGATCATTTTCGTCCAAATAGTCGCACAGCTCCCGTTTTCCGAAGGTATGGTTACCCATGGTGATCACATCTGCGCCGGCATCGAAAACTTCCTCTGCCTGTCGAGGTGTCATTCCCACCACACTGGCATTTTCGCCATTGACGATCACAAAATCCGCATTGGTTTTCCGTTTCAGATAACGAAGGGAGCGGATGATCCGATCCATACCGGGATTTCCAACCACATCTCCCACACACAGCACTTTCACTTCCATGGGTCTACCTCCTGAATTCCTTTTCTTTAGTATATACCAGTTTTCCCCACGATGCAAGAAAAAAAGAACGCCCGAAACTCTTCGAGCGTTCTACTGTTTCAGAATAGCATCAACCCACGTGCATCCAGTTGATCAGGATGATCCACGCCAGACCGTAGTAAGAAATGACAGCCACCAAGTCATTAATGGTGGTGATCAGCGGTCCGGAAGCCACTGCCGGATCAACACCGATCTTCTTAAAAATAACCGGAATCACCGTACCGGACAAGCTGGATGCTGCCATGGCCAACACCATAGACACACCCAGACAACCGGAAATAGCAAAAGCCTTGGCCGCAGGATTGCCCTGCAAGCATAAATATCCGCCAATAGCCGCAAAAGACAGCACACCCATCAGCAGACCATTGAGAACGCCGATCCGTGCCTCTTTCCACACCAGCTTCACCAGTTCTTTTCCACCCACCTGCTGATCCATCAGCACACGGATGGCCACAGCCAGCGACTGGGTGCCTACGTTACCGGCCATACCCAGAATCAGTGACTGGAAGCTCATGATCACAGGCAGCTGGGCAACCACATTCTCAAATGTGCCCACCACAGCCGACACCAGGAATCCCATCACCAGCAGGATCCCCAACCAGGGCAGTCTCTTTTTCACGCTCTGATGGATCGGCTCTGCCAGATCTTCCTCAGCTGTCAAGCCTGCCAGTTTTGCATAGTCTTCAGCGTACTCTTCATCCAGCACTTCCATAAAGTCCTGGGCAGTAACCACACCGATCAGTTTATTATCATTGTCCAGCACCGGAATAGATGCTTCCGAATAATCCAGCAACGACTGAATACAGTCCGCAACCAGTGCATTGGCATAGACATAGGGGTAAGAAAAGGTGATGATATTGGAAAGGTCGCTGCCCTCCCGTGCCATGATCAGGTCTTTCAAATCAATTGCACCGCAGAAGGTCTTATCCTCGTCTACAACATAGAGGGTAGAAATATTGTCGTTATCTGCCGCCTGGCGCACCAACTCTGTCATGGCACCTTTGATGGTGGCGTTTTCCGGAATTTCAATGTAGTTGGTGGACATCCGGCTACCGATCTCGTCCTCATCAAAAGAACTGAGCAGGCTGATCTCCGATCGAGTTTCCGGGCTCATCAGATCCGTCAGGGAATCCCGGTTTTCTTTCGGCAACTGCTGCAGCAGTTCTACCGCCGTGGAAGGCTCCATCATAGAAAGTGCCTGCACCTTTTGCCGAATGGAAAGGGTCGCAAACAAGGAAGCGATATCTTCGCAGTATTCCAAAACGCCAACCAATGTTTCCATGGGCAACAGGCGGAACAGTTTTTTTCGCTCTTCTTCCGTCAGCGTTTCCAGCGCCATGGCAATATCTTTTTCATGGTAATCCAGAATTTTCTCCTGCATTTTCTTCGGAGATAGATTGGAGCGTACCGCCACCACGATCTCTGCTGAAAAATCCGGGGTCATGCTGTTTTCATTCAGTTCTTCTGTCATTGTTTGTACCTCCTTTGAGTGATTGGAACAGACAATGGCATTCTTTTATTGACACAAAAACTCAGGCCGCATGGACAATATGCCGCCCTCGTGACCATATAAGAACGCTCTCGTCTGTATGTATGGGGCTACTGCCACTACTGTCCATGTACTCACCTCACAGTATTGTTGAAAGATCGGGTTTATTATATGCCCCAGCGGAAAGAATTGCAAGTCTTTTTCTGAAAAATGGTGCAGAAAAAGGCATCCGTCAAGCGGATGCCTTTCGATCATCTCTGATATTCAAATTCAAAATCGTAGATATCGACGGTATCGCCGTCTTTGATCCCCATTTCTTCCAGGCGCTCAAGCAGGCCGCTCTTGCGAAGCAGAATATCAAAGTGATTCAGTGCTTCATAATCGTCGAAATTGATATTTTGCACCAGTCGCTCCAGCCATGTACCGGTAATGACCCAGGTACTGCCCAAATGCTCGATCTGCATTTCATTGGGATCACCGGTTTCCACAACAGGGGCTACATACTCCGGCTCATAAATGGTCACAGGCGGCAATGTGCTTAGCTTCTGAGCCACCACACGCATCAGCTGACGGGTTCCCTGGGTGGTTCCGGCGGAAATTTCGTACAATTCACAACCGGCCGCTTCCACAACCGCTTTTAACCGCTCCAGATTGTCAGACTCCGGTTCCAGCAGATCCGTCTTGTTGGCAGCCACGATCATGGGACGGTTGCTCAGGTCAACGGAATAGTGATGCAGTTCGTCGCAGATGGCATTGAAATCTTCCACCGGATCTCTTCCTTCGCTGCCGGATACGTCCACCACATGAACAAGCAGACGGCATCGGTCAATATGCCGCAGGAAATCGTGACCTAGACCGGCGCCTTCCGCTGCACCCTCAATAATACCGGGAATATCAGCCATCACAAAGGAAACGCCCTCTTCCACATAGATAACGCCCAAATTGGGGAACAGCGTGGTAAAATGATAGTTTGCGATCTTGGGACGAGCGTTAGAAGTCACGCTCAGCAGGGTGGATTTACCCACATTGGGGAAGCCCACCAGACCCACATCCGCCAGCAGCTTCAGTTCCAGAACAATGTCCCGTTCCTGCCCTTTGGTTCCGGCCTTGGCAAAGCGGGGGATCTGACGGGTAGGCGTAGCATAATGAGCATTACCCCAGCCGCCACGGCCGCCCTTTGCAATCACAAAATCCTCATCCGTGGACATATCCACAATGATCTGGTTGGTCTCGGCATCCCGAACCACCGTACCACGGGGCACTTCGATGACCAGCGGCTCACCCTTTTTGCCACTCATATTGCGGCCACGGCCATTTTCACCGGCCTGCGCTGCATACTTGCGCTTATAACGGAAGTCCAGCAAAGTGGTCATGTGGTCAGAAACACGCAGGATCACACTGCCGCCATGACCGCCATCGCCGCCATCCGGACCGCCGGCATTCACATATTTTTCTCGATGGAAGGCAACTGCACCGTCGCCGCCCCGACCACCGATGACTGTAATTCGTACTTTATCTACAAACATAAGATCATCTCCTGTAAAATTAGATGGTTTGTACGGTCAGAAACAGGCACTTTTCAAATGTCCACTTCTCGCCCTGCAAATTTTAGAAAAAGGGCTGTCGCAGATAGTTTGCAACAGCCCTTCCTTAACTATGCGTGACTTACTGCTCAGCGTAAACAGAGCACTGACGGCGATCCTTGCCCAT
>CAZPJH010000021.1:0-22215 GCA_964586875.1 uncultured Oscillospiraceae bacterium
ACCAGGCTCAGCTGATGACCTGGAACAACATTGACTACACCGCACTGGCCGGTGCTGACCTGATCACCATTGGTTACGGTCTGGAAGAGATCGGTGCTTTTGCAACCGAGCAGCTGCTGGGCTATGCCAATAACTACATCGACACCACCGTCAGAGAAGCAGTGAAGGCATACATCCAGACAGCTCTGAAGAAGGGTCTGAACGGCGCTCTGTCCGACGGCGCAATTGATGAGTTTGCCGCAATGGCAGACGCTCCCATCGATGAGATCCTGGCAAACGAGCTGCTGGCCGGCAAGACCGCAACTGCTCTGGATTGGAGCAAGCTGGTTGGCGACAATGCCGCATACATCGAGCTGGTCCGTCAGCAGATCAAGCTGGCCCTGGAAGAAACCAACGCACCTACCAGCTACACGCTGAAGATCAATGTTCTGGATTACCTGTTCGAGAACCCCGAGGTAGCAGAGAAGATCAACCGTGAGGCTCTGGAAAAGAACCTGGGCGAGGATGCCATCTTCACCATCGAACTGCCCATCGTTGATTTCATCAGCTTTGCAGCAGAGTCCTACCTGTACAACTACATCCAGTTCAACGAGGCATATGCACAGACCATTGCCTCCATCAAGGCTATCAACAGCGATGCAGCTGTGGTGATTCTGGGCAGCTGGAATCCCTTCGATGGCGTGGAAGTAGAGCTGGGTGATGTGACCGTTGATCTGGGCGAGGCTTACGAAGTTGTTGCAACGGTTTCCAACATCCATAGCTTTGTATACGCACTGACCATGGAGAATGTGACCTATGTAGCCATCGAGGAGAACGACAATGCATACATTGCAGAGCAGATCCTGAAGGCTCTGACTGTCAACTGCGGCCACTGGGACGACAACAACGATCACCTGTGTGACCGTTGCGGCGAGACCATCAGCCAGTGTGTCGACAGCAATGGCGACAACAAGTGTGACATCTGTGGCAAGCCCATGGGCACTGTGGAACCCACTGATCCCACCGAGCCCACCGAGCCCACTGAGCCCTCCAAGCCCGCTGATCCCACTGAACCTGCTGATCCCACCGAGCCCAAGCCCACTGAACCTCAGCCCACCGAACCTGCTCCCACCGACGACGGCCTGTCTACCGGCGCTGTGGTAGCGATCGTGGTTGGTTCTGTTGCAGTGGTTGGCGGCGCAGGTGCAGCTGTCTACTTCTTCATCATCAAGAAGAAAGTGATCTAATCACCAATAACCCATAACGAGCAATATCGGGTCATCCCAAGGGATGACCCGATATTTTTTACTGAATGATTTTATATAAAAACCCGGCGGCCAAAGGCGGTCGCCGGGTGGAATAGAAGCGGATCAATTGCAGAAATCTTTTGCAACTTCCACAATATGCTCGCTGCACAGGCCGAACTGCTTTAGCAGAGCGGCGGCAGGGCCTGAGTGGCCATAGGTGTCGTTGACACCGATGCGGCGAACGGGTGTGGGCAGCTTTTCACTCAAAAGGGAACAGACTGCTTCGCCCAGACCGCCAATAATGCTGTGTTCCTCGCAGGTGATGACCTTTCCACACTTGCCGGCGGCTTCCAAAACCAAAGTATCGTCCAGAGGCTTGATGGTGGCCATATTGATGACCATGGCACTGATGCCATCAGCAGCCAAAACCTCAGCGGCGGTCAGTGCTTCATAAACCATCAAGCCATTGGCAATGATGGCAACGTCGGTACCATCCTTCAGAACTTCGCCCTTGCCAATTTCAAAGTGATCGTTTTCCTGATGAATCACAGGGACAGCACTGCGGCCAAAACGCATATACACAGGGCCTTGGTGCAGGTAGGCAGCGCGAACCATGGCTCTGGCCTCCACATCGTCCGCAGGGGACATCACGACCATGCCGGGGATGGAACGCATTAGGGCAAAATCTTCGCAGCATTGGTGGCTTGCACCGTCCTCACCGACGGAAATGCCGCCGTGGGTAGCACCGATCTTCACGTTCAGGTTGGGATAGCCGATGGAATTTCTTACTTGTTCATAGGCTCTGCCTGCAGCGAACATGGCAAAGGTGCTGGCAAAGGGAACAAGACCGGTGGTAGACATACCGGCAGCGGCGCAGATCATATTTGCCTCTGCAATGCCGAAGTCGAAATGGCGCTCCGGATAAGCTTTCTGGAAGATAGATGTCTTGGTGGCACCGGCCAGGTCGGCATCCAGAACCACAAGATTATCAAATTCTGCACCCAGTTCCTTCAAGGCGTTGCCGTAGCTTTCCCGGGTAGCGATCTTTTTTGTTTCTGCCATCTTACTTACCCTCCAGTTCTTCCAATACGGCGTTCAGTTCGCCCATTGCCTGCTCAAATTCGGCATCGTTGGGGGCCTTGCCGTGCCATCCGGCGTTGTTTTCCATAAAGGACACGCCCTTACCCTTTACACTTTTCATCACAATAGCGGTGGGTTGACCCTTGATGGTCTTAGCGGTGTTGAGTGCGGCTTCAATTTGATCAAAATCGTGGGCATCAATGGTTTCTACATGGAAGCCAAATGCCTGCAGTTTGTCAACGATGGGGTAGGGGCTCATAACACTGGCAACATTGCCATCGATTTGAAGGCCATTGTTATCGACAATGACACACAGATTGTCCAGCTGATAGTGGGCTGCGGCCATACATGCTTCCCATACCTGACCCTCCTGAATCTCACCGTCACCCAGCAACGTATAGACCCGTGCAGGCTTGTGCTGAAGCTTTAGACCCATGGACATGCCCACAGCCACGGAAATGCCCTGCCCCAGAGAACCGGTGGACATATCTACACCGGGAACGGTATTCATATTGGGGTGACCCTGGAGATAAGAGTCAATGTGGCGCAGGGTCAGAAGATCTTCCACCGGGAAGAAGCCCCGATGAGCCAGTGCAGAATACAAACCGGGGGCAGTGTGACCCTTGCTCAGAACAAAGCGGTCACGGTCTTCCCATTTGGGATTTTTGGGGTCGATATTCAGCTCTTTGAAGTACAGATAAGTAAATAGATCCGCAGCGGACAAACTGCCGCCGGGATGACCGGCTTTTGCGCTGTGAACGCCTTCCAGCACGCCCATACGCACTTTACAGGCCAGAACTTGTAGTTCTTTTTTCTGTGTCTGGTTCATATAGCCTCCTGTTTGTTTGAAATCATTACAGCAGAGCGGCGGCAGCCTCGTCACAAATGACGGTCACATCCGGGTGCAGCTGCAGGATGGATGCAGGAACCTGAGGAGTAATGGGGCCAAAGAAGGATTTCTTCAAGATCTCGGCCTTGTCGGCACCGGTGACAACCATCAGAACCTTCCGTGCAGACATCACAGTGCCGATACCCATGGTATAAGCGGCAGTGGGAACTTCATCAATGGAGTCGAAGAAACGCTTGTTGGCTTGACGGGTGATCTCTTCCAGCTCGACTTCGTGGGTGATGGCAGGAAAGTGGTCAGCAGGCTCGTTGAAGCCGATGTGGCCATCGTGTCCCAGACCCAGCAACTGCATATCTACGCCGCCCCAAACTTCGATCTGCTCCTCGTAGGCACGGCACATGGCATCCACATCAGTGGTCAGACCGTCGGGAACGATGGTGTTTTCCGGGCGAATGGAAATATGATCAAACAGGTTTTCCTGCATGAAATAGCGATAGCTTTGGGGATGGGTGCCGGGAAGACCCTTGTATTCATCCAGATTGGCGGAGCGAACACGGGAGAAGTCAATGCGGCCGGCTTTTTCACGCTGGATCAGCTCACGGTACAGGGGAATCGGGGTAGATCCGGTAGCCAGACCCAGCAGACAGGCGGGCTTGGCGGCAATCAGTGCTTCAAACTGGTCAGCGGCCAGCTTGCCAACTTCGGTGGGGTCTTTTGCCTTCAGAATACGAACGTGCAACATAGAAAGTCCTCCTAATTATAGAACATTTTTAGATGGAGTGGGTGGGGATGTTCAAATATCCCCCAATATGCCTTATTATATCAAATCAGACTTCTTTTGTCTACCTTCAAAATCAGAAAGATGTTCTCTTTTTCAAGGGCAAACATCCAGGAAAATACCTGATTTTTCTTATTGAATTTGTAAAAATAGCGTGTATAATGAAGATAACAGAAATCAATTGGACATAGGCGGAGGCGATTATGCTGAAAAGTTCATGGAAAAAAGGAATGCTGGTGGGATGGCTGGTGCTGCTGTGTGTGCTGGTCGGCTGCAAGAAGGAACATATTCACGAGTTTGGACAGTGGGAAACAGTTACCCAGCCTGACTGTGTAACGGAAGGCTTACAAGAGCGTAGCTGTGCTTGCGGCGTGAAGGAAAACCAGGTGATCGCAGCTTTGGGGCACCGGGAAGTGGTGGATCAGGCTGTGGCGGCCACCTGCACAGAATCCGGTTTGACGGAAGGAAAACACTGCTCTGTTTGTAATGAAGTGTTGGTCAATCAGCGGTGGATATCGGTTTTAGGCCATGATTTTGGGGCATACGTATCCAATAATGATGCGACCTGTACCTCCAATGGCAGCGAAACAGCTACCTGTAAACGTTGCGGCGAAACCCATACACAAACAGAACTGGGATCAGTTTTGGGTCATCTTTTTGTGAATTACATAAGCAACCATGATGCCACCTGCACGGACGATGGCACGGAAACATCTAAGTGCAGCCGCTGTGATGCGACCCATACTCGGACAGAATTGGGCTCTGTACTGGGACATCTTTTTGAAAATTACGCATTCAACCATGATGCTACCTGCACGACCGATGGCACGGAAACATCTAAGTGCAGCCGCTGTGATGTGACCCATACTCGAACAGAATTGGGTTCTGTACTGGGACATCTTTTTGAAAATTACGCATTCAACCATGATGCTACCTGCACGACCGATGGCACGGAAACATCTAAGTGCAGCCGCTGTGATGTGACCCATACTCGAACAGAATTGGGTTCTGTACTGGGACATCTTTTTGAAAATTACGCATTCAACCATGATGCTACCTGCACGACCGATGGCACGGAAACATCTAAGTGCAGCCGCTGTGATGTGACCCATACTCGAACAGAATTGGGTTCTGTACTGGGACATCTTTTTGAAAATTACGCATTCAACCATGATGCTACCTGCACAGCCGATGGCACGGAAACATCTAAGTGCAGCCGCTGTGATGCGACCCATACTCGAACAGAATTAGGCTCTGTGTTGGGACATCTTTTTGAAGATTATATCTCTAACAACGATGCTACCTGCACGGCTGATGGCACGCATACCTCCAAATGCAGCCGCTGTGACGTATACAACACCTGTCGGGAAATTGGCTCTGTTCGGGGGCATAACTATGAAGATGGCCTTTGCAAGGCCTGCGGCACAGAAAAACTGCCCACCAGCACGGGACTGGAATATGCGCTGAATGCTGATGGAAAAGGTTATAGTGTGGTGGGAATTGGAACATGTACGGATACGCAAATTGTGATCCCAAGAATGCACAATGGCCTGCCGGTGACGGCCATCGGCGACAGCGCTTTTGCAGAATGTGACAGTTTGATCAGTGTGAAGATCCAGAAAGGGATCACATCCATTGGCGATGGTGCATTCCAAAGGTGCTTTCAGATGACAAGCGTTATTCTGCCGGATGGGTTGTTGACCATCGGAGCATCTGCTTTTGAAGCCTGTGGAAAATTACAGAGTATCCAGATCCCCGAAAGCCTGAAAAAAATTGGCGACGGTGCGTTCTATTACTGCATCGATTTGCAGCGTGTGGATATTCGGGATATTAAAAGCTGGTGTAATATTGAATTTGCAAATGTGGGGGCCAATCCGCTGTCGAATGCCTATCTTTATTTGGATGGAGAACAGGTCACGGTACTGACGATTCCTCAGGGTGTCCGTTCTGTAGGAAATTATGCCTTCAGCGGATGCCTGGGGCTGCGCTCTGTGATCATCCCAAATGCCGAAACCATAGGGAAACTTGCCTTTTCCTGGTGCTTTGATTTGACCGGCGTAACACTGGGAGAAGGCGTGCAGACCATTGACCAAGGGGCATTTCAGGGATGCAGCAAACTCAGCCGTATAGAAGTGCCGGCCAGTTTGACCGCTATTGGCGACGATGCTATGCGTTGGTGTGAAGGGTTGGGGAAGATCCTTTTCGCAGGAACACAGCAACAGTGGACGGCCATTGCCAAAGGCACCGAGTGGGACGGGAAAACCGGAGATTACTCCATTACCTATGTGGGAGAAACAGGCGCACCTGTGCTGGAACTGATCAAAGCGGATATTACATTAAGCCCTGCTTACGGTACCAGCTATGATCTGTACGCACTGCTCAAAGAAAAAGAAAACTTTGACCAAAGCCGATTGATTTGCATTAGTGCCGATGAAACGGCGGTGCGAATTGAAGGCACAAAAGTTGTTGCCATGGGCAATACCACCGGTGTGCAGGTGACCATGATCTATGGAGATCAAAGCGTGACTTGCCTGGTTCGTGTTACGGGCTTGACAGAGATAACAGATCAGACAGACACCCAATCATAACAGAAAAAAGAGGATGCCGATGGCATCCTCTTTTTGTGTTAGCGCAGACCCTGCTCGTAAGCCTCGATCATCTTCTTGACCATCTGGCCGCCGACGGAGCCTGCTTCCCGGGAGGTCAGGTGACCGTTGTAGCCCTGCTTCAGGTCAACGCCAACTTCGGAAGCGGCCTGCATCTTGAACTTGTCCATGGCCTCACGTGCTTCAGGAATATTGATCTGATTGTTGTTCTTCATAATATTCTCTCCTTTTGTCATTCACTGGGCGGTTACTCGCCGCACACATAGCTTTGCCGATTTTGAAGAGAATATAATTGTTTCTTTTCGGAAAAGAGCGCAATTTGTGGAAAATTAGAATTTTGGAGGATCATCCTGTTTTCGTGGGGCGTGGAAAAAGCACAGGAGATTTCCAAGGGCGGTGCATCCCAATGCTGCAATCAGGGTCCAATTGCCATAGTCGCACCAGATTGTCAGCCCGAGAAAGATCATACCGGCTACCAGAAAGCTGATACGGCAGATCAACAGTAATTTTTGTGTTAAGTTCATATGATCGCCTCTCCGGATTTTACAAAATTGATCATGGCATGAAATTGTGTTGAAAGCATATTGCTAAACTGCTCTTCTGTAAAATGACAGAAATTGGTGGCGCACAGAGTTCCAATGCCGTAGGTGTAGATCCACACATTTTCAAACAGGAAATGGGCTTCTTTGGCGGTGAGGCCATAGCTTTCTTCGATGGCGTGGATGGACAATACAGCAGTTTCTCCAAGTTCACCGAATAGATCATCAAAAGAAGCGGCGTTTTGATTTTCTTCCATGAACAAAAGTTGGTACAGTTTTGGCTCTTGCATTCCAAACAGAACCATTTTCATTCCAATTTGCTTAAAAATGGGCATTTCAGACAGGCCACTGGGAGAAAAAGAGTCAAATTTTGCCATGGCGGCCAGGCGAACTTCTTCCTGAACCTCTTTCATGGTATTGAAAATTGTGAAAATGGGGCGCGCAGAGCTGCCCAGGGCATCCCCCAGTTCTTTGGCGGTCAAACCGTCGGCACCTTTTTGAGATACGACACGCAAAGCGGCTGCAACAATTTCTTCTTTTGTAAATTTTGGCTTGGGTGGCATGGAAATCCTCCTTTAACATGGAAATGTATTCTGAAACTGTTGTTTTAAATTATGTAATTTAATTATAGAAGCGAAAAAGAATTTGTCAAGTCGTCCTGCTGCTTTTTACAGATTATTTCTGTTTGTTACAAAAAGCGGCTTCCCAAAAGGGAAGCCGCAAGGCGTCAGTTGGTATAGTTGTCGAAATAGCCCTGCACCAGGATGACAGGGGTACCCTTGTCACCGGAACCGCTGGTCAGATCGCACAGCGAACCGATCAAGTCGGTCAGCCGTCTGGGTGTGGTGCCCTGAGAGGCCATGCTGCCAACCAGAGAACCGCTTTTAGCTCGGATTGCCCCTTCAATGGCTTCCTTCAGTTCAGCACCGGACAGATCGGCGAAGTCGTTGTCAGCCAGGTATTTCAGTTTCAGTTCGTTGGGGGTGCCTTCCAGACCGGGCGTGTGTGCCACGGAAACGCTGGGATCGGCCAACTCCCAGATCTGCCCCACAGGATCTTTAAATGCACCATCGCCATAGACCATGACTTCTATGTGCTTACCGGTTTTTTCCAGGAATTTGGACTGGATGTCCATAACCAGATCGGAACAGTCCTTCGGGAAAAGCTTGATGGTATCTTCTGTAGACTTGTTGGAACCCAGCAGGCCAAAACGTTCGTTATAGCCGCTGCCATCGATGCTTTCAGTTAGAATATCGTCCAGACCGCAGATACGCTGGCCACCATTGGCCAACAGCAGGCGGTGGGTCCGTTTGCGGGAATGAATGTCGCAGTGAAGTACGTTTTTGGTGTAGTTGAGAATGGTGCGGCAGTCGTTGGCGAAGATGACTTCTACCTCAGCACCCATTTCCCGGATCAAATCAGAATAATAGGATACATAGTCAACGCCGGTAAAGGGGTGGGGGTTAGAACCAAATGCGTTCCGGTATTGTTCCAGGGTGAGTACGTCGGAGTAAGGGTTGACACCGGCTTCGTCCAGCTGATCCAGGGAAACCAGAGCGTTGCCTACCTCGTCGGAAGGATAGCTGAGCATCAGCACGATCTTTTTGGCGCCTTTGGCGATGCCGCGCAGACAAATGGCAAAGCGGTTACGGGACAAAATAGGGAAGATGACACCGATGGTTTCACCCCCCAATTTGGCACGAACGTCGGCAGCAATGGCATCGATAGATGCGTAGTTGCCCTGGGCACGAGCCACCACGGACTCCGTGACAGCGACAACGTCCCGATCGCGGAGGGAGAATCCCTCACTCTGTGCTGCATCTAAAACGCTGTCTACAACGATTTGAGCCAGGTCATCGCCTTGACGGATGATGGGGCAACGAATACCCCGAGAAGTAGTTCCGATTTTTCTCTCCATAGAGATGCCTCGATTCTCCGGCAGGAAAACCATGCCGAACAGATTTGTAGATGGTGTGGAAAAAACCCACGGATTTTATTATGGTACGATTTTTGAAAAAAAGCAAGAAAAATTTCACCAAGATGAAAATTTATCTTTTCCAGGTGGAGCGGGAGAATAGGATCAGAATAGGGAACAGCTCCAAACGGCCTGCCAGCATATCAAATGACAGTACCAGTTTGCTCAAAACACTGAATTGACTGAAATTGCACATTGGACCCACTTGTTCCAGTCCGGGGCCGATGTTATTAAAGCAGGCAAGCACTGCGGTAAAATTGGTGCCAATGGAAAAACCGTCCAGAGAGATGGCTAGAAAGCTCAAAAACAGTACCAGTACATAGGCAACCAAGTAAGCACTGGCGGTGTTGACCACGCTTTCGTCTACCACGCGGCCATTGATGCGAATGGCCTGTACCTGATGGGGATTCCGCAGCTGATTAACACTGCGCTTGAGACTTTTTACGATCAGGATCAATCTGGAACATTTGAAACCGCCGCCGGTAGAGCCGGCGCAAGCACCGACGACCATCAGCAGCACCAAAATGGTTTTGGAGAAACTGGGCCATAGATCAAAGTCGCAGGAAGAGTAGCCGGTGGTGGTGATGAGGGAAGATACCTGGAAGGCGGCGTGGCGGATGGTTTCGCCCAAACTGCTGTAAGAACCGTAGAGATTCAGCACGATCAGCAGGATCGAAACAAAGATCAGACCCAGATACAGTCGCAACTCTTCGTCTTTGAAAACGCTTTTTACCTGTTTGATCAGCAGCAGATAATAGCAGGTGAAATTGATGCCGAACAGCGCCATGAACACAGTGGTCACGTTCTGGATATAGGGCGTGCAGCTGGCCATGGAGTCGTTGTAGATGCCCAGACCGCCGGTACCGGCAGTTCCGAAGGCAGTACAGGCAGCATCCAGCAGAGGCATACCGCCAAACAGCAAAAACAGGATGTTGATGATGGTCAGCACAATATAGATCACATAAGGAATGGCGGCACTTTGCCGCATTTTGGGAACGATCTTGCCTACATCCGGGCCGGGACTTTCTGCTCGCAGCAGGTGAATGGTATAGCCTGCACCCTGACCGCCCGGAGCAATAGCCAACAACAGGACCAGAACACCCATGCCGCCGATCCAGTGGCTAAAACTGCGCCAGTAAAGCAGACCACGGGACAAACTTTCCACATCTGCTAAAATAGAAGAGCCTGTGGTGGTAAATCCGGAAACGATCTCGAAAAAAGCATCTACATAGTGGGGGATCTCTCTGGAAAACCAGAAAGGCAGACAGCCGAAGATACTCATGACGATCCAGCTCATTCCCACGCAGACCAGACCTTCCCGGGAGGTGAAGTTGGTGGTAGCTTTTCGGCCAAGCAGTGTTAAAAGACCGTAGGCTGCTGCGATCAGGATCATGGTGGCGATAAAACTTTGCAGTGCCTTCCATTCGCTGTAGCACAGGCTGACCAAAGCTGCCGGGATCATAAACAGGCATTCGATCAGCAGAATCTTGGCGGCAAACCGCCCCATCATTTTGTAGTTCATATGCAGCCCCCCATGTTATGCAAAGATATCGTTGACCTGACGCAAAGAACCACGGCGGCTGGTGACGGCAACAATGGTATCCCCCTCCAGAAAGAGGGAATTACCACCGGGGATCTCCGTTTGTGCGCCGTGGGTGATGCTGACCAGCAGCACATCCGGGCGAAGACGGATCTCTTTCAGGGGAGTGCCGTGGTAGAGGGTATGCTCGTCTACCCGGAATTCCACTGCCTCGACCTGACCGTCGGCAATGGTATGGACACTTTCTGCGGTGCCGGTCAAATTACTCATAGCACGGACATAGCGGACGATGGTATCACAGCACAGATCTCGGGGGGAGATTACACTGCCTAAAGACAGGTTGTGGCTGATGCTGCGGTTTTCCGTGTGTCCCAGTTTGGTGATCACCTGGGGAACGCCCCGCGTGTTGGCGTACAGGGAAACGATCATGTTCAATTCGTCGGTGCCGGTCAGAGTGATCACGGCATCACAGGTGGAAAGGCCGTAGTCTTCCAGCAGAGATTTGTCGGTGGCATCGCCGTGGATGATGGTAGCTTCCGGCAGGGTATTGGCCAGCTGCTCGCACTGGGTACGATCCTGCTCGATCAGGCAGACAGAAACGCCGTCGTGGCACAATTGCTGCGCCAGATAGAAGCCAATGCGGCTGCCGCCGCAGAGGACGACTTTTCTGGCACGACGGGTGATGATGCCCAGATTCTTCAGCAGCACGGAAAGACTGCTGCTGGGGGCAGTGACAAAAATTCGGTCGCCTTCTTTCAAAACAAAAGTACCACCGGGTGTAACAGCGTTGCCGTCGCGCAGAACAGCGCAGATCAGAACCTTGCACTTGACAATGCTGTTCAGAGCATTCAGGCTGACATTGCGTAGCTTGCTGTCCCGATCCACACGCAGTTCGACAATGGCGGTGCGACCTTTGGCAAAGGTATCTCTGTGCAGGAAACCGGGGAAACGAAGTAGACTTTCAATTTCATTGGCGGCTTGCTTTTCCGGATTGACTGCCAGGGAAAGGGCGAAAACATCACGCATGGCGTAGATCTGCTGGGTATAATCAGGATTTCGGATACGGCCAATGGTGTGCAGACGGGGATTTAAGCCGTGAGCAGTGGTACAACACAGCAAATTCACCTCGTCCTGGCTGGTGGTGGCGATCAGAAGATCCGCATCCATAACGCCTGCCTGCTGCAGAACCTGCATGGAAGCGCAATTTCCTTTGACACCGATCACGTCGCATTCTTCACAGATATCCGACAATACCTTCGGGTCGGAGTCGATCAAAGTCAGGTTGTATCCTTCCTCAGAAAGGCGACGGGCCAGGGTGACGCCGACCTTGCCGCTGCCTGCAATGATAATATTCATAAACAGTCTCCTTTGATACGCTTAATTGGATCTCCTGTATTATACTCCCTTTTCCTGTATTTGGCAATAGAAAAATGCCTTCCCGGCAGGGAAGGCATTTGCTTGTGACTCATATCAATTCCTTCTCAGGGAAATAGAGAAAATCCTGATCCAGAGGGAAAATGGGACGGGGTGTTTTTTCGTAGGGCAAGGTGGCGAGATCTTCGTTGGTGCTGCCACGGCTCAGTGCCATGATGCTCCGCTTGGCAACGGCAGCCTGTGCAGCGGTCAGATAGCCCAGTTTGCACACCACGATCTGGGCATCCCGGGGGTCACGTCCAAGATCGGCAAAAACAGCCGGACTTGTGTAGCCAATGTGTTTTTCTGCCAGCACGATGTCCACATTTCCGGTACGGAACAGGGCAATGTCGCTGCGGTTTCCGGGAAATTTGTCCCATTTTTCCACATAAGCCATGACAGTTCCTGTGGCGGTGATGGGCTTGGTGGTCACGGTGTCGAATTTGGCACCGAAGGTCAATGTGATGGTTTGCCCTACCTTGCCTTTGCAGGCCAAGGTAGCATTCGGGTCGTAAATGCCGCCAAACAGAGCAGCAGTGGGCAGGGACATGGTGCGTGGATCAGCTAAAAGCCTTCCCAGAAAACCCACACAGTCGGAAGAAGAACCGGCGGTGGGGTTGTCCCCGGAGTCGGAAAGATAAATGGGAGTAGGATCGCCTGCGGCGATGGCCTCAAAAGCCTTGTCCAGCACCTCCTGTTCGCCATAGGTTTCCGTCTGAAAGCAGAATTCAGATCGGGTGTCCCAAATACGTTGCGCCAGCGCCAGCGCATGCTCCCGGGCAAGGGCTGCATTTTCAGCGGTAACATATACGCCCACGGCACTGTGGGGATTGTCGCACCAGGGGAAACCCATCAGGTAGGATGCTGCCATCACACCGGGGATTTTTTCGGTTTCGTGCAGCGCTTCTATCAGACCGATCATGGGCTGGACAGTGGTGGATGATTGCTCACCGGCAATCAAAATCGGTACTTTTACCCAAGCGGATTTTGCCTGCACGCCATGTTCCAGAGCGGTAATGGTCATCTGAGCGGCGTGAATGCCGGTTTCTCGACAATCGGTGTGCGGAGCACACTTGTAACCGACAAAGCCGTCGGCATTTCGGTGCATTTTCTCTGTCATGGTGGCGTGCATATCCAAAGCAACAAAGATAGGAATATCCGGGAAAAGCTGTCGCAGACCTTCCAGCAGAGGGCCTTCCGCTTCCTCAAAATCGAAGTCGGTCATAGAGCCGTGAAGGGCAAAGGTGATGGCATCAATGGGGCCTGCATGGGCGGCGATTTCCAAAATCTCAGCACGAAGTTTGCGGACAAATTCTTTGTCTACAAGCCCGTTGGGCACAGCACTGGCAAAGACAGTGGGCACAGGCTCGTATCCAGCATCCTCCAAGGTGTCCAGAATGCCGGTGAGGGTGTCGTTTTCCTTGCGGCGGTCAAGAACTGCTTGACCTCGCAGTACAAGAAAATCGTTCTCTCCTGCGGTAATGGGGTTGAAAGAGTTGGATTCGTGATTCATGGCACCGACGAGAATGCGTTTCATTTGATATCCTCCTTTTTTAGCTGCACCGCCAGAACCGTGTCGGTACTGTCGGGCAGAATGGGATCAGCCCCTAAGTCTGCAAAGACGATGTGGGGATAGTCGCTGTGTACCCAACTGGTGGAAATGGGAACTTCTTGACCGGAGGCCAGCAGGTAAATTTTTTCTACACTGCCGGGGGTAAGTCCCATCAGTGGCACGGGGCCAAGGGTGTTTTCAAACAGGTGGAAATAAAGCGTGTTTCCATTTTGCGTGATGCGGCCATATTCCGGTTTGGGCAGTGCGGATGCACCGCAGCCGTGGATGCTGTCGCTGTTTTTCTCCATCCAGGTGCCGATCTCTTTCAGAATGTTCATGGACTCCTGAGGAATTTGTCCCTCAGCATCTGGACCCACATTTAAGATCATATTGCCCCCTTTGCTGACCACTTCCACCAGTTTTTTGACCAGCAGGAAAGCGGGCTTGAAGTAATGATCTTCAGCGCAGTAGCCCCAGTTGTTGTTCATGGTCACGCAGGCTTCCCAGATAAGCGGCTCACCGTTGGCATCTTTTAAGGGATGAGGCGGAATCATTTTCTCCGGGGTGACAAAGTCGCCGTGGTAGGGGGTGGGGTTCCCCTCTGCCAGAGAGCCGAATCCTTCGCCGCTAACTTCCAAGCGGTTATCAATGATCACATCCGGCTGCAAAGAGCGAACCATGTCCATCAGCTGCGTGGCACGCCAGGTTTCTCCGCGCATATTATCATAGGAAAAATCGAACCAGAGGATATCCAGTTTGCCGTAATTGGTGCAGATTTCTTTGATTTGAGCGTGCATATAGTCCAGATATCTGGAAAAGGCCCGGCTTTCATTGGTATATGCAGGATCGTTACGCATGGGATGGTTGCGGTCACCAAAATGGGGATAGTCCGGGTGGTGCCAGTCCAGAAGCGAGAAATACAGACCTACCCGAATGCCCTCGGCACGGAAAGCGTTTAAGAATTCTGCAACAATATCCCGACCACAGGGAGTGTTGGTAGATTTAAAATCGGTGTATTGGCTGTCAAACAGGCAGAAACCGTCGTGGTGCTTGGCGGTCAGGACAGCGTATTTCATGCCGGCGTTTTTTGCGGCTTTTGCCCAAACTTTGGGGTCAAAATGCTGGGGATCAAAGGTTTCGAAATAGGGGAGGTAGTCCATTTCCGGCATTTGCTCATCGCTGCGGACCCATTCGCCCCGAGCTGGCAGGGCATACAGCCCCCAGTGGATGAACATGCCGAACCGGGCGTCGCAATACCAGGACATTCGCCTGTTATAAGCAGATTTGTCAAAACGATACATAAGACACCGCCTTTTTCTTTTAGTATAGCACGACCGGGGGACGGTGTACAACCCAAAAATCAAGAATTGTTGAGATTTTAAGAATTACTTAAAGGACTTGAAAAAAGGTCATACCTATGTTATACTGTGAAGCAATCGAGGGGGAAACCCCAAGGGCAATATTAAAAATGAGAGGTATATATCATGAAGAAACTGATGTGTGGCGTCCTGATCGTTGTGATGATGCTGTCTCTGGTTGCCTGCGGCAACAAGCTGAGCGGTACTTACAAGACCGAGGAAAAGCTGGGTAGCTATGTTAGCTATACCTTCAGCGGTAGCAAGGTCACTTTCACCACCTATGTGCTGGGCAACAAGGCTGTTGAGACCACCGGTACTTATAAGATTGATGGTAACGAGATCACCTTCACCTGGGACAACGGCGAGGAAAGCAAGGACGCACTGTCCGGCACTCAGACCTTTGAGAAGACCGACGACGGCATTAAGATCGGTATCCTTTCTCTGAAGAAGGCCTAATTCGTTCAGTAAAAAATCCCACTGCGAAAGCAGTGGGATTTTTGCTGTTTTATGGCTGGGTCAGTTTTCGGCAGGCAGCGGCCAATTCCTGCAAAGTGGAGCAGGAGGCCATAGGAACAAGGCTCTGCATCACCTGCACCGATCGGATATAGCGCCACTTCCGCTCCGGAATCGGGTTCAGCCACACTACTTTTCCGGCATTTTGACGCAGCTTTTGCACGGCAGCAACGGCACGGGGCTGGTCGATGGTCTTGGTATCGGACAAAATCAGCACTGTAGTGGCCGGAGTGATGGGGCAGGGCTTTTTGACCATCAGTGCTTCCAACGCACCGCCCAAGTTGGTGCCCCGGCCGTAAAGACCGAGGCTGCGGATATAGGAGCGGAATTTGTCCATATCTTCCAGAGCAAAGGCATTGGCCTCAAATATTTCTTCAGAAAAGACAAAGGTGCGACAATTGCTGCTGGCATGATCCAGTGCCTGAATGAACCGCAGAGCAAATTCGGAAAATTGGATCATAGAGCCGGAAACGTCGCAAAGCAGCACCAAGTTCCGCTTTTTGACCCGTTTTTTTCGATAGCGCAGGCGGTAAAAACTGCCACCGCTTTCCAATCCTTTGCGGATGGTGCGACGAAAATCCAGGGCACTGCCGTGGCCGCCGGGGTGACGTTTGGCAGCCAGTTCGCCGTTGATCTGCCGTGCCACTGATTGAATGAGGGTAATGGCTTTGGGAATCTCAATGTCCTTGAACTGGGAAATGTCCCGATAGAGCATGCCCATTTCCGGATCCAGAGCTTCCACCCCTTGGGCGGCATCCTCCATCATCATCTGCTGCTCCAAAATGGCCTTGGCAAAGACGGAGTGGATGAAGTCGCCGTAAAGTGCCGGGTTGCGCTGGGCATTGTCCCGGTATTTTTCCATAAATTTCTGCAATTTCTGCCGTTCTTCATCACTCATGGAGCCGTAGGAACGCCGCTGTTCATCACTCAATGTTTCGGGCAGCTGATCTTCTTCCAGATTTTGCTGGATCTGCTGTTCCTGCTGAGCCTGCTCCTGTGCCTGACGGCGAATTTCTTCTTCACTGAGGAAAAAACCGTCGAAGGCTTTGTCAAAAACCAGCTGTTCCTGCCGGGATTTGGCAAAGACGGTGCGTAGGGCGGTCTTTACCAAAGTACGGTCTTCAAAACCCAATTGGGACAGAAGACGACAGGCATCACCGGTCTCCTGAGGCGTAACCGGAAGACCTTCCAGCCGCAAGATCCGGGCGAAAGCAGACATTTTTTCAAGGTAAACCTGGGGGTCAACCATGGTGATGGCCTCCACAGTTGCAACTGTGGCAATGATCGGCCTCCAGTGCATCCATGTCTTCGTTGTTTTTCAGAATAAAACCGGCGGTGGCTTTGATGGCCTCCGGGGTCAGTTCCCGAATGCCCAGAGCATCCAAGGCGGCAGCCCAGTCCAGCGTTTCGGCAATGGAAGGCTTCTTCAAAATGGCTTCGCTGGAGCGAAGTTTCTGAGTGGCCACGGCAATCTGAGCGCAGAGTTGATCGTCGATGTGGGGCATTTTGGCACGGAGAATGGCCAATTCCTTTTCCGTATCGGGGTATTCGATATAAAGGTAGGCACACCGCCGCCGCAAGGCCTCCGATAAAGGACGGGCACGGTTGGAGGTCAGGACAACAAAGGGAATGGAACGAGCCTTGATGGTGCCGATCTCCGGAATGGAAACCTGCATATCGCTGAGCAGCTCCAGAAGGAAGGCTTCAAATTCTTCGTCGGACTTGTCGATCTCATCAATGAGCAGAACCACCGGCTTTTCCGAACGGATGGATTTGAGCAGGGGACGTTCCAGCAGATACTCGTCGCTGAAGAGTGCTTTGGTCAGCTTGTCCTTGTCCTGTTCGTTCATGTTGATCTGGATGGACAAAAGCTGCTTCTGGTAGTTCCACTCATAGAGTGCCTTGCTTTCGTCCAGACCTTCATAGCACTGCATTCTCACCAGTTCCCGGTCCAGAGCGGTGGCCATGACTTTGGCGATCTCCGTTTTGCCCACGCCGGCGGCACCTTCCACCAGCAGAGGCCGACCCAGTTGCAGGGCGACGGCCAGGGTCGTCGCCATATTTTCGTCGTAAATATAATGACATTCATCCATTTTGGCTTTTAAAGTCTGTAAATCCATGGAAATTCCTCCTGTTTTCGGGAATAGTATAACAGGGAAAAGAAAGAAAAGCAATTGGAATTACAACAAAAATCTGGTGTGGGAAGGTAATGAACAGCAAAAAATGCCATATTCAAGGAAGGCGTATTTATCAAAAAATATGGAAAAATTTGTGGATTACCTATTGACAAACCGGGTAATTGGGAGTATGATAGCTCTGCGATTAGCGGTGGCTAACCGACATTGTGAGAGTAAGGTGATTTTATGAACTTGACAACTGCACAGGAGGGCAAGGAGTATATCATCTCTCGCATCGAAACGGATGATGAGGAGCTGGATTCCTTCCTGTTCTCTCTTGGCTGTTACAGCGGCGAACCCATCACGGTGGTATCCCGTCGAAAGGGAAGCTGCACTGTTTCCGTGAAGGATGGCCGTTACAGCATAGACAATCAGCTGGCCGAGGCGATCATTATTCAGTGATCTGTCCTCAGGTGGTCGGCTGATTACCTTTGACGCAGAGGTTAGCGATGACTAACCAATTTTAAACATATTTCCACAGAGTATTCTGTATATTTCATACATATCGAAGGAGGAATTGAAAGATGAGAATTGCTTTTGCGGGCAATCCCAACTCTGGTAAAACCACCATGTACAATGCTTTGACCGGACGTAACGAAAAGGTCGGCAACTGGGCGGGCGTTACCATCGACAAGAAGGAGGCTTTGATCAAAAAAGCCTATGCAGGGGAGGCGCAGCTGATTGCAGTTGACCTGCCCGGTGCTTATTCCATGTCTCCTTTTACATCCGAAGAAAGTGTTACCAGCTCCTATGTGCGTAACGAAAATCCCGATGTCATCATCAACATCGTGGATGCTACAAACCTGAGCCGTAGCCTGTTCTTCACCACCCAGCTGCTGGAACTGGGCATCCCTGTGGTGGTTGCTCTGAACAAAGCAGATGTGAACAAAAAGAAGCAGACCAAGATCGACTCCAAGCTGTTGTCTGAAAAGCTGGGCTGTCCCGTGGTGGATACTACTTCCACTACGCACGAAGGTCTGGTCGAAGTGGTCAAAGCTGCAGTTGCCCATGCAGGTCACGAGCAGAAAGCGCCTTACGATGAAGGCTATGTGGATCTGACCGATAAGAAGGCTGTGGAAGCATCTGACCGCAAGCGCTTTGACTTCGTCAATGGTATTGTTTCCAAGGTGGAGACCCGTAAGGTGTTCACCAAGGATAAGAATTTCCAGGATAAGATCGACGCCATCATCACCCATCCCATTGCCGGCTTGCCGATTTTTGCGCTGGTCATGTTCCTGGTGTTCCAGATCTCTCAGGCCTGGGTAGGCCCCTGGATCGCAGAGGGTTACGAATTTGAAAACGGCACCGTCATTCCCGGATTGGTCACTCTGATCGACAGCTTCAAAGATTGGGTCACCGGACTTCTGGAAGGTGCCAATGCCAATGCATTCCTGACCGCTCTGCTGACGGAAGGCATCATCGGCGGTGTCAGCGCTGTTGTGGGCTTCCTGCCTCTGGTCATGGTCATGTACTTCCTGATCTCCCTGCTGGAAGATTGCGGTTACATGGCTCGTGCTACCGTGGTTCTGGATCCCATCTTTAAGAAAGTGGGACTGTCCGGCAAGTCCGTTATTCCCTTCGTTATTGGCACCGGCTGCGCCATCCCCGGCGTTATGGCTGCTCGTACTATCCGTAATGAGCGGGAGCGCAACGCCACCGCTATGCTGACACCCTTTATGCCCTGCGGCGCAAAGCTGCCGGTCATCGCACTGTTCGCCGGTGCGTTCTTCGATGAAGCATCCTGGGTGGGCACGCTGATGTACTTCGTGGGCATTGCCCTGATCCTGCTGGGTGCTTTGCTGGTCAACAAGATCGCAGGCTATAAGAACCGTAAGTCCTTCTTTATCATGGAGCTGCCTGAGTACAAGGCACCTTCCCTGAAGCGTGCCTGCATGGATATGCTCAGCCGTGGTTGGGCCTACATTGTCAAGGCCGGTACCATCATCCTGCTGTGTAACGCTGTTGTTTACATTATGCAGTCCTTCAACTGGAGCTTCCAGCTGGTAGAAGAGGGGGCGGAAGGCACTTCCATTCTGGCATCTATTGCCAGCCCCATTGCGGTGATCCTGGTGCCTATCATCGGTGTCAAGGCATGGCAGCTGGCTGCCGCTGCTGTCACCGGCTTTATTGCCAAGGAAAATGTGGTGGGCACACTGGCTGTCTGCTATGGCATTTCCAATCTGATCGACACCGATGCACTGGAAATGGTGGAAGGTGCAGGTGCAGAAGTGGCTGCCATTTTCGGCATCACCAAGGTAGCAGCTCTGGCTTACCTGATGTTCAACCTGTTCACGCCTCCCTGCTTCGCTGCACTGGGTGCCATGAACTCCGAGATCAAGAATAAGAAGTGGCTGTGGGGCGGTATCGCATTGCAGCTGGGCACCGGTTACACCGTGGGCTATCTGGTCTACACCATCGGCACCCTCATTACGGCTCCTGCAACCCTGAGCATCCCTGCTACCATCGGCGGTGGTATCGCTGTGCTGGTCATGGTGGGCATTCTGGTGTATCTGTGTGTCAATTCCGATAAAAAGGTCAAGGCTGAGTATGCTCTCAGCGGAAAGAAGTAAGCGATGAAATTTGTGGATATGTTAGTCATTGCCGTAATCGCTTTGATTGTTGGTTTGGTGGTGTTTTATATCCACAAAGCCAAGAAAAAAGGTGTCAAATGTATCGGTTGCCCCAATGGTGCAACCTGCGGCGGCCATTGCAGCGGTTGCACCGGCAATTGCGGCGGCTGCAACGGAAGTAAATAAGCAAAAAAGGAGAGCCAAGGCTCTCCTTTTTTGCTGTGGAAAAGAAGTGGATTGATTTTTTTGGTCGGATGAGGTATAATCATTCAGAATGGAGGTGGTATGTGTATATGGAAATGTATTGCGATCTACATACCCATTCTGTTTTTTCAGACGGTACGTATACCCCGGCGCAACTGCTGGAAGAGGCTCAGGAGCGGGGACTTTCTGCCATTGCACTGACCGATCACAACACGGTGGCCGGCTTGCCGGATTTTCTGGAAGCGGCGAAAGGAAAAAAAGTTGAAGCAGTGCCCGGAGTAGAGTTTTCATCGGATTATGAGGGAACAGAACTGCACATACTGGCACTGTATTTAAAAGAGGAATACTTTGACCAGGTTACGGATCTGATGATGCAGTATCACCGGCGAAAAGAGCAAAGCAATATCGATCTGGTAAACAAGCTGAACGCTGCCGGCTACAAGATCAGCTATGAGAAGATCAAGCTGTCCACCCCGGAAGGCCAGGTAAATCGGGCACTGATCGCTGCTGAATTGACGGAACTGGGTTACACAGCTTCTAATAAAGAGGCCTTTGAACGCCTTTTACGACCCAGCTGCGGCTATTACATCCCTCCGCAGCGGTTTACCCCCAAGGAAATGCTGGGCATCATTCATGATTTGGGCGCAGTATCTATCCTGGCTCATCCATATCTGAATTTAAAAGAGGAACAGCTGCACATTTTCCTGTCTATGGCCGGAAAATGGGGCTTACAGGGAATGGAAGTGCGCTATTCTACCTATGATGAGGCCACTACGGCATCTGCCTTTGCCATGGCGGACGAATTTGGCCTGCTGTACAGCGGCGGCAGTGATTTCCATGGAAAAAACAAACCAGATATCCAGATGGGAGTGGGGCGAGGGAATTTGGGAGTTCCTGCAAACTGGGTGTCGAAAATTAGGGAAATTGTACAAAAATAAAAATAAAACAAAAATTGTTGCGATAAGCTGTAGATTTTTGTCGAACAATGTGTTATCATCAAGTATACTGCCATAGTAATGTGGTGCGGTCATTCCCCTGGAGGCGATTCCAATGAATAATGATTTACAGAAGGCAAGCATGTTTAAGCGGATCTCCGCATTTACCTTTGACATGATTTTGCTGGTCATTTTGGTAATAGGTGTAGCCATTGGCTTGTCAGCTGTTGTTGGCTATAATGATTATAATGCGCAAATGGACGGCTATTATGAAAAATATGGCCAGATGTACGGTGTCGATGTGAATATTTCCATGGAGGACTACGAAAAGCTGTCCGAAGAGGAACTGGCGAAGTACGCTGCCGCTACGGAAGCGCTGAACAAAGATAAAGAGGCTATGCATATTTATTCCATGCTGTGCAGCCTGACACTGGTGATCGCAACGCTGAGCGTGGTGATCGCATTTGTGGTACTGGAGTTTGCCATACCCCTGTGGTTGGGCAATGGCCAGACCCTTGGTAAAAAGATATTCTCCATTGCTTTGATGCGGGTGGATGGCGTGAAGGTCACGCCGTTTATGATGTTTGTCCGCACGATTTTGGGAAAATGTGCCATCGAAACCCTGCCTTTGGTACTGGTGCTGATCATGCTGGTGCTGAATGTGCCCTTTGGATTCGGCCTTATTTTCGTTGGGCTTATCCTGCTGACGCAGGTGATATTACTCATTGCGACTCGCAATAATTCTACGTTACACGATTTGCTGGCCTGCACTGTTGCTGTGGATATTTCCAGCCAGCGGATATTCCAATCTCCGGAAGCCCGAATGGAATATATGAAACGTGTCAGCGCAGAAGCAGCTGCGAAAGCAAAGTATTAAGGAAACCTATGATCCTTTGGCCAAA
>CAZPJH010000022.1:0-21890 GCA_964586875.1 uncultured Oscillospiraceae bacterium
CCCTCTCAGACCGAAAAGAACCTCTCGCCTCCCCCTTTGGGGGAGGTGGCACGGCAAATGCCGTGACGGAGAGGGTTCTGTTCTTGCCCTCTCAGACCGAAAAGAACCTCTCGCCTCCCCCTTTGGGGGAGGTGGCACGGCGAATGCCGTGACGGAGAGGGTTCTGTTCTTGCCCTCTCAGACCGAAATCAAAGATTTCGGCCAGCTCCCCCACAGGGGGAGCCAAGGCATATATCCCAATTTATAATCTGTAATTCTTAATTGATCGGAGGTCACCATGTCCTTTTCTTCCCTGCTGGGAAACCAGCGGCTTAAAGACAATTTAACAGCCGCCCTTGGGCAGGGAAAGCTGGCTCACTTTTACCTGATCTCCGGCCCGGCAGGATCGGGAAAACGGACGCTGGCAAAGCTGCTGTCCGCAGCAGCCATGTGCCAAAGCGCCGACAGGCCCTGCCTCCACTGCCCCAGCTGCCGAAAGGTGCGAAACGGTGTCCACCCGGATGTGATCTTTGTAGAAGATCCGGAACACAAGACCGTGCCGGTACGCATCATCCGCCAAATGCGGGATGATGTGTTCGTCAGACCCAACGAAGGGGAGAAAAAGGTCTACATTTTCTCCCAGGAAATGGGTCTGGAAGGACAAAACGCCCTGCTGAAAATTCTGGAAGAACCTCCGGCCTACGGCTTGTTTCTGCTGCTGGCAGAAAATCCGGAGAAAATTCTGCCCACCGTCCGCTCCCGTTGCGTGGAGCTGAAAATGCAAGGCTTAGAGCCATCACTGATGGGTCCTGCTCTGGAAAAAGAATTTCCCCAGGCATCCAAAGAAACGCTGGAAGCCGCTATTTCCCGCAGCGGCGGATTTTTGGGACAAGCCAGGCAGCTGTTATCCGATCAAAACGAGGAACTGCCCCAAACGCGGGACTTTGTTCAGGCATTGTGCCGCAAAGACGGCCTTCTTTTGACCCAGTTGCTGGTGCCCATGGAAAAATGGAAACGGGATCAGTTGATCTCCATTTTGCAGCAATGGACCCACATTGCAGAAGGTGGCCTGGTGATCCGCTGCGGCGGACAAAGCCTCTCTCCATGGGCAAAAAAACTGGCCGAAAATCGCAATGCCCCGGAGCTGAACGAAATTATTTCCATCTTGCAAAAATGCAGCCAATATGCCCAGGGAAATGTGTCCCCGGCAGCGATATGCGGCTATTTGAGCTGGGCACTGCGCTGATCCATAATATCCATCATCAAACAAGGAGAACCAAATGGAAGAAATCATCAACGAAACCCCTCTGCCGGAAAAAGTGGAAGTGGTGGACATCCAATTCCGCCCCGGTCAGAAAATATACTTCTTTGACCCTGCCGGAAAGACCTTTCAGCCGGGTGACCATGTGATCATCGACACTGCGCGGGGTCCGGAATTCGGCATCTGCGCCGGCGGCAATCACATCATTTCCGGCAAGGACGTGGTGGCACCTCTGCGCGCTGTCCTTCGCTGCGCCACCGCCCAGGACGAGAAGATCGTAGAAGAAAACCGGATCAAAGAGCAAAAAGCCCACGATATCTGCCTGCAAAAAATTGCCGAACACGGCTTGGATATGCAGCTGGTATCCGCTGAATGTGCCTTTGATGGCAGCAAGATCCTGTTTTTCTTCACCGCCGACGAACGAGTGGATTTCCGGGAGCTGGTCAAAAATCTGGCCTCCATTTTCCACACTCGTATTGAATTGCGTCAAATCGGTGTCCGGGATAAGGCAAAAATGGTGGGCGGCCTTGGTATTTGCGGCAGACCCTTCTGCTGTGCCAGCTTCCTGGATGATTTCCAGCCCGTTTCCATCAAAATGGCAAAGACCCAGTCTTTGAGTCTGAATCCGACCAAAATTTCCGGCACCTGCGGCAGACTGATGTGCTGCCTGAAATACGAGCAGGATGCTTATGAAGACCTGCTGCGCCGCACCCCCAAGGAAGAGTCCTTTGTGGATACCCCGGAAGGTCGCGGCACTGTGACAGAAGTGAACCTGCTGCGGCAAAAGGTGAAAGTCCGTCTGGAAAAAGACCCGGATACCATCGGCCAATTCTCCGTGGAGGACATTGCCATCTGGCGCAACGGCAAGGCCAAAAAAAATGACGAGCCCATTCCTGCTGACTGGGCTCCCATCTCCGGCAGCGGTCAGAAACTGCGCCGTTCGGAAAAGGCGGAAGCCGCCGAAACCCTGGAACCCATCCGCTTCCGTTACCGTCAGGAAAGCGTGGTAGAGGAAAAAGAAGTGACTCCCCAGCCGGAGGAACACACCCAGGAAAAGGCCGGCCGTTCCCGTCGCCACCGCAGCAGTCGCTCCAAGCAGGAGACCAAAGCTGTCCAGCAGCCTGTGGCAGAGCAAAACAAAAAGCAGGAAGCAGTTTCTCAGGGAGAAGAAAATGCCCCCCGAAAATCCAACCGCCGCCATAATTATCACCATAAGAAAAAAGCCAATAACGCTCCCAAGGGAGAATAAATCACAGCCGCTGTCGATGACAGCGGCTGTTTAGCGTATTCAAGCAGTGCCTGCCCCTCCTGTCATTCCGAGGAGGGCGAAGCCCGACAAGGTGAATTGCCCCTTTTGATTTTTTCAGGAACAGCTCAATTTTTGATCACCAATTCTGCGATCTCCACCGCATTGGTGGCAGCGCCTTTACGCAGCTGATCTCCACAGCAGAATAAATTCAGCCGGCAGGGATCTGTCAGATCCGGTCTGATACGCCCCACCAGCACTTCATCCTGGTCAGAAGCCAGCAATGGCATGGGATATTCCCCATTTTCCAAATCGTCCATCAGGACGCATCCGGGGGCTTGGGAGAGGATCTCCCGTGCCTGTTCCACATGAATCTCCCGATCAAATCCTACACTCAGTGCCACACTGTGACTACGCATCACCGGAACACGGACGCAGGTGCAGCTGACCTGCAACTGCGGCTGGTGGAGGATCTTCCTTCCCTCAAATTGCAGTTTCATTTCCTCCGTGGTATAGCCCTGAAGCTGACTCTGACCGATCTGTGGGATCAGATTGTAGGCGATCTGATGAGCAAAGGCACGGCTTTGGCAGGGCAGCCCCTGCCCCAGAACCCGGGTCTGCTCCACCAGCTCCCGTAATCCTGCCGCCCCTGCACCGGATACGGCCTGATAGGTAGCTGCCCAAATATTTTCAATGGGCGCAATGGCACGCAGAGGCGCAATGGCAGTCAGCACGATGATGGTGGTACAATTGGGATTTGAAATGATCCCCTTGTGCTTTTTCACATCCTCCCCATTGATCTGAGGGACGATCAGCGGCACGGTAGGATCCAGACGGAAGGCCGAGGAATTGTCAATAAACACTGCCCCCGCCTCCACGATCGCTGTGGCCATGGCTTTTGAAACCTGATTTTCTGCCGCCCCCAGCACCAGATCCACCCCGGTAAAATCTGCCTTTTCTCCGTCCCGAACCGCAATTTCCTTTCCCTGAAAGCTGACCGTTGTACCGGCACTGCGGCTGCTGGCCAGAGGGATCAGCTCCCCCACAGGAAAATGCCGATGCTGCAAAATACGCAGCATCTCCCGTCCCACGACGCCGGTGGCCCCCAGCACGGCAATGGTGTATTTTTTCATAATAGCCCTCCACCCCTATGTTGATGGTAGAGTATATGCTCCGTTTCATTTAAAAATGTCTTCGGATTCATACAGAAAAAGCGGCCGAAAATTCGGCCGCTTTGCTTATTTGACTTCTTCTTTTTCCGGTTCCACTTCGCTCATTTCCAGAGTCATCTGTGCTTTGGGGATCAGGAAGCGACGGGTAGCAAACAGTCCTGCAATGCACAGTACGCAAGCCACATTGCTCACCGGATCGTCATGGGACACGATGACCTGACGGGCAATGGCCACGATCAGCACCTCCAATGTATTGGCCGGAGTCATATCCACCAGCATCCGCACAAACTCCAGGCCCACCACAATGGTCAAGATATTGTGCAGAAAATGGTTGGCATCGGAGAAATAATCTCCCACCGTGAACATTCGATAGATCTCCAAGCCCAACAAACCCACCAGGACGATCAGCGTCATAATGGCAATAACCCCTTCCAGAAAGTGCAGGATCTTGCGAATGACGGCTTCCAGCTTTTTGTGCATAGGTTCTCCCCCTTATTTTTTTCTTATTATACACGATAATCCGAAAAAAGGGAAGGATTTTCTTTTCCCGGATCCATGGTCATCCGAAACGGAAAATCAGTTGACATAAACTCCGTCCAATTGTGGATAACTGAACCTATGTTTTGAATGGTTTTCCACATTCTCCACAGGTTTTTCCACAGGCCTTCCCTTCTCAGACCCAGTTTTTAGGGGCATTTTTTGAAAATGTGCAAAAAATCTCCACAGCTTTGTGAAAAACTGTGGAGAAATTTTGGTTTACGGAACACTAGATCGAATAGTGGAGATCGGCAGTAAAAATGTGGGTTTTTTTGTCTTTTTCACAGCGTTGAACGTCCATGTGCAGCACACCTTCCGGGCTGATCTCCCACAGGATCTCCAGTTCGTCCCCCTCTCTGGCTTCGGAAAGATAACACAATGTCACATCCTGCAACCGATGGTTCTTGTGGAAAGAAGCGGGCAGCAGATCTGCCGCCCATTCCAAATAGCGGCCGTTATTCATGTGGATGTTGGCATCCAGATCCGTAAAGCAGACCCGCCGCCGCACAGTACAGGCGCACAGTGTCGGAGGCAGAGAACGGGGACTGGGCAATTCATTGCCTCGCAGGATACCGCTGACCAAAATACCGCTTTTTCCCGGCAATACCATCGCTCGTGTTTGCTGATCCATCAGCACCCACAGGCTGATGGATCGAAACAGCTCCTGCCCTTGCCGATCATAGGCCACCACACTGCGTGGATAAGCCACCCTGGTCGTGGGCATAGGCCAGGTTTCCAGGTGAATGGTTTCCCCTTTTTGGGGCAGACGATTGATCTGCACCCGATGGCGGATAATGACCCACAACAGGCCTTTATCCTTCGGTGCCGGGTCTAAGGCCATATGATCGATATGGCTACCGGCCATTTCCTGCACATAATACAAAACGGAAGACGGGCGCAGTCTGCCAAAGCAGTCTGTCACCAGATCGTCTACCACAAATTCTCTTTGATAAATCGGTTCCATCATTGCCTCCTGTTCCAAATCATAACCACCGGCAGTGCCGGTGGGATATTCAATTTTTGCATTGTTTCGGACAATTACCCCACCACCGTAGGGGCGGATACCATCCGCCCGAAAAGGATCCGGCGATCGCCCCATCCCGGGCGGCAGGTTGCCGCCCCTACCAAAGGGAAACGCCCTACCACCGCAGATCCGATTACCCACGCATTACACAACAGGGGAGGCTTATCACCGGGGCGAAACCGGGCATAGCGAAAGCTTTTGGGGACTACCGGCCGTGCCGGTGGTTTTCTTTTGTAAAATAAAAAAGCGGGGCAACCAACGCCGCCCCGCTTTTTATTCTAAAATGATTTCGGGATCATTACGGATCTTCCACGGTCATGTCCACGGTCAGCTGGCGGCCCGCCCGCAGAACGCCCAAGCTGAGGATCTGTCCCCGGGGCGCTTCATTGACCACATGGTAGAGCTGAGAAAGGTCGTTTATTCTTTCACCGTTGAGGCTGACCAGAATATCCCCTTCCTGCAACTGCTTTCCCTCCTCCACAGCCACCACCTCCACGCCGGAAGAAAGTTCCCAATACTGGCGGCACAGAGCGTTCAGCTCTTGAACACGAATGCCCAGCCGCAGCTCCAGCACTTCCTCCTCGGGCAGCTGTATCTCCATATCATGATCGCTGTGGAAGAAATTATCCTCGATCATGACTGTCCCCTGAGTTCCATCCACGGAAAGGGACAACTGCTCATTTTCCTGCCGGATCAGCTTCTGAAGCAGATGGATATTCATGACGCCCAGGGCGCTGGCCATACCTCCGAGGAAGATCACAAGCATCAGCAGCACGGTAATAGCAACACTCTGCCGGTTTTTCGGCTTGGAAGGACCTGTCTGATACATGCCGGTATCCCAGTTGTCCGGATATTCTGTTGGAATTGATTTTTGCTCGCGCATAGAAAAAACCTCGATCAGAATTGATCTTTGCCATGGGATCACCGGGTGATCCCATAGTCTTTTTTAAATTCGTTAACTCATCAGTGGAAGTGTAAA
Organism: uncultured Oscillospiraceae bacterium; assembly: GCA_964586875.1. GTDB lineage: Bacteria > Bacillota > Clostridia > Oscillospirales > Oscillospiraceae > Faecousia. The sequence continues at coordinate 6,199 of CAZPJH010000022.1, forward strand.
GGTAAACTGCGTAAATCCGTCCTGACTGGTAGCGGAAATATCTTCGCCGTGAAGGCCGATGATGGTCTTGACGATATAAAGTCCCAGCCCCCAGCCATCTCTGTTCTCCGTGCGGCTCTTATCCATTTTATGAAACCGCTCAAACAGCAGGGGCAATTCCTCCGGAGGGATGGTCTGGCCGTCGTTGCCCACAGACAGATAGATCTTATTGTCGTTTTCCCAGATCTTCAGCATCAATCTGCCCTCCGGGGGACAGAATTTTACTGCATTATCCAGCAAATTATAAATCACCTGAGAAATATAATCCTGCTGTGCCACCGTATAAATGGGGCACTGGGGCATATCCACATCCACCTGGATATTTTTATCTGTGATCTTCTTTTCAAAGGCGATCAGCATTTGTCCGGCGCATTCTTCCACGTCAAAACGGGTCAACTGCTCTGCCGGAATTCCCCCTTCACTTTGCAACTGAGAAATATCCAGCATAGAGCGCACCAGACGGGAAAGCCGTTTGGTTTCTGTGGAAACGATCTGCATATAATAGCGAGATTTTTCCGGTGGGATCGTCCCATCCAAAATACCGTCCACATAGCCGCCAATGGTGGTCATGGGTGTTTTCAGCTCATGGGATACATTGGCCACAAATTCCTGACGGCTGTATTCGCTTTTTTGCAGGGAGGATGCCATATTGTTAAAGGCAATGGCCAGTTCTTCTACTTCCTGTGGTTCGTTGCCTGTAATATGGACTCTGGCTTCCAGATCACCGTGGCCAAAGGCACGGGCTTTCTGTGCCATTTCCCGCAGGGGGTGACTCTGCCGCTTGGAAAAATAGGCAATGGCGATCACGGAGATGACCATTACCACCAGCGCCCCGAAAACAAACATATTGAAAATACTTCGCATGGCCATTTCCGTTTCCGCCGTGGCCACGGAAGAAAGTACATATGCCACCACCTGACCGTCCTGCCCCTGCACGGGACGAGCGGAGATGAAGCGGATCTGCTTGTAAAATCCCCGCAGCAGACCGGTATAACGGACACAGCCTGTGGAACTGATCTGATCTCTGTATTTGGCGGAGATGGTCAGCGTCCGATCCTCGGCCTCTCCTGTCTGACCCACATGCAGCAACACTCTGCCCTGGCTGTCGCAGACAATGGCATCTATTTCCGACGCATTGGTCAAGGATTTCAGGGTAATCAGAAATTGGGGCGTATTAAATGTGCCATCGTTGGCATAGTATGCCGATGCCAGTTTTGCCAATTCCTGAGAATGATTATCCAACCGTGCAAAAGCAGTATTGGTCAGATAATCTCTGACCAGGATCTGCAGCGCAGCGCCCAAGATCAGCAGTGCCACCAAAAAAATGATGATGGTCGTCCACAGGGAGCGACCCTGTGTGGTCTTCATATAAGACCCCCTTTTTTACGGTGCGAAAATTCCGGGAAAGCTCCGGAGGAGGGCAAGTATCACAGCACCTCGAATTTATAGCCCACGCCCCAGACAGTCTTCAGACCCCACTTGTCGCTGGCACCTTCCAACTTTTCACGCAGGCGCTTAACATGGACATCCACCGTCCGGCTGTCGCCGAAATAGTCAAATCCCCAAACTTCGTCCAACAGCTGATTACGGGTATAGACCCGATTGGGGGAAGAAGCCAGATAATACAGCAGCTCCATTTCTTTAGGCGGCGTATCCACTTTTTTGCCGCCTACCAACAGCTCAAAGGAGTCCATATCGATGACCAACCCATCAAAGGTCAGCCGTCTGGATTTCTTTTCCACCGTTGCGCCGGTGGAACGACGCAGCACAGCCTCGATCCGTGCCAAAACTTCCCGCATTTCAAAAGGTTTGGTGATATAATCGTCTGCGCCGGATTTTAAGCCCGACACCTTATCGCTGGTTTCTCCTTTTGCTGTGAGCATGATAATGGGTGTCTGGCTCTCAGCACGGATCGCCTTGCAGACCGCCCAACCATCCATCACCGGCATCATCACATCTAACAGCACCAGATCCGGATTTGTGGCATGGTATTTTGCCAAACCGGCACCGCCATCATGAGCAACAGTCACATGATAGCCTTCCTTTTCCAGATACATTTGCAGCAGCTCTGCAATGTTATGATCGTCTTCTACGACCAACACGGAGATCGCCATAGATTTTTGCCTCCTATCCTTAGGATACTTTTATAACTATTATAGCTCATTTTTTTGCCTTGGGGTGAACATTTTGTTAAGAGTTGGCCGTATGTTGCGTACATTCCCATTTTTTTCTTGCATTTGACCGCCGGACAGGTTATGATAGAGTCAGATCCAATGGATCGAAAATACCAGAATCCACCCTCCCGGAGCCAATTATCCCCCGGGATTTTATCTGAAAAAGGGAGCAAATACCATGCTGGAATATTTAAAAGCCATCCTCTTCGGCATCGTAGAGGGCATCACCGAATGGTTGCCCATTTCCTCTACGGGTCATCTTATTTTACTGGAAGAATTTATAAAACTCAAGGTTTCCGACCCATTTTATCAAATGTTTCAGGTGGTGATCCAGCTGGGTGCCATCGGCGCAGTGCTGGTGTTGTTTTTCCATAAACTCAACCCCTTCTCCGGGAAAAAATCCCCCACCCAGCGCCGGGATACCTGGCAACTGTGGTTCAAGGTGGTAGTGGCAGTATTGCCGTCGGCAGTACTGGGACTGCTGTTTGACGATTTTTTGGAGCAACATCTGTACAACTACGTTGTGGTCGCCGCCATGCTCATCGTCTACGGCATTGCTTTTCTGTTGGCGGAAAAGCAAAACCAAAATCGGCATTTTCCCATTGATTCTGTCCATGAGATCGACTATAAGACTGCACTTTTCATTGGCTGTTTTCAATGCCTGAGCCTGATCCCCGGCACATCCCGTTCCGGCTCCACCATTTTAGGTGCCCTGCTGCTGGGTGTCAGCCGACCGGCCGGTGCTGAATTTTCCTTTTTTCTGGCCATTCCCACCATGCTCGGTGCCAGCGGCCTGAAGGCCGTAAAGTACCTGCTCAAGGGCAATATTCCCGGGCAAAGCGAGATCATCATTCTTTTTATTGGCTGTGCCGTCAGTTTTCTGGTCAGTCTGGTGGTGATCCGGGCACTGATGGAATACGTCCGTAAGCATAGCTTCTCCTCCTTTGGATTGTACCGTATTGTCTTAGGCAGTGCTGTTCTGGTCTACTTCGCCTTGCAGGAATGATCTCCACATTTTTTACAACGGAACAGGGCGTGTTGCATCTATTTTGCAGCACGCCCTTCTTTTTCATTTGGGAAAAATTATTTTTTCCGTCTGAGAGCCATCATTTTTGTGTAAAATGATAAAATAATCCCAGAAAAGCAACGAAAAACTCTTGCATTTTGTGCGTTTTTGCTTTATAATAGTATAAATTTTAGGATGGGGGGATGTATTTTGGGCGAAGTGATCGCTTTGGTTTCCGGCAAAGGCGGAACAGGCAAAACTTCCCTGTGCGCCGCAGTTGCCACGATCCTGGCCCAAGAAGGCCGCCGGGTACTGTGTATCGATGCCGATATCGGCCTGCGTAATCTGGATATTTTTCTGGGCATCGGGCAGACGGAAGCCCTGTCTTTTCAGGATATTTGCGCCGGCTATTATCCGCTGCGTGCTGCACTGGTACATCCCCGATTTCCCTGCCTGTCTTTCCTGACTGCTCCGGCCAACGGTTCTATTGAGGATATTTCCATAGATCGCCTTCGCCGACTTTTGGAAGATGCCCGTCAGGAATTTGACTATATCTTTTTGGATGGCCCTTCCGGCATTGGCCCCGGAATGGCGCAGATGGTCACACTGGCCGATCGCTGTATTTTGACCGCTGTGCCGGATCCGGCTTCCATCCGCTGCGCCGAGCGCACCGGTCAGGAATTGGAAAAACTGGGGGTCCGAAATGTTCGGCTGGTGCTTCAGCGGACCCACCCGGATCTGATGAAAGCCCTGGATATGACCATCGACGACGTAATGGATGCAGTGGGTCTGCCCCTGCTTGGATTTGTCCCTTCCGATCCCAATTTCAGTTTTGCCGCATCAAAAGCCATACCATTCATCCAATTCAGCCGCAAGGGCGCTGTGGGTGCCTGTCAGCGGATCGCCAAACGAATTCAGGGACTGCCGGCGCCCATTCCCACCCGGTAAATAGAAGAAGGAGTAATGTTTTATGAATATTGCATTTCTTGCCCACGATAAAAAGAAAGAACTGATGGTCCAGTTCTGCACTGCTTATAAAAGTGTCCTGCTCAAACATAATTTATTTGCCACTGCCACTACCGGCCGACTGATCGCAGACAATACGGGTCTGCCCATTACCCTACTGCTCTCCCACAAACAGGGCGGCCATCAGCAGATCAATGCCCGCATCGCTTATAACGAGATCGATCTGGTGCTGATGTTCACTGACCCCAACACCACCGATGCCTGGGACGACAGCCAGATGGTGGAAACCATCCGTGCCTGTGATAAGCATATTGTGCCCGTGGCCACCAACTTGGCTTCTGCAGAAATGCTCATCATGGGTCTGCAGCGTGGCGATCTGGATTGGAGAGAAATGCTCCACACCAAGACAAGATACTGATTCATAATTTATTTTTTCCCTGGAGGAACAACATGGATATTATCAAACCCCGGACCCTGTCCGGTTTTATGGAGTTGCTGCCCGCCAAGCAGGTCAAATTTGAAAAAATGGCGGATATTCTCCGAAACACCTACGCCTCTTATGGCTTCGCCCCGCTGGACACCCCCATTATCGAAGATGCCCAGATTTTGCTTGCCAAAGGCGGTGGTGAAACCGAAAAGCAGATCTACCGTTTTTCCAAGGGCGACAGTGACCTGGCCATGCGCTTTGATCTGACCGTCCCTCTGGCAAAATATGTGGCCCTGCACTACAACGATCTGGCCTTCCCCTTCCGCCGTTTCCAAATCGGCAAGGTCTACCGGGGCGAACGTGCCCAGCGTGGCCGCTTCCGTGAATTCTATCAGGCCGATATCGACATCATCGGCGACGGCAAACTGGACATTCTGAACGAGGCGGAGATCCCCGCCATCATCTACAAGGTTTTCCGTGGCTTCGGCCTGAACCGTTTCCAGATCCGGGTGAATAACCGTAAGATCCTCAACGGTTTCTATGCCATGATGGAACTGTCGGAAAAGAGTGCTGATATTATGCGCACCGTGGACAAGCTGGATAAGATCGGTGCAGAAAAAGTACACACCCTATTGGTGAATGATTGCGGCATTTCCCCTGAAAAATCCGATGAAATTCTGAAATTTATCGCCATCACCGGCACCAATGGGGAAGTGCTGTCCGCTCTGGAAGGATACGCAGGTCGCAATGAATTGTTTGATCTGGGTCTGAGCGAGCTGAAAGCCGTCACCGAAAATCTTTCTGCTTTTGGAGTGCCGGAGGAAAACTTTGCGGTGGATCTGACCATTGCCCGTGGCCTGGACTATTACACCGGTACCGTCTACGAAACCACACTGCTGGATCATCCGGAGATCGGCTCTGTCTGCTCCGGCGGCCGCTATGATAATCTGGCCGGCTACTATATCGATAAGCCTCTGCCCGGTGTTGGTATTTCCATCGGCCTGACCCGTCTGTTCTATGTGCTGGACGAGCAGGGTCTTCTAAACCCCGAACTGCCCAGTGCCCCGGCCGATGCTCTGGTGCTGCCCATGACAGAGAATATTGCCGCCGCTATTTCTCTGGCCGAAATCCTGAGAAATAAGGGACTTCGGGTGCAGCTGTACGGTGAACAGAAGAAATTTAAGCAGAAAATGACCTACGCCGACAAGCTGGCCGTACCCTATGCGGTGCTGCTGGGCGAAGATGAGATCGCAGCCGGTGTATGCTCTGTCAAGAATATGAAAACCGGCCAGCAGGTAAAGCTTCCTGCTGAAGAGGCGGCCGCCTATATCCTCAGCGAATTGCATAACAACAGCGGTCCCATTATTTTAGAAAAGTAAGACAGTTTTTGGGCAAATAGCATCTGCCCAAAAAGGATGGTCGTCCATCCGTCTGGTGGGATCGAAAATGCACAGTCTTTGATGACATTTAAATTTTATATCGGAGGGATCACTATGAAACGACAGGATTGTATCAGCTGGGACGAGTATTTCATGGGCATTGCCATGCTTGCCGCCAAACGCAGCAAAGACCCCAGCACCCAGGTGGGTGCCTGTATCGTTTCCCAGGATAATATCATCATTTCCACCGGATACAACGGCATGCCCAAAGGCTGTTCCGATGATGAGTTTCCCTGGACACGAGAGGGCGAGGAAACCAAATATCCTTTTGTTGTCCATGCAGAGTTGAATGCCATTTTGAACGCCAATGGCCGTGATCTTCGGGGCAGTCGCATCTATGTGGCACTGTTTCCCTGCAACGAATGTGCCAAAGCCATTATCCAGTGTGGCATTAAAGAAGTGATCTACTTATCCGATAAGTACGCCGATACCATGAGCAACCTTGCTTCCAAGCGGATGCTGGGTGCGGCCGGTGTCAATTACATCCGTATGCAGACCAAACTGGAAAGTTTGACCCTGAGCTTTGTTCCGGAAGAACAAAAATAACAAAGATCCCTCCGCTTGAGCGGAGGGATCTTTCAGACTGTCGAAAAACACTGCCCCCTTGGCTCTCCCGGAGGGGGAGCTGTCATGCGATAGCATGACTGAGAGGGCAAAAAGGCGGCCATTGGCCGCCTTTTTTTGCCGATTTCCATGAGAAAGTGCGTATCGTTCTCTCTGGGAAGGTTTGAAAATCAGGTAATGATCATTGTTTCATGTGAAACATCAGAAATTTTTCATTTCTCGGTGGTGGGGTGGAAGATCCGTTTTCCTATGCAGGATGGGTCTTTTACCCCGTTTTTCTTTTTTATATTGTATATCAGCAAAAAAACCTTGTTTTTTACATCGAAATATGTTATGATTTAGATTGAGATATTGTGGGGAAGAATTACCTTTTTTCCCCGATTGAAACGACCGAAAGGAGCCAAAAAGTATGTTTTCATCCGCCTATGTCTGGGCGAAGGTTCTTGGCTACATGGAAGAGCAGTTGGGTGCGGTCATCGTTTCCACCTGGTTTGACGATACGGAAGTGGTGGAACTGACGGAAGAACAGATGATCTTGCACACTTCTTCCGATTACCGCCGAGATATTATCCTTCAGCGCTATTGTGATCTGATCCGGGAAGCCATGCAAAAGATCTTCCAATCCGATGCCAAGATCATCGTCTTTGGCGATCAGGAATACGATGCCTATAAATCCAAGGGGAAAAAGACCTCCTCTATGGATTTCAATCCCCAATATAATTTTGACAATTTCGTGGTGGGCCCTTCCAACCGTTTTGCTCACGGTGCAGCCATCGCCGTTTCCAACCATCCCGGCGATGTCTATAATCCCCTGTTCATTTACGGCCCTCCCGGCGTGGGTAAGACCCACCTGCTTTATGCCATTGCCAACGGTATCCGCAAAAAAAATCCCGATGCCAATGTGGTCTATATCAAAGGTGACCAGTTTACCAATGAATTGATCGCTGCCATTCAAGGCGGTAAAAACGTGGAATTCCGCAACAAATATCGGGAAGCGGATCTGTTCCTCATCGACGACGTTCAGTTTATCGCCGGTAAGGAGTCCACGCAGGAAGAATTTTTCCATACCTTTAACACCCTCTACGAAAGCCATAAGCAGATCGTCATGACATCCGACCGAAAGCCCAGCGATATGCTGACACTGGAGGATCGACTGAAAACCCGCTTTGAATGGGGACTTCTGGCCGACATCCAGCCCCCGGATTATGAAACCAGAATGGCCATCATCAAAAATAAGGCCGTTCACATGGGTATGAATCTTCCCGACGATGTGACCAATTTCATCGCCATCAACATTACCAATAATGTCCGTCAGATCGAGGGCACGGTCAAAAAGATCATGGCCTATCAGGAGCTGAACAATATGCCCCTGGATCTACCCAATATTTCCCGGGCCATTGCCGATATGTTCAAGGTGGAAGGCAATGCCGTCCCCACCCCCAGTCTGATCATTTCCCAGGTATGTAAATTCTATTCTGTGGACGAGATGATTCTGCGTGGCACAACCAAGAGCAAGGGTATTGCCGAAGCACGACAGGTGGCCATGTATCTGATCCGTAAGCTGACCAATCTGAGCCTGCCGGATATCGGCGCAGAATTTGCCAAAGATCACTCTACAGTGCTGTATAACATCCGCAAGGTAGAAAATGCACTGAAAAACAACGATACCAACTTGCAAAACAACATTCGTGACATTACTGCCAATATCAATTCCTGCCTGTAATGAGCGTGGAAAATGGAAAGTGTAAAGTGTAAAGTGGAAAGTGAATATCTTTCAACTTTCATCTTTCATCTTTTCACTTTTCTCCACAGGGGCTGTGGAATGTGGAAGGAATTGTTGTGGAAATCCGATCCGCCGGATTTTCCTCCACAGGGGCTGTGGAAAAGTTTTTAAATTTCCCAATTAGGCTGTGGATAAAAAAAGCTGATAAAATCAAGCTCTGGGGCACTTTTCCACATAACTTTCCCCTAATACTGTTAATACTACCTTTTATATCTATTTTTCTATTTATTATAAATATTATCAAGAAGGGATGGACCGCGTATGCGTTTTACCTGTGAAAAAAGCACGCTGGCTGCAGGTTTGAATATCGCCAGCCGAACCGTCGCTACAAAAAGCAGCCTTTCCGTTATCGAAGGCATCCTGTGCCGCGCCGCCGCCGGAATCAGTCTGACCGGTTATAATATGGAAACAGCCATCACCCATCAGTTCGATGCAGATGTTTCCGACCCCGGCGAGTGCATTCTGCCTGCCAAGCTGTTCGGCGATATTGTCCGCCGTTTGCCGGAAGGCCCGGTTACCGTTGTGGTAGACGAAAGCTATAAAGTTTCCATCCGTGCAGGCTATGCTTCCTTTACTATTTCCGCCGAAAATGCCGACGATTATCCCAATCTGCCGGATGTCAACGATGGCAAAGCCATCCGCATTCCCCAGACTGCCATGAAAGAGCTGATCTCCGGCACCATCTTCGCTGTTTCCGAAAATCAAGGTCGTCCCATCCATACGGGTGTGAAATTTGAAGTGGAAGATACTGCTGTTTCTGCCATTGCCGTGGATGGTTTCCGTCTGGCTCGACGCACCTTCCATCCGGAAGAAAATATCGGTAGAAATCTGAGCTTTGTCGTTCCGGCTTCCGGATTGAAGGAAGTGGAAAAACTGCTGGCCGACAGCGGCGATGTGGCATTTACTCTGGGCAACAAGCACATTCTGTTCCAAATGGGCGGCACTACCCTGGTTTGCCGACTGCTGGAAGGTGATTTCCTGGATTGGCGGAAAGTGGTGCCCACCAATTGTCCCATCAAATTGGCTGCCCATGTTTCGGATCTGGCCAGTTCCATCGAGCGTGTGGGTCTGATCGTTTCCGAAAAATATAAAAGTCCCGTGCGCTGCGTTTTCGGTCGCAATGAAGTGCAGATGAAAACCAGCACTACCATTGGTGCGGCAGAAGATCGCTGCTCCTTTGCCGGTGACGGTCAGGATCTGGAGATCGGTTTTAATGTCCGCTATTTGGCAGAGGCACTGAAAGTTGTCCCCAGTGAAGAAGTGATGATGGAGCTGACCAATGGTTTAAGCCCCATTGTATTCACTCCGGCCGATGATAAATATGATTTTGCCTATATGGTTCTGCCGGTCAGAATCAAGGGATAAAAGCTCCCCCTCTCAGACCCAAATCAAAGATTTCGGCCAGCTCTCCCAAAGGGAGAGCCAAGCCCTGTAGGGGCGGTTATCGACCGCCCGCAAAACAGGGGATTTTGATCGCTTTCGGGCGGATGGTATCCGCCCCTACACATTGTCCCTATAGGGTGCGGCTTCCAGGAGGCACACATTTCAGAATTTTCAAAATTTTATCCTAAATACAAGGAGAAAACCATGAAAGTAACCGTAAAAAAGAAGGAAAATGGACAAAAATTGCCCATTTCCACCGAATATATCAAGTTGCAGGATGCCCTGAAATTTGCAAATATCGTCTATTCCGGCGGCGAAGCAAAGACCGTTATCCAGGAAGGTGCGGTTCTGGTCAACGGTGAAGTATGTACCATGCGGGGCAAAAAACTGCGCCCCGGTGATAAGGTAGAATTTGCCGGACAGAGCTTTATTGTCTGCGAAAATGAACCTCAATAAGCTGGAATTAGGAAATTTCCGCAACTATCGGGAAGTTTCCCTGGAATTTGATCCCGGGGTGAACCTGATCTTAGGCCGCAACGCCCAGGGAAAGACCAATTTGCTGGAAGCCATCGATTATTTGGGCACCGGAAAAAGCTTCCGTGCCCAGAAAACCGCCGAACTTGTCCGTTTCGGAGGGGATTTTTCAGAGATCCGTGGCCTGATCACCAGCCAAAATCGCAACCAGACCATTCGTTGGGTGTTGTTTCCCAATGGGCGGCGGAGAATGTTGGAATGCAACGGCGTGAAAAAGAAAACCGCCGGAGAAATTGCCGGGTTGCTGCCTTGTGTGCTATTTTGCCCGGAAGATCTGATGATATTGAAGGGGGGCTCTGCCCCACGGCGGCGATTGGGTGATAATGTGTTATGTCAACTGCGCCCCAATTACGATGCTGCCCTGACGGAGTATACCCGGATCTTGGAGCAAAAGAGCCAGATTTTGAAAGACTGGCGGGATCATCCGGCGGTGCTGGAGATCTTGCCGGAATACAATCGCAGATTGTGCCAGGTGGGGGCGCTGCTGATCTCCTATCGGGCAAGATTTTATCAAGGTCTGGGGGAAGCGGCAGCCAATTATCATCGGGAATTTTCCGGTGGTTTGGAAGATTTTTCTCTGAAATATAGGACCGTTTCCACCATTTCCGATCCCTTTGAGCCTATTTCCCGGCTGGAACAGGATCTGAGCGACCATTTACAGAGCCATTATCGGGCAGAATTGGAAAGCGGTTCTTGCTTGACCGGCCCTCATAAGGATGACTTTGATGTGGAGCTTTCGGGGATCAGTTTGAAACTTTATGGTTCTCAGGGGCAGACCCGCACAGCAGTTATCAGCCTGAAGCTTGCCCAGCGGGAATTGATGCGCCGGGAAAGCGGCGAACAGCCCCTGCTTTTGCTGGACGATGTTTTGTCGGAACTGGATCCCGGTCGGCAGGATTTTGTGCTGAATCAGATCGATCAGGGACAGGTATTCATCACCGGATGCGAACCGGGACGATTGACAAGACTTGGCAAAACCATCGAGATCGAAGGCGGAAAATTGAAATGATGGACGTGCCCATCGGGGCGGATCAAGGCACATCTGCTTGAATAAAACTTGCCTGCCCCTTTAGGGGAGGTGTCCGCAATCAAAGATTTCGGACGGAGAGGAAAAATACAGCAGGATAAGCCCTCTCTGTCAAAAATCACAGATTTTGACAGCTCTTCCTCCGGGAGAGTCAAGAGTGTGTCAAGGATGCCGCACCCTACGAAAAAACGAATAAAAATACAACAAAATGTAAATATAATATCTGTATCTCATAGATATTATACTGTATATACATTTGAATATAAACCAGAGTTTTTATACAAAGTGTATTCATAAGGAGGACACTATGTCTGATGAAATGAAAGTCACAGAGGAATACGGTGGCAGTCAAATTCAGGTGCTGGAAGGTTTGGAAGCCGTCCGCAAGCGCCCGGGTATGTACATTGGATCTACCTCTTCTTCCGGTTTGCACCATCTGGTGTACGAGATCGTGGACAACTCCATCGACGAGGCACTGGCAGGCTATTGTAAGCACATCCATGTTACCATCAACCCCGGCAACTCCATCACCGTCACCGATGACGGTCGTGGTATTCCCGTGGACATCCAGCCTCAGATCGGCAAGCCGGCACTGGAAGTGGTTTTCACCGTGCTGCACGCCGGTGGTAAGTTCGGCGGCGGCGGTTATAAGGTTTCCGGCGGCCTTCACGGTGTGGGCGCATCCGTTGTGAACGCTCTTTCTCAGTGGCTGACCGTTCGTGTTCACAAAAACGGCAAGATCCACGAGATGAAATTTGCCCGTGGTGCCATCACTCAGGAAATGACCATTGTGGGCACCACCGAAAAGACCGGCACAGAAGTCACCTTCCAGCCTGATCCCGAAATGTTCGATACGCTGGAATACGACTACGCGATTTTGCATGAGCGCATGAGAGAAGAGGCTTTCCTCAACGCAGGCCTTTCCATCACCATCACCGATGATCGGCCGGATGAAGCCCCTGTTTCCGAAACCATGTGCTATGAAGGCGGTATTCGGGAGTTCGTTACCTGGCAGAACCGGAACAAGACCCCCATCCATCAGGATGTGATCTACATGAGCGGCTCAAAAGGTGATGCATCTGCCGAGATCGCTCTGGCTTATACCGACGGTTACAACGAAACCATGCTCTCTTTTGCCAATGACGTCCGTACCCCTGAAGGCGGTATGCACGAAACCGGCTTTAAGGCCGCTTTGACTCGTGTACTGAACAATTATGGCATCAAGACCGGCGTGATCAAGGGCGATGACAAGGTTTCCGGCGAGGATTGCCGGGAGGGCATCACCGCTGTGATCTCCGTGAAACTGACGGATGCTCAGTTTGAAGGCCAGACTAAGGCAAAACTGGGCAATGCCTATATCCGGACACTGGTGGATCAGATCGTGTCCGAACAGCTGGCAGTGTATTTTGAGGAGCATCCTCAGACTGCCAAGATCGTACTGGACAAGGCCATGATGGCCAACCGGGCCAGAGAAGCTGCCCGAAAAGCAAGAGAATCCATCCGTCGCAAGTCCGCTCTGGGCGGCGCAGCTATGCCGGATAAGCTCCGTGACTGCAACGAAAGCGATCCTGCACTGACGGAAATTTATATCGTCGAGGGTGACTCCGCAGGCGGCTCTGCCACCCAGGGACGTGACTCCCGATTCCAGGCCATCCTGCCTCTGTGGGGTAAGATGCTGAACGTGGAAAAGGCTCGGGAAGATAAGGTCATCGACAATGACAAGCTCCAGCCGGTCATTACGGCGCTGGGTGCCAGCATCGGTGAAGAGTTTGATGTCAGCAAGCTGCGCTATCACAAAGTCATCATCATGGCCGATGCGGACGTGGACGGCTCTCACATCAGAACCCTGCTTCTGACCTTCTTCTTCCGCTTCATGCGTCCTCTGCTGGAGCAGGGGTATGTGTATGCCGCCATGCCGCCCCTTTACAAGCTGGTTCGTGGCAAGACCACACGCTATGCTTTCTCCGATGCCGAGCGTGATCAGATCAGCGCTGAAATGCGTGGGGACAATCCCAACGCCAAGGTGGATATCTCCAGAAACAAAGGTTTGGGTGAAATGGACCCCCACGAGCTGTGGGAGACTACCATGGATCCCCAGACCCGTACGCTGAAGCGGATCACCATGGAAGATGCAGCCAAGGCTGACTCCATTTTCACCCTGCTGATGGGCGAAAAAGTGGAACCCAGAAGAGAATATATCGAAGCCAACGCCAAATTCGCCCAGAATTTGGATTACTAACAGAAAAATGGCTCTCCCAAGGGGAGAGGCATGACGACGGGCGGCAGGTTGCCGCCCCTACAAGAAGGCCGAAAATATGCGGTAGGGGCGGATATGATCCGCCCACGCCGGGCCACCAAAACAAAAGGAGGAAATTCTTTTGGCACAACATAAGAAAGACTACAAGCCCGAGGACATTATGTACCCCGATCAGGCCATTATTGAGTCTGAGCTTGTAAAAGAAATGAAAGACAGCTACATCGAGTATGCCATGTCCGTCATCGTCGGACGTGCCCTGCCCGATGCACGGGATGGTCTGAAACCTGTCCATCGGCGTATTCTGTACGCCATGTATGAAGACAATCTGACTTCCGACCGACCCTTCCGTAAGTCCGCAACCTGTGTCGGTGACGTACTGGGTCGCTATCACCCCCATGGTGATGCTTCCGTTTACGATGCGCTGGTGCGTCTTGCCCAGGACTTTTCCATGCGCTATATGCTGGTAGACGGCCACGGCAACTTCGGTTCCGTGGATGGTGACCCTCCGGCTGCTTACCGTTACACCGAAGCCAGAATGTCCAAGATCGCCAATGAAATGCTCCGGGACATTGAAAAGGACACCGTGGACTGGGATCCCAACTTTGACGAGACCCGCAAAGAGCCTCGTGTGCTGCCCAGCCGCTTCCCGAACCTGCTGGTCAACGGTTCTTCCGGCATTGCGGTTGGTATGGCCACCAACATCCCCCCTCATAACCTGACCGAGGTCATTAATGCCTGTATCTGCGTGCTGGACGATCCGGAAGCGACTTTGGCGGACCTGATGCAGCACATCACAGGTCCCGACTTCCCCACCAAGGGAATCATTATGGGTCGCAGCGGCATTCGTGCGGCATATGCCACCGGCAAGGGCAGACTGACATTGCGTGCCCGGCACCATTTTGAGGAATTTGGCCAGGATCGGACCCGCATCATCATCACCGAGCTTCCCTATCAGGTCAATAAGAGAATGCTCATCAAGAATATGGCCGATCAGGTCAACGACAAGCGCCTCGACGGTATTTCCGACATTCGGGACGAGTCTGACCGGGTGGGTATGCGGATCGTCATTGAACTGAAACGGGATGCCAATCCCCAGATCGTGCTGAACAAGCTCTTTACTCAGACGTCCCTGCAGACCACGTTTGCCATCAATATGCTGGCACTGGTGCATAATCAGAGCCAGCCCAAGGTGCTGACCCTTCGGGAGTGCCTGGATGAATACCTGACCTTCCAGGAGCAGGTCATTTACCGCCGCACAGAGTACGATCTGAAGAAGGCTCTGGAGCGTGCCCATCTGCTGGAAGGCCTGCTGATCGCTCAGGACAATATCGACGAGGTCATCAAGATCATCCGTTCTTCCTATGACGATGCCAAGGAAAATCTGATGAACCGCTTCGGCCTGTCGGATATCCAGGCACAGGCTATTTTGGATATGCGTCTGAAGGCACTGCAGGGTCTGGATCGGGAGAAATTGGAAAATGAGTATAAGGAGCTTCAGGAGAAAATTTCCTACTTCAAGGCCGTTCTGGCTGATCCTCAGCTGGTCAAGAATATTCTGAAGGAAGAGCTTACCGCCATCCGGGATAAGTACGGCGATGAGCGTTACACCGAAATTCAGGATGTGGAAGATGAGATCGACATTGAAGATCTGATCGAGGAAGAAAACTGTGTCTTTACCATCTCCAACCACGGCTATGTCAAGCGGATGCCTGCCGACACCTATCGGACCCAGGCTCGTGGCGGCCGTGGCGTCAATGCCCAGAATTTGAAGGAGGAGGACTTTGTCAAGAGTCTGAACATTGCCTCTACCCACGACCATATTCTGTTCTTTACGGATCTGGGTCGTGTCCACCACCGGAAGGGCTACCAGATCCCGGAGGCCAGCCGCACCGCCCGTGGTACGGCTATGGTCAATGTGCTGCCTCTGGAGCAGGGCGAAAGCGTGACGGCTATGGTCATCACCAGAGAGTTTGACGACAATGAGTACCTGATGATGGTCACCAAATACGGCACCGTCAAGCGTATTCCCTTCATTGCTCTGAAGACCAACCGGAAAACCGGTATCCGTGCCATTACGCTGGACGAAGGCGACC
>CAZPJH010000023.1:0-21198 GCA_964586875.1 uncultured Oscillospiraceae bacterium
CGCCAGCCGCGGCCGCGGACTGAAGGGACTGCATGGACTGCGCCAGCTGAGAAAGAGGCTGTGTGAAATAGCGCACATACATAACAAAGGCAACGATGACGGAAAAATCAATGCTGCCATTCATCGCCAGCGTGCCGCCAACGATGCAGACCGCCACATAGGCAAAATTGCCAATGAAGGTCATCAGCGGCGTCATCAGGCCGGAGAGACAATGCGCCTTAAAGCCGCTCTCCCGCAGATTGCCGTTGAGCCGGTCGAACTCTGCGTTCGCCTGAGCCTCGCCATTGTACGCCCTGACAACAGTGTGACCGGCATAGATCTCCTCAATATGTCCATTCAGCGCACCCAGATTCTTCTGCTGGCGGGAGAAATACTTCTGGCTTCTGCCCATAATCGCCATCATCAGCGCAAAACCAACCAGCGTCGCCAATACTGCCGTCAGCGCCATAATCCAGTTGGTGATCAGCATCATGAGCAGGCTGCCGAGAAACAGCACGATCTGGGAGATCATATTGCCCACGCTCTGGTTGAGGGATTGACCGATGGTATCCACATCGTTGGTCACGCGGGAGAGCACATCGCCGGTGGTATTGCGATTGTAATACCAGATCGGCAGGCGATTGATCTTCTGGGAAATATCGCCGCGCATGGTTTTGGACACCTGCTGAGTAAACGTAGCCATCATCCAATGCTGCGCGGTGGACAGCAGCCAGCTGGCGGCATAGAAGCATACCAGCGTGATGCAAACCTTGACAATCGCGTTCAGATCAATACTTCCGGTTATCAGGCCGGCTTCAATATAGCCTGCGATATCCGAAAGCTTATCAGGGCCGAGCAGCTGCAGCACCGTGCCGATTGCCGCGCAGCAAATCGCAATCACAAATACCGCCGCATATTTCTTGCAGTAAATCAGCAGCTTTTTCCAGGTGCCAATCAAGTCCTTTGCCTTCTCGCCGCCGCCCATTCTTCCACCGGGGCCGCCCGGTCCACGGCGTACATTCCTGCGAGCCTGACCGAATTCATATTCTTTCTTTTCCATTACGCAAGTTCCTCCTGAGAAAGCTGGGAAAGCGCGATTTGCTGATAAACCTCGCAGTTTTGCATCAATTCATCATGACGACCCATGCCTACGATGTTGCCATCATCCAAAACGATGATCTTGTCCGCATCCCGGATGGTGCCAATGCGCTGAGCAACGATCAAACGCGTGGTGTCCCCGCAGGTTTCATCCAGCTTTTTGCGCAGCGCGCGGTCGGTTTTGTAATCCAGCGCGGAGAAGGAATCATCAAAGATGATGATTTCCGCCTTGCGAGCAATGGCACGCGCAATGGACAATCTCTGCTTCTGACCGCCGGAGAAGTTGGTGCCGCCCTGGGCAACATAGCTGTTCAGGCCGTTTTCCAGTCCATCCACAAATTCGCTGGCCTGGGCAATTTCAACAGCAGCGCTTACATCCTTGTCGCTGGGCGCAGGCTTGCCATTGTCGCCATAAACCACATTGGAGGCAATGGAACCGGAGAACAGCGTTGCCTTCTGAGAAACATAGGCAATCTTGTTGCGCAATGCCTGTTCATCATATTCCTTCACGTTTACGCCATCCACCAGTACTTCGCCCTCGCTCACATCATAAAAACGGGGAACAAGGTTAATCACCGTGGACTTACCGCAGCCGGTTGAGCCAATAAACGCGACCGTTTCACCCTTTTCGGCGGTAAAGGAAATGTCCTGAATAACATCCTCCTCGGCATCGGGATAGCGGAAGGACACATGGCGGAACTCCACATGACCGGCAACACCTTTTTTGCCCTCTGTCTTCGTTCCGTTTCTGATGGAAGGCTGCGTATCCAGCACTTCATTGACACGCTTGGCGGACACGGAGGAGCGGGGCAGCATCATGAAGATCATCACCAGCATCATGAAGGACATAACCACCTGCATGCCGTACTGGGTGAACACCATCATATCGCCAAACATGGCAATGCGATCCGTTACAACCGTGACCCTGCTCATCAGATACGCGCCAATCCAGTAAACCGCCAGCGAAAGGCCGCTCATCACCAGCTGCATAGAAGGCATCATGAACGCCATGGTGCGCTGGGTAAATAGCTGGGTGCGGGTCAGCGCGTCATTGGCCTGCTCAAACTTCTTCTCCTGATAACCCTCGGCATTGTAGGCGCGAACCACGCGCAGACCGTTCAGGTTTTCACGGGTCACCCGGTTGATATCATCGGTCAGCTGCTGTACCTTGCGGAATCTGGGCATCGTCAGCGCGATGCAAACGCCAACCACGCTCAAAAGAATGATAACCGCAACGCCCACAGACAGTGTCCATTGCCACTCTTTATTGGCAATCTTGCAAATCGCCCAAACGGCGGTCACAGGCGCCTTGATCAGCATCTGCAGACCCATGACGATGAACATCAGCACCTGCTGAACATCGTTGGTTGAGCGGGTGATCAGGCTGGCCGTGGAAAAGCGGCCGATTTCCTCCATGGAGAAGGTCTGTACCTTCTTAAACATGCAGCCGCGCAGTGTGCTCGCCAGGTTGCTGCCGATCCTTGCGGAAAACACAGCCGTGATGCACGACGCCGCAAGGCTGCCCAGCGCGCACAGCAGCATCATGCCGCCGGCGCGCCACACCTCGGCCATTGCGCTGCCGGGCGTTTCGATCAGCACGGTGATCTTGCTCATATACTCAGGCATGGTCATGTCCAGCCATACCTGCGCTGCGATAAAGGCAATGCAGATCAAGGCATAGCCCCAATCGCGGCGCGATAGCTTTTTCAACATTTTCAGCATCGTTTCTTACTCCTTTGGTTTATCTAAGGTGGTTAGCTAATATTATAAAAGAGAAAGCAGCGCGCAGTGACTGCTTATCTCTCAGAGATCAATGTCCGCAGGCTTGAAAATCGAATGGATTTCATGTGCAATAGCAGAAAATTCCAGCATGCGTTCCATGCCGATTTGATCTATCATAGCCTCGACATGCTTGCGGATATGCTCGCGTTGCTGTGCGGCAAGTTCCCTGCCCTGTGTTGACAGACGCACCATCACCTTGCGTGCGTCCTTTGGGTCGCGTTCCTTTTCAAGCAGGCCTTTCGCCTCCATCTTTTTCAGCAGCACAGCGACGCGCGCAGTGCTCACATGCATATAATCGCTCACCATGCCTGCCGTCACAATCCGATCCGTATCGCCCAGATAGAGCAAAATTGCCCGCATGCCGGCCGTACTTGAATCAATGCTTTGAAACAGCTGTGAAGGCGGCGCTTTCTTCAGCTCCCCCATGAGCCGTTTGATTTGTTCTTCAGTAGCCATCAAAACACCCCTTCCTTTTAATTAACCCAGTTAGTATCTAACCGCGTTAGTTATTCTAGTTCTGAATCACATGACTGTCAAGGGTTCAATTGAAAACAAAATGTGAATTATGTAGTAGCCCGGGAGTTTTTCAAGGGGAACGCCGTTTTTCTCGTAGACGCCGAGCATGAAGCACGGCAGCATGACGAGCATCATCAAGAGAGATGCTGGCGTGCTGCCGATCACATTCTTGGTGAGAAAGAAAAGCGGCAGGCCGAGTGCAGCGCCGCCGCCGAAGCGGATCACCTGACGCTTCGTCAGGTTGAAAAGGAATTTGGGCTTGACCTGTGTCAAGTCTTTCGGTACAAAAACGTATGCCATGTGAGAACCTCCTTCTTTGTGGATGTAAAGGGAAAATGAAAAGCGCCACTCATTTGATAGAGTGACGCTGACTGGGCTATACGGATTGTTTTAGGGCTTCAGATAGTCGAACATACTCATCACAGCATCAGAAATATCCATGATGTCATAGTAATGTGTGGTACTCAGTTTCGAATAGCATCTTTGGGTTAGATCAACGTAGCGAACCTGCTCGCACAAGACATATCCTTCTACCGGGGATTCCTTCAGCTGAATGTGCAGCGGCCCCTCAAGGGCATTCTTCATAACCGGGCAAACAAGTGCCATACCAGACTGATTGAAGAAGTTGTTGCTGACTACAATGGACGGGTTCTTGAAGCTCTCGATCTTCAGCAGATCGCCTTGCTCTACTCTGCTCATCACCACACCTCGCTGCCAACGGGCTCTTCACGTTCCATTTCAGCCGACAGATTCAACTGTCCGCCATACTGCGCAGCACGCTCTTGAAGGCTGCGACGCTGGAACCCGCGGCTCAGTATAATCTTACCATCCCGCGCCTCTGCGTGAAGAATGTCATCTGAGCTGAATCCAGCTGCTTTCAGGAATTCCTTGGGGAACCGGATACCTTGACTGTTTCCCCATGCTTTCAACTGAACCTGCATGAACAACACCTCCTATGTTTATACATAGTATAAACAGTTTTCAGTGCTTTGTCAATGGAAACTATTGGAGTTTGCTTGCGAATTAGACACGAATTATACTATGCAGTACCATCATCAATGTGCCGAAAACACAGCCTTGCTGAGCGAGCTTGTCTTGAACAGGCAGAAGCACAGCAGGACAGTATTTCCACACATGTCCAGATGGCGTTGATCACATCAGTGTCCGTCCCTTCGCTGTTCATGACCTCGATCAGCACACCGGGCAGGGTTTTCACACCGGTGATGTCCGTCTTGGTCAGGGTGATGGGCATGCAGATCAGTTCGTCGCAAACCGCTTCGGGATAGACAACCTGAATCACTGCTGCATCCTCAGCAACCATGTCAGGCAGGATGCTGACCGGGAAAGCATCGGGATTGATCTTCCAACCAGCGGGAGCAGCCAACTCCTTGATGTAATACTTGCCGTAGGGGAAGTAGCCGCTGATATGCAGCAGGCCCTGATCGTACCGTCGTCACCGATAATGTCCTCTGCAGCGCGGATTTCAAAGGCCGTGCCTGCCAGATAGCAATCCTCGTAGATGGGACGAGTTACTTCATAGCCGTGCTCGGTCGTGGTCATGAAGCCGGTCAGGGTCAGACCAGTCTTGAGCAGCTCGATCCTGTCCATGACAGCCTCGTTGGGAATCTCGATCTCCACTTCATAGGTATCACCGGGAGTATCGCCAGCGTTGCCGATGAAGATAGCCAGCTCGTCAGTACGGATGGTATTTGTCAAAAAACTGTAATCCTGCATAAAAAACAATGATTTCCACTGGTATGATGTTGCCAGATTGTGCTTTTTGGTGTAAAATAAGTTTGTGATTTGTTTCCTGCTGGCGTACTATTACATGCAGTCGCAAATTGCAAATTATTACGACCAAACCTAGCTGGCTGCAAATGTGGGCACGCAGGTGCTGTTTTTCGCACACTTTCTGCCGGCTCGAAAGGCTAGAATATGAGTTGTTACAATGGTTCTCTTACCCGTGAGCAGTTTATGTTCAATGAATTGCGGGTTGTTGCCCGGCTGTACCGTTGCGGTCTGGACAACCAGGAGATTGCTCAGCGTGTTTTCTATGAAAACTTGTTTCAATATCCTACTGAACGTGAACTTCGTGGCAAATGCCGTGTGGCTCTTCGCAGGCTTGGGCATATTACTTGCTCCGATGTTTTGTTGACCCTGTTAACCGAAGGCTCCGCCTGCGAAGCACGGCAGGTCGCCCTGGTGGCTATGATGAGCGACAGCTTGCTCCTGTATGAATTCATGGTAGATGTTGTTGGCGAAAAATATCGCAAACTGGACTTCACACTTACCCGCAAGGACATTAACCTTTTTTCGCCCGCCTGGCGGAAAAGGACGAAGGCGTTGCTTCCTGGAGCGCTGCAACCGTCAAAAAAACAAATCCGTTATCACGAATATACTCCGTGAAAACCAGTATCTGTCTGACATTGGCAGTGAAGAGCTGCTGCCCGTGCTCGTTTCAGACGGGTTCGTGTCTGCACTGAAATCTGCTGGTATGTGCAGATTTCTACCGGCTTTCAACGTACAGAATTGAGGTAAGCGTCATGGATGACATTTTTGCACGGCTGGAGACGCTCCGGCATAAGCTGTCGGACGATACGTTTCTTTCCAACAAAGGGTTGAGCAACGAGGTGGGGCTCTATGTGTTTGCTTATCAACCGTCGCAGGAAATGTGCATTCGTCACTTTATTCGCACAATGGTTGAGAATAAAACCCACGAGCCTTATCGTCTGATTGTATACGACCTGTACGACATTCTGCTTTCCATCTGCCGTGATCGACGCATTCTGGACCGCATCCCGCAAATGGAAGCGCAGCGTGGTTCCGCCTTTACCCAGGCGCAGATTCAGCGGATTGCCCCGCCTGAAGCCTACATCCAGCGGATGTGCTACGAACCCCATCATCATGGGGACATAGTTCTTGTTACCGGCGTTGGCAGAGTTTTTCCGTATATGCGATCTCACAACATTTTGAACAACATCCAGGGGCTTTTCGATGATTTGCCCGTTATTCTTTTCTATCCGGGCAAATACACCGGCCAGGAATTGACGCTCTTTGACAAATTCATAGACGATAACTATTACCGTGCCTTCAATATCGTGTAAAAAGTGAGGGAAAAAGCATGAAGCTGCATGATATGTTCAGGAAAAATATCGACCGTCCCATTAACGGCGTCATCAAGGTGATGCAAACCGACGAGCAGATCCGCAAAGATGAGCTGGAAGAATACGTTATCACCCGTGAACTGCAAAAGCACTTTGGCGTCTTTTACGACCATTACGAGCAGGGTGTGGACGGCACCACGGATAAGATGGGCGTATGGATTTCCGGTTTCTTTGGCAGCGGTAAATCTCACTTTTTGAAAATTCTCTCCTGCCTTTTGGCAAATGAAAAGGTTGACGGAAAAAAAGCCATCGACTACTTTGAAGACAAGTTTGATTATGACCCCATTCGTTATGAAATGATGCGCCGCATTAGCAACACACCAACCGAGGTCGTTCTTTTTAATATCGATGCCAAATCCCCTATGGGCAAGGATCAGGATGCCATTCTGCGCGTGTTCACCAAGGTGTTTTATGAGCACTGCGGCTATTACGGCGATGATATGAAAGTCGCCGCTTTCGAGCGTTTCCTGGATAGGCAAGGCAAGCTCGATGCCTTTAGAGAAGCTTTCCTGACCATTAACACTGAAGATTGGCTCCAGGCCCGTGAAGCCTTTGCCTTCTGGGAGGATGACATTGTTGCTGCCCTGATGCAAGTGACGGATATTTCCGAGCAAGCTGCCCACAACTGGTTCAACGGCACCGGAACTGCTGACCTGAGCATCGAGCGGCTGGCACGCGAAATCAGCGAATACGTTAGCAGCAAGGAAAAGAACTTCCACCTGGTTTTTCTGGTTGACGAAATTGGACAGTATATTGGTGATAACTCCGGCCTGATGCTGAACCTGCAAACCGTCGTCGAGGAGCTTGGCTCCCGCTGCAAGGGCAAGGTGTGGGTGATTGTAACCAGCCAGGAGGACATTGACAGCGTTACCCATGTGAAGGGCAACGACTTCTCGAAGATTCAAGGGCGTTTCAACACGCGCCTGAGCCTTTCGTCCACCTCGGTTGACGAAGTCATCAAGCGCAGGCTCCTTGCCAAAAGCGATACTGCCGCAGGTCTGCTACGCCTTTTGTATCAGCAAAACGTTTCCATCATGCGCAATCTTTTTACCTTTGCATCCAGCACCACTGCCGACTTGAAGGGTTATGCCAACGAGGATGACTTTGTGGAGTCTTACCCCTTTGTTCCCTATCAGTTTAAGCTCCTGCAAAATGTGCTGGTACAGGTGCGCAAGCATGGTTCCTCCGGCAAGCACCTATCCGGCGGCGAGCGCAGTATGCTTTCTGCCTTCCAGGAGGCATCCCAGCGGGTGAAGGATTTGGATGAGAGCTGCTTTGTTCCCTTCCACTATTTCTACGACACCGTGCACACCTTCCTCGATGGCGCCATCCGCCGTGTGGTTGACCGGGCCGACCGAGCCGCACAGGCCGGTGATGGCCTCAAACCCCAGGATGTTGACGTGTTGAAGCTCCTGTTCCTGATTCGTTACGTTGATGGCATCGTCTCCAATATTGAAAACCTTTGCACGCTGATGATTTCTGACATACATGCGGACAAGATCACCATCCGCCGCAGTTTGCAGGAATCTCTGGATCGCCTGGTGCGGGAAAACTATGTCTCCCGTAACGGTGAAACCTATCTTTTCCTGACCGATGAGGAACAGGACATCAACCGTGATATTCGCAATCAGTCTGTGGACTCCACCGAGGTCGTTCACATGATTGGTCAAACCGCCTTTGCCGATTTGTACCCCGGCAAGAAGTTCCGTTACCGTAACCGGTATGATTTTTCCTTTGATCAAATGGTTGACAACAGCATCATTGGCCAACCCTCCAACGACATCAGGCTGCGGCTTATCACCATGGCTTCCGAGCTTAGCGAAGCCGATGCGGATACCCAGCTTGTACTGCAATCCCGTGCCGGCAATGAGGCCATTGTGCTGCTTTCCGCCGCCTGCGACTATTACCACGAGTTTGAAGAAGTCCGCCGAATTGAAAAGTTCATCAAGCAGCGCAATATTTCTCAGCTGCCCGAATCCATTCGCAAAATCATCCAAGCCAAGCAAAACGAAGCCAAAGAACGTGAGCGAACTGCCACCAGCCTGCTGAAGGATGCCATTGTCAAGGGAGCCTACTACATCGCTGGCGAACGTACGCAAATCCACCATGCTTCCGTCAAAGATGCGCTGGATGAAGCCATGGCCCGCCTGGTTGAAGACGTGTACAGCAAGCTCAACTATATAAACGCCTTTGTCAATTCTGATCAGGATATTCACCTGATTTTGACAGGCAACGCTGTACAGGAAACCATGCAAAGTGTCACCATACCCAATGCACTGGCACTGGATGAAATGCGCCAGTACCTAGAAGTGCGCACCCGTCAGCACATGACAGTAACCATGGCAGAGATGCAGCGCCGCTTCCAATCTGCACCCTATGGCTGGCGTGAGATTGATATTGCTGCATTGACCGCCACCCTCATCCGCAATCAAAAGGTGCAAATCACCCACAGCGGTGCTGCCGTTTCGCCGTCTGACAAGCGCATTGTCGATTGCCTGCGGAAGCGCACCGAAACGGAAAAAACCGTTGTCCGCCAGAGAATTTCCGCCCCCGATGTGCTGGTGAAGCAGGCCCGTCAGCTGGGTGTGGAACTGTTTAACGTGCAGGATCTTCGCACAGATGAAGAAAACCTTTGCCAGCAGCTGCGTTCCAACCTTACAGATGCCCAGAACAAAAACAACGCCCTGCTGAACAACTATCGTTCCGGCATTGCGTATCCGGGCAAGACCATCGTGGAAAAAGGTATTGCTTGCATTAACAATGTAATGGATAAAAAGGATGACAACATTGCCTTCCTTGAAGCCTTCACCCGTTCGCAGGATGAACTGCTGGACTGGGCAGAGGATATTGCCGATGTGGACTTCTTCTTCCGTAATCAACAGCACATTTTCGACAGCGCTTGGCGCCTGTGCGGGCAGGTAAACCAGGAGCGCCACTATTTCACCGATGAACCTGAAACCTTTGCCGTGGTTGATACCATGCAGTCTATTTTGAAAAGCGAGAAGCCTTACCGGCGCATGCTGGAGCTTCCCACCCTTGGACAGACCGTGGAAGCCGCCTATACCCGCATCAACAACGCCCGCAAGGAACGGGTGCAGGAGATTATCGTTCAGGCTCGTGGGGACATTCATTCCCTGGCCGGAGAGGATCCCAGCCTGCGTCCCGATGTGTGCAAGGCGGATGAAGAACTGGAGCGCCGCAAGCAGGAAGCGCTTTCCGCCACCAGTCCCACCCTGCTGGACGCCGCCATCACGCAGATACTCACCTACAAGGACGGCGTATGCCGCCGTCTGGAACAGCGCCTGTCCAGCATCAACCATCCCAGCGCACCCAAGGGGCATGTTGTTATCCTGCGCCGCTATGACTTGATGCCCCAAAAGCGCCTATCCTCTCCCGCCGAAATCGACGCCTACGTTTCCGACCTGCGCAACCGCCTCATCAGCGAACTGAAAGGCAACGACGCTATTCAGCTTAACTAATTATCATTCAAATAGAGGGGGATTCTCATGAATTTTGATTTTCTTAAAAACCTTGATGTTATTAGCATGGTATATAAGCCTTGCAGCGATGCAGAAAGCTTTGCCAAATGCCGACCTGGTATAAGCATGACTCAATCCCGAAAAGGTGCTGAGCTTTTAGCAAAGCTCGTCTACGTAGTAGCCCGCGCTCAAGAGACTGAACGTATTCCCTTTTCTGAGCTGCTCGCTGACCCGTCAGTTCGTTCTTTCTTCAATGACAACCGAGTTTTGAACGCCTTCCATTTTATCCGTAAATGCGGAAACCAGGCCACTCATGAGGATTGCAACGCCAATCCAAACCTGGCTGTGACAGTTTTGAAAAACCTGCACTTCGTTGTCGGTGAAACCGCAAAGAAGTTAAAGCTTCTCACCGTTTACCCCGAATTTGACGAAAACAGCATTTCAAATGTTGCTATTCTCGTCAACCCTGATACGAACTACAACCTTACCGATGAAGATAAACAAAGGATTATTAGCTACTGCGAGCAGAACAACCTGCAGGATTTTTGCCCTCCGGTTAAATTCAGCCTGAAAAATCCTGCTCATCGGTTTTCCCTATCTCATAGCAGGTTTGTTGAATTTCATGAGTATATCACATTCAATCATCAGCCCTTTTATCAAACAACGCTTGAACTTTTGCAAAGCTATATTACCTATCTTGATCGCATGAGTACGACCCAATGGGAGACATATTCCCTTTCCGAATCAAGTGTCCCTTTAACATTCCAAATTACCATCACTATTGATGATAAGATTGCGTACCCTTGCGGTGGTTCTGTCAATCTACAAGATGTAATAACCAACCAGCTTTCTTCCGCAAAGAGTTTTTCCATTGACCTGACTGCTTCTGGCGACACCGCGCTTCCTATCGTTTCGCTGAACCAAGACGATCCGCTTATGTTTGATGAAACCAACCCTTGGCAGGGACGTGGCTTGGCTGACCACCTCGAAGGCTTGAAACGCCGTGAGTCCTTTACTTACAAGGGCGCATTTTACTATGGTAACGCCAACTGTTCTACCGACTTTTTCGTTATCAACAACGGCAAAACATATGACGTTGCATCCATGTGCAAGCCCTATGCGGCAAACCGTTTTGCACCATTCACCTTCCATGCCGACTGGCTGACCATGTATGTGGACTGCGACCATCAAGCCTTTCAAGGTTATAAGGAACCGTTGCGCAATGCCGTTCGTGCCTACATTGGCGCAGCGGAAACAGAAAATATCCAGTGGCTTTGGGATGAAGAGGATGAGGATAACACCTTTGGCTATTTACTTTCCGCCACCCAAATTGAGGATGCGGATTTAAGCAAATCCCAGCGCTTTGCCGATGAAATCAACAAAATTCTTGAACCAATAGCAAAACATTGCACCATTTACATGGACTATGCTATTACTCGCAGCGAGACTGCGACGCTGGACCCCGCCATGCCAAACCTTGCCCATTGCTTCTATGACAAAGAACACTTTGCCGTCGCATCATTCATCTGGGAAGACCAGAAATTGCAGCTTGTAGCGAGCATCCTATAATCACGCAAAGGAGCCAGCGCCATGAACAAGACCGCCTTGAAAAAACTTCGCCATTGCAGCCCGCCTGGAGCTTCTCCAGCGGGTGACAGACCGTGCTGCACTCTACGGCATTGACGAGGCCGCCAGCAAGTCCGGCAGCATTGCGCCATCCAACGTGTTTCACAAGGTTTGCGGTGCCGTGCTGACCGCCCAGGAGTCCTCCCAGCGCAGCGCACTGGTGCAGCGGGTGTACCGTGCCGGCTTCCGGCAAACCATCGAGGAAGTCGCCTACACATGGTTCAACCGCTTCATTGCGCTGAAATATATGCAGCAGCACAACCTGCTGCCTGTTGGCATGCACGTATTGCCGGATGCACCCGGTCAGCAGCCGCAAATGCTGCGCCAGGCGCAGGAAGTTTCCCTCTCTGGGGCGGACATGGGGCAGGTTCTCGCCATGCTGGAAAGCAATCAGACAGACGCCCTGTACAAATGCCTGCTTATCACCCTGTGCAACGAGCTATCCGTTCCCCTGCCCCGTATGTTCGAAACCATCAGCGACTATATACATATTTCTCAAGCCGACTGGGACTCCTTCGAAACCTCTTGGGATTTCAAAAAGCATCCGCTAATTTGAGAGGAACATTGCAATGTGTAACTTACAACAGCTTATAGACAGAAAGCAGGATAGCCATACCCGAACATTTGTTGAAAACGAAATAATCGATAATACAAAAGTCCCTGTTTGGGAAGTTCCGGACGTTTTCGGGTTAATCAAGCTAATAGGACACGCAAAGTACATCAACAGAGAACATTTTTCCGTACTATTTCGTGGGCAGCCGAAGGACTACCATTCGATGAAACCATCTATTTTTCGTCTACATTTGCAAGATGAAAAAGAAACTGTACGTCGCATGGTCGAATTGATTATCGGCGATAATGGAAAGAACGGAGACGCCGCCAAAACAATGCGTCGCTATATCACAAATAATAGTGACGAACCGAACCTTAACCTAATTATCGAAGCAATCCTCCAGCATTATGGCTACCCCACGCGCCTGCTGGATGTTGTCGATAACGTATGGTCTGCATTGTGGTTTGCTTCTCACCAAAAGAAAAGCCAAGCTTGCAATACCAGTATGAATGTTCAGGGATACTTTGAGAGTGATTCCTATGAATCGAATAGAAATTCCTATTCGTACATTTACTTGTTAGGCATTCCGAAGTCAGAAAGCAAAAGAGGAGTAGAACACAGTGACCAACATTGCTTAATTGATATTCGTACGGCTTGCCCATCAACCATCCTTAGACCACATATGCAACACGCAATGGCAGTCGGCTTCTATGGCAAAAACAAACAATTTAAGGAAAGCTATGCTGAACAGCTCATAGCAATTATTCGGATAGAAACGAAAAAATGCCTTGCCTGGATAGAAAATAACCCAACTATTTGCGCAGATGCTTTTTTCCCAAAACCCGAAAAAGATGAGATGTATCGAATGATTCAAACTGAAAGAAACGATTTATTTTTCCAAATCGAACAAATAGCAAAGGGGGCAAAACCATGTCCCGCCTAATCCGTGATAAATACCTTGCCCACCAGCAGAAATGTCTTGCCCGCTTCAACCAGCTCAAGTCCAACGAGGAGGAGCTGAAACACATCTTCATCGGCATCTACGGTCTGCAGGACGAGCTGTCCCCCGATGTGCCCGACAAGGATGTAACCGTCTACCGCATCATCGACCGCCCTAACGACGAGGAACGCAAAATGCCCTACGTTCTCTCCCTCCGGGACGAGATTGTCAGCCTGCTCAGCTACATCGTGGGCTGTATGCTTGGCGCTACTCCCCCTATGTGGATGGTCTGCTGTTTGCCGGCGGCCGGTGGAACTATGAGGAAATTGTAGCCCGCATCGCCCAGGGCGCCCAAACCTGCGACTTTTACGATGAATCCCTCGGGCTTTTCCTCCCAGATAGGGACGCCATCGTCCCCGTAACCGACGACGAGTACTTCACCGATGACATCGTCTCCCGCACGGTGGAGTTTGTCCGCAAGGTTTACGGCGCCGATACCCTGGAGGAAAACCTGCGCTTTATTGCCGATGCCCTGGGCAACAAGGGCGATATGCCCCGTCAGGTCATTCGCAACTACTTCCTTGCTGATTTCTACGCCGATCACCTGAAAACCTACCAGAAACGCCCCATCTATTGGCAGTTTGACTCCGGCAAGCAGAACGGCTTCAAGTGCCTCACCTACCTCCACCGCTACGACCGTGACACCGTGGCCCGTGTCCGCACAGACTATGTTCACGAGCAGCAGGAGCGCCTCCGCACCCAGCTTGACATGCCCAGAAAACCGCCCAGACCGCCGATGGCTGCACCCGCACCAACGCCGCCAAACGTGCCCTGAAACCGGAAAAACAGCTGGCCGAGGTGAACAGGTATGAAGAAATAGGCCACCACTTCGCCGATATGCGCCTGGAGATTGACCTGGACGACGGCGTGAAGGTCAACTACGCCCGCTTTGCCGATTTGCTGACAAAAATAAAGTAATCAAGTAAAGGAACGATTCACGTGAAGGATACCTTGAACGCCCGCTTTGCCGCTCCCCTGCCGGACTACTACCACCGCCGGATTATCGTTTGGCAGGACGAGCAGGCCGAGTTTGCCGATTCGGTCGCCCAGCTGGAACTGGACAACGCACGCATCCTCACTATGGGCAGCAACAATATGTTTGAGCTGCGCCGGCAAATCGAGGTAGACTGCGCAAACGAAAACCTGCTGCTCTACTGCCCCATGGCTTTCGCCAATCCCCAGGACAACTACCTGCAGGATGTGTTCCTTTACAGCAAGGTATTCCGTGCGGATTACTGGTCCATGCTGTTCGCCCAGCTGAACATTAACAACACCCGCTCTCTGCGTGATTACGCCAAAGGGGTTTCTGGCTTCTTCACCAGCAAGGATCGTACAGCCAAGCTCCACGCCCTGCGCAGCAACTATCAAACCGAATGGGAACTGCAAACGGGTATTTTCGGCGTGTTGTGTGGTGCCAAAACCTACGGCTTTGGCGAAGTGCTGCGCCTGGTGCTTGCCTGCCCGCCAGATGAAGAAAACCCGCTGCTTGCCAGCATAGCAAAATACTGCGGCGAGAACGCCTTCTGGCGTTCCTGCGAAACCGCATACGGCTATGTGGGCGAGCACAGCCTGGACAGCGTAGCGTGCCATATGCTTGTTTCCGCTGCCATGCACAGCGGCGCTGAAAACTGTTTTCCCGGCTTGCCCTACGATGCCGCCCACACCATTCACGCCTACGCTTTCTTTGTGGAATGCCAGCGGGTTGACCGTGAAGGTCTGCTGAACCTTTGCCAGCGTGTGGAGGAAGCCTTCCGTGTGGACAAGCTGCTGAAGCGCAGGAACCGTGATGTACTGATGCGCATGGATGTTTTTCCCGTGGGGGGATCAAATGCTGCTGGAGAATGCATTGCTTAGCTTTGCCGATGGGCATTTCAACCTGGACGATGCAGAAAACCTTCTCCGTGCCAGGCGTGACCAGCCCTGGGAACCGGAATATTCACCCTATTACCGTGCCATCCGCCAGTTAATTTGCCTGCAGCGTTTTGAATTGGCGTATCATCAGGGGTTTCACTTCACCACGCCCAAGGAACTTTGGCACGCCTATACTGATGAGCTGTACCAGATGGATCAGCATCACCGAACCTTCTGTCTGGCATACGAGCAGGCGCTTTCCCTGGGCATCACCACCCTGGAAGATGCGCTGAAAGCCGCTGCTGATGCCGTAGAACACCTATACAAGCGATGGCTGAATGAGCTGAACAGCCATTGGACAGGTCTCATCGCCACCCATGGACTAGACAGTATGTCAACCCTCCTGCGGCAGCATGAGTTTTATGACCAGCGGGTCGTTACCGCGGACAGCCGTGTTTTCGTTATCATTTCCGATGGTCTGCGTTACGAAACCGCCCACGAGCTGCGCCAGCAGCTCCAAGGCAAGCTGCCGGGCAACACCCACTGCACCAGCATGCTTGGCGCACTGCCGGGCACTACCCCCATTGGCATGGCAGCGCTGTTGCCTCATCGCCGGCTTACGCTAACCGATAACCTGAAGGTGCTGTGCGATGGAATGGAAACCGACGCACCCCGGCGTGAAAAAGAGCTTCAAGCCACCAAGCCGGAAAGTGTTGCCATCCAGTATGATGCTTTCCGCCGTGACAATAAGTCACAACGAAACGAGCTGATCAAGGGCAAACGTGTTGTGTACATCTATCACGATGCCATTGACCGTGCGGGCGAGAGCGGCACCAACGTCCCCATGGCTTGCGAAACTGCAATCAGCGAGCTTTCGCAGCTGATGCGTATCCTTGTGAATGAATTCAGCGCTGCCAGCGTGTTCATTACTGCTGACCACGGCTTTCTTTACACCCGAGCACCCCTGGACGAACACGAGAAAACCGACAAGGAGCTGCTTCGCGGAACTGTGCTGGAGTACAAGCGTCGCTATGCCATTGTCAACGGTACAGGCGTTACACCTGCCATCACGCTACCCCTGGATGACCTTCAGCGTCCAGACCTTTGTGGCGTGTTTCCCGCCGGTTCCATGCGCTTCAAGTTGCAGGGTGGCAGCAGTGGCTATGTTCACGGCGGTCTATCCCTGCAGGAAATGGTGATCCCCCTGCTCCATTATCAGAACAAGAAAGCCGGGCAAAAAAGCTTTGCCGCTATCACCAAACCCAACATTGTTTTGCTGGGTGAAAACCACACCATCAGCAATAACGTTTTTACCCTGAATTTCTACCAGGAGCAGCCCTGCACAGGGAAGGTTCAGCCCCGCACTGTGGTTGCCTACTTTACCGACCGTGCAGGCAAGTCCATCAGCGATGAGCACCGCCTTATTTGCGATATGACCTCCACCGAAAACCAGCAGCGCACCATGCGCATCACTTTCCACCTGCTGGGCAGCGGTTTTGACCCCATACCACCTATGATCTGGTTTTGCGGAACGAGGATGAAAAAGCTGACCTGCAACGTATTCCTTTCCGCATTTCCATCGCCTTTGAAAACGATTTTGGATTTTAAGGAGCAGCAGCCGTGGGATACTATAAGAAACAAGTTGTTTACCGCAAGGGGAAAGACTTTTATACACGAACCTACCGTCCCACAGGCAAACGCCGTCCTCTAAAGGAACCTGCCCTCTGCGCTGTTGCAGCGATAACCGCCTCACTTGTACACGGAATTGTCAACAGACCCAGGCCACAGCGCAAAGCAGCGCCGGCTCCCCTGCCGTTAGCGGCCATTGAGCACACCAGCCACAGCTTTCAATACACTGGAGGAAACGATATGGATGCCCTAGATCACAAAATTGTTGAGCATTTCCCCGTTAAATCGTTCGCAAGGATTTAACTGCCCTGCTCAAGCGTGGTACCAATGTGCCTACCTTTGTGCTGGAATACCTGCTGGGCATTTACTGTGCCACGGATGATGAAGTCGCCATTGCCACAGGTATCGAAAAAATTCGCAGAATTCTGGTGGAAAACTATGTTCGCCCGGAGGAAAGCAAAAAACAAGTCACTGATACGCGAGCGTGGGGAATATACCGTCATCGACAAAATATCCGCCCACCTGGACGAATACCGCGACTTCTATGTAGCACGCTTTGCCAACCTAGAGATTGAGCCTTTCGTCATACAAAGCGAATATGCATTATCTATACCAAAATCCTCATGGGCGGCATTTGGTGTATCGCCCGCATTTCCTATACCTACAAGGAAGACTTTGGGGACGATGAGTCAAACAAAAAGAAGCGCCGTGGTCCGGAGGAATCTCCCTTCCGCATTGCCAGCCTGAAACCCATTCAGCTGCCCAACCTTGAGCTGAGCGAAATCATTGAACAGCGTGAGCATTTTTCCACTACCGAGTGGATGGATATGCTCCTGCGCACCGAAGGCATTGAACCCGATGCCCTGCAGGAAAAAGAAAAGCTACACTTTTTGGAGCGCATGGTTCCCCTGGTGGAGCACAACTACAACCTTTGCGAATTAGGTCCCCGTGGCACTGGCAAAAGCCACCTGTACAAGGAAATTTCCCCATATTCCATCCTGATGAGCGGTGGACAGACCACCACAGCCAACCTGTTTTATTCCCTGTCGTCCCATCGTGTTGGACTGGCAGTGCACTGGGACTGCGTGGCCTTTGACGAAGTAGCTGGTATGCACTTCCGTGATCAGGACGCCATTCAAATCATGAAGAACTACATGGCGTCCGGCTCCTTTGCCCGTGGACGGGACACCATCAATGCAGATGCCTCCATGGATTTTGTGGGCAATATCAACGACACTGTTCAAAATCTTCTGAAAGTCACACACCTGTTCAGTCCCTTCCCGCCGGAATTCAACAACGACAGCGCTTTCTTCGACCGAATTCACTACTACCTTCCCGGCTGGGAAATACCCAAAATGCGTTCCAGCTTATTAACGGAGAAATACGGTCTGATTACCGACTGTCTGGCTGAGTTTACCCGTGGTATGCGCCGCCTGGACTATACCCATGTGCTGGATGATTACTTCCAGTTGAACAACCAGTTCAACAAGCGTGATGAAATCGCTGTTCGGAAAACCATGTCCGGACTCATTAAGCTGCTGTTCCCGGACAAGAACATCACCCGGGAAGAAACCGAGTGGCTGCTGAAATATGCCATCGAGGGACGACGCCGGGTAAAGGAGCAGCTGAAAATCATGGCTGGCATCGAATTTGCCGATGTTAACCTGGGCTACTGCAACGACATGAAAAACGAGAGCGTTGTGTTCGTTCCGGAGCAAAACAGCGAAACCCTTATTCCCCCGCAAAAGCTGCCGTCAGGCCATGTGTTTGCCATTGGTTCCTGCCAGGCCGATGGCGATATGGCTGTGTATCGCCTGGAGAACAAGGCGGTTCGAGGCTGCGGCAAGTTTGAAACGCAGGGCATTGGCAACAACCGTCCTTTGAAAGAAAGCATAAATGCCGCCTGGGCGTATTTCCAGAGCAACGCCAAAAAGCTGATTCCGGGCGTGCAGCTTTCCGAACGGGATTTTCTTCTTTATTACAACGACATTCAAGGCAAATCCCCCAGTGCCGAGGTT
This sequence comes from uncultured Oscillospiraceae bacterium, assembly GCA_964586875.1. Taxonomy (GTDB): domain Bacteria; phylum Bacillota; class Clostridia; order Oscillospirales; family Oscillospiraceae; genus Faecousia. The sequence continues at coordinate 18,696 of CAZPJH010000023.1, forward strand.
TCCGTTGCCGAGTGGGTGGCTCTGTGCAGCGCACTGCTGGATAAGCAGATTACCGAGGCCACTGCTATCGTAGGCGAAATCAAGCTTTCTGGCTCCATGGGCCAGGTTCATGACCTAGAGGATATGATTCGTGTTGCAAAAAATGCAGGCGCACGCCGGGTACTGCTTCCCATGCAGAGCATGAGCGATTTGATGAACATTCCTTCGTCGCTGCTCACCGCCGTCCAACCCGTATTCTATGTGGATGCCATTGACGCTGTCAAAAAGCATTGGACATTTATTAAGGAGGTATGTCTGATGGAATTCCACTGTTCAAACTGCGGTCGCACCTTTGCCTGCCAGGAACAAATTGCCTTCTGCCCCTTTTGCGGCACGGCCTACGCCCAGCCGCCCGCTGCTCCGGCTGTGCAAACCACCCGCATTGTCATTGGCTCTGACAGTGAAAGCCGGATTCAGGAAAAGTACTGGCGCATGGAGCATACCTGCATTTTCGATACCCTCCGCCACCTGAGTTCACTTCTGCCCGACGCCAGCACCCTTGGTGCTCTGATTGACCTACCCCTTTGGCTGTCTAAGCAGAAGAACAGCCGCTCCGCCACTCATTTCAAAAAGAAATGTGATGAGCTTTTGCAGCGTTTCCGCTCTGCCTTGAAAAAAAACGCCTTGTCCTCGGATGCGGAAAGTATTGACGTCGAGGCGCTCTCCCAAACAATTCAGCAGACCTGCCGTGCCATGCTAAAGGCCGCAGGTGCCCCGGAGGACATCACTGAAATTCCCCAGCTGGACCATACGCCCATTGCTACGGACGCAAGTTCGCTGCCCTTTGCCTCGCTCCCCCACACGAAGCAGTTGCTGAGCACCCTGGAGCAGAGCAAAGCGGTGGTCTATACCCTGCTGGACCAAAACGGTCTTTTCATTGTGCTTTCCCTGCTGGGTTCTTCAACGCTTCCGCCAATAGAGCAAATGGATCTCCTGGAATTAAGCTCCCGGCTGGATGCACTTTCAAAGAAGGATTACGATCCCATCTTCGGCGAGAAATACGATGATCTGATTCAAGCCTTCTGGGAAAGTATGCTCTACCTGGCGGAGATTGTCAATCAGCAGTTGGATCTTTCCCAACGGGACGAGAACGAAATGGAAAAACTCGATGCCTTGTCCGCCTTGCTTACCGCATGGAAAGAACAGCTGTGCATCACCCTGGATGAAACTTACCAGGCGCAGGGCGTGAGCATGATTGACATATACAAGGCTATAGAGCAGGTCGGCAAGCTCCCCCTGATGGTAATGCCTGATCAATCCTGAGAGGATCCAATCAAAAATCTGCATAGAGGAGGGGTTCATATGGCGCAGGAACGTTACTTTATTGACGACAACGGGAACTACATTGAAAAGGAAATTCACTTCTTTTTGGAGCTGCGGGTCCTCTTGAAGGATGGACAATGTATAAGATGCCGTACGGATTATTTCGCTGATACCAACAGTCCTTTGCGCTATCAGTATCGATTTGCTCCTAATCCTCCCAGCTCAGCAAACACAGCCTTCCCAACACTTCTAAGTTTGTCAAAAAGCCCATGGGAGCTTGGTCATAGCGCCAGTATCAACGACCTGATTGAAATAATCTCCTCATTCTGGCATGATTCGCAACAATTCCGTACGTTCTGCCGCAAACTGCGCAAAGTTGCTTCCATGGATGAAATCAAGTGCATTTCTTTGAATTCCCACGATTCGAAAACAGATAATAAATACTATAAGTGCTATACTTACTACACAGAATACGACTTAACCTTCTATGATTTTTCTCACAGCAAAAGCGAAACTGCCGACTCTTGCTTATTTGCGCCAGACTTCTCCTACCAGTCCATTTCCGGCAAAGACTTCGGTTTAGCCTTTACGAGCTCTAAGTATAAAGCCAATCGCACCATTTCCAGGGAGGTCGAATATGATCCGGAAGTACTGAAGAAAACACTAGCGCAAATGAAGGCTTTGCAAGCCGAATACGCCGACTTGAAGGCAACCTGCCGCAAGCTGGAAAAATCCTTCCCCTACGAAAACATTGAACCAGAACTGTTTAACAGGCATATTCTTGTCACCCATGAATGGCCCTTGCTGGAATATAAAAATCATTGGTCAACCAGAGTAATACATCGTTTTAACGTTTTGCTTTCAAATTACCAAAAAGTATATTGGGAGTTTGCCAATTGCGGCAATACGCTTGGCCTGTTGGAATATCCTGAAAGCACAGAAAACACTGAATACTTTGTTGTTGCTCCTTATTCCTTTGAAGAATCGCCAGCTTCTGACTGGCTTTTGGAGAAAAGGGTTAATCCCCTTCGCTCCCACATTGAAACAAGTTCAGCACTGCTGTCCCGCCACGAAGAAACCGGGCTTCCCCACTTTATCCAGCCAGAACAATTCATGCGTTCTCTCAGGCAAAAAGAAAAGAACATGCAGTTTGTCAAAAAAGGTCGCATTGAGCGGCCTTTTCTGATATAATAGACACAGG
>CAZPJH010000024.1:0-19962 GCA_964586875.1 uncultured Oscillospiraceae bacterium
ATCAGCGGCAATGTGGCCAGCAGGATCAGCAAAATTTGCAATAATGTGAGATAACTGAGGTTATCCGGTAAAAACTTAGGAATGTAGATAGAGTCTCTCCAGCAGCCCCAGAACCAGATGGAAACCACAAAAGCGGAAAAAGTGGTGCAGAAAGAAGCGTAGGAATAGTTAACGAACGCACGGTCATAACGCTGGAGAAGGGGTAAGTCGGGATTTTCAAAAAGGTCATTGTCTCGCCTGGTTTCTCTCATACGGCTGGTGGCAATGGCGGTCAACACCACGGCGGCAATCTCGAACAGGATCATAACAGCCAGGCCGATATGGGCATAATCTCTGTAGTCCTGGAAGACATTTTCGAAGGGATCTTTTGTTGCATCCAAAGCCACAGGAATGCCGATCATCGCCACAAGTCCTACCACCGACAGGGCAATGGCAATATAGATCATGGTTTTGAAACTGGAAATGCTGCGGTTGACCAGGGCTTTGAGCTGCTTGTCCACTTTCGGCTCGGATTTGGGCTGCTCGGATTCGCAGAAGATCCGTTCTCCCTTTAATAGCTCGTCGCAGGTCACGCCGAAGATTTCAGCAATAGCCGGGATCAGACTGAGATCCGGTGCAGTTTCGTCCCGTTCCCAACGGCTGACTGCTTTGTTGGAAACGCCCAGCCGATCAGCCAGTTCCTGTTGGGTCATACCGTGGGCTTTTCTCAGAGCGGAAATAAATGTACCAATGGTTTTCTTTTCCATAGAGAGACCTCCTTGTTGTCGATTGATGATTTTGAAATCATGGCTTTATTCTATCGCTTTGGGATAAAAAAGTACAGCCCCAAGGTTGAGATTTTCTCTCAGGAACTGAGAAAAACAGTCAAAAAGCCAATCCTCGTGGCGAGGATTGGCTTTGCTTGAAGACTTTTACGTGTTTCTTCCTCTCTTTACCACATCCAAGGCGGTAAAAATGGCGAAGATGAAGAGATAGAGAGATAGGGTGATGGCAATATTGTTGAAGTTCCATTCAACATGATAATCATCGAGGACACCGCTGCTCCATTCGTAACAACCAACAAGACAGTAAGAAAGGCAGAAGGTGGGAACGGCAAGGACAATGTTTCGCAGGCCGATGATGAGGAAGAAGGAACGCTGCTGTTGATAGCGAAGGTAGAAAACGATAAAAATGACGATGTCGGCTGCCCAAAATGCCACAAGAAGGGGGCGGAATATCCACCTGCTCCAACTATCCGAAAACGCAAATGAAGGGTTACTTAAATGAATCACATCGGCAAGCAGAGGAACACCCAGCGCAATTGCTCCGGCGAGCAGAATACAACTCAGCTGTAACAAATTCAGCTTTCGCCGAAAAGAATTTTCAGCATATCCGTCGGGATGGTAGGGCTGCTCTGTGACCCATGCAAAGTAGCGATCCTTGACCGTCCAGCGGCAGAGAAGCAAAATGGGGATCAGCATGCACAGATAAATCAAATAGTCCTCTATAACGACCACTGCATGAGAATACTGAATTCCGGCAATGGTCAACGGCAGGGTCAGGAAAAATGCAGTAAAGGCAATGAAAAATGAACGGAAGGAGTCGATTTTCAGTGCATTGTTGAATTTGTCCAGCAAGGCGGGGTCGGCATTTTCAAAAAGCTCATTTTCCTGTTTGACGGTTTTCATGCTGGTGATGCCGACGAATGCCACTGTCACCGCACCCACCAAAAACAGCATCATCACGGCAAAACCGATAATGGGGCGATAAAAACCGTAGGAAATGCCCAGCATACATATAAAGCCCACCGCCGACAGGGCAAGGGAGAGGTAAATTAGAAACCTGAAACTGGAAATGCTACGGTTGACAAGAGCTTTGAGCTGCTTGTCCACTTTCGGCTCGGATTTGGGCTGCTCCGATTCGTGTAAAATTCGCTCTCCTTTTAAAAGTTCATCGCAGGTAACACCGAACAGTTCGGCGATGGCCGGAATCAGGCTGAGGTCGGGGGCATTCTCGTCCCGTTCCCAACGGCTGACGGCTCTGTTGGATACGCCCAGACGATCAGCCAGTTCCTGCTGGGTTATGCCGTGGGCTTTACGTAGAGCGGCAATAAAAGTACCGATGGTTTTCTTTTCCATAAAAACCTCCTTGTGATTTTGGTGATCGATTTCGAAATCATGGCTTTATTCTATCGCTCCGGGAGAAAAAAGTACAGTCCGAGAGCCGGGATTTTCTCTCGCAGAGCGAGAATATTCCTTTTTTGGGAAAAATCCCCCGGCTGAGACCAGTCGGGGGGAGGATTTATTGTTGCAAAACCTTTTTACGCTGCTTCCAAGTGGCACGCAGGTGAACGGAGGTAGACACCAGCAGAATACCGGCGGCCATCAGTCCTGCGATCATCACTGTCTTGGTGCCGAAGGCGCTGAATTGGGCTGTGTTACCCATGATCAGATTATAAATGGTGTAATACAGGCTACCACCGGGGATCAAAATGATCAGGCCAATGATAAGGTATCCAATGGCAGGGCATTTGCGAATGCGTGCCATGACTTCTGCATAGATGGCAGAGAAAATGGAGGCAATGAATACGGCAGTCATTTCCCCGAAGCCAATGGCCATGACCAGACAGTGAACGCCCCAGCAGGCCACGCCACCCAGTACGCATAGCACGATGCCGGGACCGTGGAGATTAAAAATAATGGAAAAGCCAATACAACCCATGGCACAGGCTACACATTCGATGAGAAAAACATGATCGATGGCAGCGGCGCTTTCGGGAATGCCCCAAAGGGAAGTGGAGAGCTTCAATGCGACAGCTGTGCCACAGGCGATGGCCACAGCGATCATTACAACCTGAATAATGCGATTGACGCCGGAATTGGTGTCGCCAAAAATAATATCTCGGATAGCGTTGGTAAACAGCAGGCCGGGGATCAGTACCATCACGGCACCGATGATGGCTGCATCGGGGCTGGGAGATAGGCCAATCGCACCAAAGAAATAGGGAATAAAGGCCAGGGGAATGGCGGTCAGCAGGGTGCTGAAGAAGGTGTTGGCTTTGGCCTTGTCCATAAAGCGGGAAATGATACAGGCTAACATGGCACTCAATCCCGATGAGAGGGCATCGGCCAGACATCCGCCGAAGAAAATGGCAAATCCAGCAGCACCAAGAAAATAGCCCAACAGGGCAACCGGAAGCTTATGATAACGCTTGTGATTGCGAGCTTCTTCCAGCAGATCCATGGCGGTATCGGCATCCGGTTTTTCGCTGCATATGCGTCGACTGAGGGCGGAAAAGAGTTCCACGGAGTCCAAATCGTTGCCGTGGATACCAATTCTGCGCATCCGTGTGGTAGGTTTACCGTCGGGACGAATTATGCTGACGATCAAATTGTTGGGAATGGCAAAAACTTCAGCCTGAATGCCATAGGCGGCGAAAATTCGGGTGATACTTTCCTCGACCCGGTATGTTTCGGCACCGCTCATGGATAGTTCATAGCCCAGATCTACACTAAAATCCAGAAGTTTGTTATAATCCATAAGAAACCTCACATCAATGAGATAATGCTTCCTCAAGTATATCACACCAATTTAGAAATACAAGCATAATTTTTATGGAAAAAGGTAGAACTTGCTTTTTCAAAAAGATGTGCTACAATGAATTTATCAAAAGAAAGGGAGATAGACTATGAAAAATCAAAAAGTTCGCTTCATTACTACCACAGCGGTCATGTTGGCGCTACTGGTGTCCTTGCAGGCATTGACCAAGTCTTTGGGGCAGCTTGTGACCGGATCTTGTGTTAATACTGTTCTTGGTGTTTCTGCACTGATCGGTGGCCTTGGCTGCGGACTGACAGTGGCTTTGATCAGCCCGGTGCTGGCATATCTTCTGGGAATTGCACCTCAGATTTTGACGGTTCCTGTGATTATGGTGGGCAATGCTGTTTTTGTGGTGCTGCTTTTTCTGCTGTCCCGTAAAAATGAGAAAAACATTGTAATGCAGGTCATTGCCTGGCTGGCGGCAGCTGTGGCCAAGTTTGTGGTGCTGTATTTGCTGGTGGTCAAGGTCATCTGCGATTGGCTTGCGCCCTCTTTGATGGAAGCAGGCGTGCTGAAGGCACCGATGCTGAAAGCCCTTCCTGCTACCTTCAGCTGGCCGCAGCTGGTAACCGCTTTGATCGGCGGTGCTGTGGCACTGACGATTGTGCCTGTGGTGAAAAAAGCATTGAAAAAGTAAAAAATCAGGCCCTTCCGACTGGAGGGGCCTGATTTTTTACTTTCTGACAAATAGTACGCCCAGTGTGCCGGGGCCGCAATGGCAGGAAACGGTGCATCCGGCGTCGGTTTCGTAAACGGTGTAGAACTTGGGACACTGGGAAACGGCATCCATAACGGCGGTGTAGCATGCGTTGGTGACGGGGGTTTTGGTGACAAACAGGATATCACGGGTCAGATCATCCCGATTGTCCAGTCGATCCTTCACATAGTTTGCCAGACACTTGGCGTAGTTACCACGGTATTTCTTGACAACTACCATTTTGCCGTCCTTGACTTCGATACAGGGCTTCAGATTTAACAGGTTTGCACCCAATGCAGCGGCTGCAGAACAGCGGCCGCCTTTGACCATGTAGTCCAGTCTGTCCAGCAGGAAACTGGCTTCCACACGGGCAGTAAAGGCACGAAGATTTTCGGCCAGTTTTTCCAGAGAAGTGCTGCTTTTTGCCAGACGGCAGGCTTCCAGCACCACCAGACCCTGACCGGTGGACAGGTTTTGGGAGTCAACCACTTGCACATTGTCGAATTCCTGAGCAGCCAGGCAGGCGTTCTGATAACAGGAGGAGAAACCGGAGCCTAGGCTGATATGCAGCACGCCGTCGTAGTTGTCGGCATACAGCTTGAACTGATCAATGTACTCACCGACGGAATTGGCAGAGGTAGAGCAAAGTGCGCCGCCGGATGCGACATGGGCAAAAATTTCAGCGGGGGTAATGGTAATGTTGTCTTTATACTGTTGGTCGGCTTTGATGACCGTCAAAGGTACAAGAGATATACCATTTGCGTCCAAAATCTCTTGGGACAGATCGCAGGTACTGTCGGAAATGATTTTGATATTCATGTGATGACGATTTCCTTTCGTATGTCAAATTGATGCATGGGAAACTGTGGATTGATTCATCATAAAACAGTTGGGTTCCACTTTGGATTGGCGAAGATAATCAGCGCCCCAATCCCGCATGGCAACCAAAATAGGCATGAGGCTTCGGCCGAGGTCTGTCAGTGAGTATTCCACCTTCGGCGGAACAATGGGGAAGACCTCCCGATGGATCAGTTGCTTGGACTCCAGTTCACGCAACTGCTGTGTCAGCATTTTTGGGGTGATTCCCTCCAAAAGATCACGCAACTGACAGTAGCGCAGTTTGCTGTCGGCCAAATGCCACAGGATCAGTGCTTTGTATTTGCCGCCAATCAAGTCCAAAGTGGCTTCCACAGGGCAGTTTTGCGTGGTGTTCATGGAAACGACCTCCTTGGTATCTAAAAAGATAGTATGGCACAAAAAGGTGCATACTTGCCTTTTTTAGTGATTGTGCTAAAATAGTAGCATATAGATTGACAGATGTCAATTATTTTTAGAAAGATAGTTGATTTTTGCGGGGAAATCGTCGATAATAACAGAAGAAAGAGGCGTGACTATGAATTTTAAGTTTGATGTGACAGGCATGACCTGTGCAGCTTGCTCTGCCCGTGTGGAAAAAGTGACAAGGGCTGTGCCCGGCGTTGAAAAAGCGGAAGTGAACCTGCTGGCCGGAAAAATGAGTGTTGAAGCAGCATCCGCGGATGTGGCTGAAAAAATTGAAAAGGCCGTTCGGGATGCCGGTTACGGTATTTCCGCAGGTGGGACAGCGAAAAAAACAGAGGTGCCAGCTGACCTTGCCCTGAAAAATATGAAAAGACGGATCATTGGTTCGGCCATCTTTCTGGTAATTTTGATGTATTTTACCATGGGGCATATGGTAGGGTTGCCGCTGCCTCATTGGTACCACAACAATGCCATGGTTGCAGCACTGCTGCAATTTATGCTGACGCTGCCTGTGATCTATCTGAACCGAGCCTATTACTCCAGAGGTCTGAAAGCATTGTGGCATCGGGCACCGAATATGGATTCGCTGATTGCAGTTGGCTCCGGTGCAGCCCTCATTTATGGCATTGCGGCACTGTTTTTAATGGCTGATGCCATGGGCTCCGGCAACTGGGAAAAAGTGGAGCATTATGGCTCTAATCTCTATTTCGAGTCGGCAGCGATGATCCTGACGCTTGTGACGCTGGGCAAATTTCTGGAAACCAGAGCCAAAGGCAAAACCGGCGATGCCATCCGGCAACTGATGAACCTGCGGCCGAAGATGGCTACGGTTTTGCGTGATGGGGTGGAAACAGAGATCCCGGTGGAGCAGGTGACCGTAGGGGATATTGTGCTGGTGAAGGCCGGTGGCAGTATTCCGGTGGACGGTGTAGTTGTATCTGGTACAGCCAGTGTTGACCAGAGTGCCCTTACGGGGGAGAGTATCCCTGTGGAAAAAACAGTGGGCGATCCTGTGGCAGCAGCGACGGTCAGCCGATCGGGTTACTTGCAGATCTCTGCACAGAAGGTCGGCGAGGATACGACCCTTGCCAAGATCATTCGCCTGGTGGAGGAGGCCGGTGGCTCCAAAGCCCCCATTGCACGCTTGGCAGATAAGATCGCCGGTATTTTTGTGCCGGTTGTCATGTCTATTGCAGCGGTGACATTTATTGTATGGATGGCCATGGGGGAAACATTGGAGTTTGCACTGACATCCGCTATTGCGGTGCTGGTGATATCCTGTCCCTGCGCGCTGGGGTTGGCAACGCCGGTTGCAATCATGGTTGCTACCGGAAAAGGCGCAAGCCTGGGCGTGCTGTTTAAAAATGCAGCGGCACTGGAGAACCTCCATCGGATCGATACGGTGGTGCTGGATAAGACAGGTACTTTGACCACCGGTAAACCGGTGGTGACAGATGTTTTAGAGGCAACCGACGGTTGCGGCCTGCTGGAAAAGGCAGCGGCACTGGAAGAAAGATCCGAGCATCCTTTTGCAAAGGCCATTTTGGAGCGTGCAGAGGGAATGAAACGGCCTCAGGTGGAGGATTTTCAGACACTGCCGGGATTGGGCGTCAGCGGCGTGATCGACGGTGTTCGCTATTATGGAGGCAACCGGCGGTTGCTGGAGCATCAGGGGATTTGTGTGCCGGAATACCCCCAGCTGGCTGCGGACGGGAAGACACCGCTGTATTTTGGAACGGAGGATGGCACTTATTTGGGTGCTATTGCCGCAGCAGATGTGTTGAAAACAGATTCTGCGCTGTCGGTTGCAGCAATGAAAAAGCTTGGTCTGGATGTGGTGATGCTGACAGGCGATAATCATTTGACGGCCAAGGCAATTGCTGAAAAAGCACAGATCACTCATGTGATATCCGATGTGTTGCCGGCAGACAAAGCCGGTGCGGTGAAAAGCTTGCAGCAGCAGGGACGTAAGGTGCTGATGGTAGGTGATGGCATCAACGATGCGCCTGCATTGGTGACTGCGGATGTGGGCATGGCTATTGGCGCGGGCACAGATGTGGCGGTGGAATCGGCGGATGTGGTGCTGATGTCCGATTCCTTGACCGGTATTTGCCGTGCAGTGGAATTAAGTAAAGCAACGATCAGCAATATTCGACAGAATTTATTCTGGGCATTCTTCTATAATAGCATGGGTATTCCGGTGGCAGCAGGTTTGTTATATCCGGCATTCGGCTGGCAGCTGAGTCCCATGCTGGGGGCGGCTGCTATGAGCCTGAGTTCCGTATTTGTAGTGAGCAATGCACTGCGGTTGCGACTGTTTCGGTCCAGAATACTCCCTGCGGAGGATAAAAAGCAGATCGTTCAAGAGGAAATAAGTATTATGAAACAGGAGGAAAAAACAATGGAAAGAGTCATTAAAGTTGAAGGTATGATGTGTACCCATTGCAAAGCAATGGTGGAAAAGGTTTGCAAGGCTGTTCCCGGCACTGCGGACGCTGTTGTTGACCTGCAAAAGAAACAGGTCACAGTGACCGGTGATGCAGAATTGGAAGCATTGGAGAAGGCAATCGTTGATGCCGGTTATGAGATCATCAAGTGAGGTGATATGATGCACACGGACTTTTATTTTCCGTCCTATGGAAAGGGCATGATCCACGGTTGCCGTTGGGAGCCGGAAGGGAAACCCAAGGCAGTTTTGCAAATTGTCCATGGTATCGCAGAATATGCGGCACGATATGATCAGTTTGCAACGGTCATGGCCCAGCAGGGTTTTTTGGTCGTAGCTGAAGACCATATGGGACATGGGGACTCCGTGGGAGATGGCACAGTGGGCTATTTTGAAGGGGGTTGGTTTAAAGCAGTGGCAGACACTCATCGACTGCTTAGCTACACCCGAATGGAATTCCCGGACATCCCTTATGTGATTTTGGGGCATTCTATGGGATCGTTTATGGTTCGCACCATGCTGACAAAGTATCCCAAATGCGGCATCAGTGCTGCCATCATCTGCGGCACGGCATGGATGCACCGGGGAATCATCAACTCCGGTTTGGCAGCGGCTGCTCTGGCCTGCAAGGCTGAAGGTGCAGACAAACCCAGCAAGATGCTTAATAATATGATGTTCGGCTCCTATAATCGGCGTGTGGAGCATAAACGTACAGCCTTTGACTGGCTGACCCGTGATTCTGCGGTGGTGGATGCTTATGTGGAAGATCCCATGTGCGGTTTCACCATTACCCCCGGCCTGACCCGAGATATGCTGACTGGTATGCGCTATAATCAGGAACCGGAAAATCTGGCCAAAATGCGTAAGGATTTGCCGGTGCTGTTTATTGCAGGTAGTGATGACCCGGTGGGTGCCTATGGGGAAGGTGTAACCAAAACATACAAGGAATTTGTTAAAGCCGGTATGGAAAATGTGGATATACGCCTGTATCCTTTGTGCCGCCACGAATTGTTGAATGAGATCAATAAAACCGAAGTGTACGATCATATTTTGAATTGGCTCTCCAAGCAGAAGGTGATCGAGTAAGGATCAAAAATGCGAAATCTGAGATTGGATATATGCTATGATGGTACCCGTTATCGGGGCTGGCAGCGCCAGCCGGGAACAGATCATGCCACCATTCAGGGAAAACTGGAAACGGTGCTGTCGCGGATTTTGGACGAGAGGATCGAAGTACATGGCAGTGGCCGGACAGATGCTGGTGTCCATGCTGAAAACCAGGTGGTAAACTTTTATTGTGAAAGTTCCTTGCCTTGTGAAGAAATTCTCTCTCAGTTGAGGCGGTATTTACCGGAAGACATTGGCATAAAATCCTGTAAAGAGGTTCCGGGCCGATTTCACGCCCGATTGAATGCCAAAACCAAAACATATTGCTATCGTATTTGGAACAGCGACGAACCCTGTGTGTTTCAGCGGCGATTTGTGACGGTGTGGCCGGAACCGTTGGATACCGACAAAATGAAAAAGGCGGCGTCCTGTTTGCTGGGAGATCATGATTTTTCCGCATTTTGCACCAACCACCATATGAAAAAGTCTACTGTGCGGCGAATTGATACCATTGAGATCACTTCTGTTGGTGCGGAGATCCGAATCACATTTACCGGAAATGGATTTCTGCATAATATGGTGCGTATTTTGGTGGGAACGTTGGTGGAAGTGGGGCAGGGAAAACGGGAAGCAAAGTCGGTTGTGGCTTTGTTTGGCGGAGAACGTGCCCAAGCCGGAATGCTGATGCCGCCCCAGGGATTGTGCCTGATGGAGGTGACCTATTGAATATACAGATATTTGGCAAAAGCAAATGCTTTGATACAAAAAAGGCTGAGCGATATTTCAAGGAACGGCGGATCAAGGTGCAGAATATCGATTTGCTTCGCTTTGGAATGTCCGGAAAAGAGTTTGACAGCGTTTTACGGGCTGTGGGCGGTATTGATCACTTGATCGACTGGGAAAGCAAGCATGAGGATATTACCCTTATGAAGTACATGGACGATAAACGGGCGAAAGAGGATAAGGTTTTTGACAATCCTTCGCTGATGAAAACGCCTATTGTCCGCAACGGAAAACAGGCAACCGTCGGCTTCTGTCCGGAAGTTTGGGCTACCTGGGAATAAGAAAAGATCAACAAAAGCAGTTTCTCTAAAAGGAGAAACTGCTTTTTTATATATTTCAGTTGAAATTTGGAAGAATATGTGGTACGCTAAGGGGGATACAAATGTCTGTGCTGCAAAAGCTATATGATATGGTGTGGGGAATACCTGCACTGGTTTTCATTTTGGTCGTTGGTGTTTATTTGAGCCTGCACAGTGGATTTGCCCAGTTGGGTCTTTTGCCGAAAGCGATCCGAGATTTTTTCCTTCGATTGAGAGGGAAGGGATCACAGGAACAGGGGGTATCATCCTTTCAGGCTCTGTGTACCGCCTTGGCGGCGACAGTCGGCACGGGAAATCTGGCAGGGGTGGCCGGGGCCATTGCCATCGGTGGCCCGGGGGCTATTTTCTGGATGTGGGTCTGTGGCATTTTGGGAATGATGATCAAGTGTGCAGAAGCAATTTTAGCAGTTCGATTTCGGATCAGGAATGCCGATGGAGAAACAGTTGGCGGTCCGATGTATGTGATCGAGCAGGGGATGGGGAAAAAGTGGAAATTTCTCGCCCGAAGCTATTGCTTTTTTGGGGTCGTAGCTGCATTCGGGGTGGGAAATGCCACCCAAATCAACACAGTCATCGTCAGTATCAACGATACCCTATCCCGATTTGGCGGCTCGCCAACTCCGGCAGGGAATTTGCTGATGGGGCTTGGCTTGGCAATTTTAGTGGCAGCTATGCTGCTGGGCGGCGCGCAGAGGATTGGCAGAACAGCGGAACGATTGGTCCCTTTTGCTGCGGGGCTTTACCTGTTTATGGGTCTGCTGGTGTTGATTCTGCGATATGATGCTGTACCCAGGGCGTTTGAAGTTATTATTCAAGGGGCATTTCATCCGGAGGCTGTTACGGGCGGTCTGGTAGGAAGTAGCATGGCAACGTTGCGTATTGGAGTGTCCCGTGGCGTGTTTACCAATGAAGCCGGTATGGGAACGGCAGGAATCGCCCATGGTGCGGCACAGGTGAAACATCCTGTGGAGCAGGGGCTGATGGGGATTGTAGAAGTGTTTTTGGATACCATCGTTATCTGCACCATGACGGCACTGGTGATTTTATGCAGTGGTGTCCCTATTTCTTATGGAGTGGATGCAGGGGTCGCCCTGACGACAGAAAGTTTTACGGTGGTTTTAGGCCCTTGGGTGCCATCGGTCATTGCATTGGCACTGTGCCTGTTTGCCTTGGCAACGGTGTTGGGCTGGGGACTATACGGTATTCGATGTGCCCAATATTTATTTGGTTCGACTGTTTGGAAGAGATTTGTTTACATTCAAATCGCCGTGGTCGTTCTGGCATCTGTCATGAAGGCAGAAATGGTTTGGCTTTTGGCAGAAGTGATCAATGGTCTGATGGCCATTCCGAATTTGATCGCTTTGCTGGCATTAAGCCCCGAAGTTATCAGACTGATCCGGCAATACAAAAGCAATCAGGCGCTTGCGCCATAAATGGAGGTAATGTATGAGAATTTCCGTCAATGCCAATCGCTGTGAATCGTCGCCCATGAGAAAGTACCATCCTTTGGCAGTGGCGGCCAAAGAGCGGGGGAAGACCATTTATCACCTGAATATCGGTCAGCCGGATCTGCCGACACCCCAGGCGTTTTATGATGTCATTCATCAGTTCTGTCAGGAAACATTGGCTTATACGGAATCTCCCGGTACGGTGGAACTGATCGATGCCATTCGGGGCTACTATCAGGGATTGGGCGTTTCGCTGGAACGCAATGATGTGCTGATCACCACCGGTGGCAGTGAAGCACTGATGTTTGCCTGCCACTGTATTCTGGATCCTTATACGGAGATCATCGTGCCGGAGCCCTATTATCCGAACTATTCTACTTTTGTTCACATGGCCGGTGGCACCATCCGTGCATTGCCTACCTGCCCGGAGGAAGGATACCAATATGCTTTCCGGGATCGGCTGGAGGCACTGATCACCCCCAATACCCGAGCAATTATGATCACAAACCCCGGAAATCCCACCGGTGTGACCTTAACGAAAGAGCAGATGCGAATGATCGCAGATGTGGCAAAGGAACATGAGCTGTACCTGATCAGTGATGAAGTGTATCGAGAGTTTTGCTATGATCGGCTCGAAGGTGCGCCAACGATGGGTATATTTGAAGATATTGGGGATAATCTGATCATTACTGACTCTGTATCCAAGCAGTTTTCCGCCTGTGGTGCAAGAGTAGGCTGCGTGATTACAAAAAATAAAGCATTGCAGCAGGCATTGCTGAAATTCTGCCAGTCCCGTTTGGCAGTGGCTACCATTGATCAGGCGGCTTCAGCGGCATTGTATTCCGTAGGGCAGGATTTCTACGACGAATGCCGACGAGAGTATAAAAAGCGCCGGGATCTGGTGGTGGATGCGCTGCGTACCATCCCCGGAGTACTGGTGGAAAAGCCCCAGGGGGCATTCTATGTGATGGCAAAACTGCCGGTGGACGACACCGATAAATTCCAGAACTGGCTGCTGTCCGAATTTGACGATGGGGGAGAAACAGTGATGTTTGCCCCGGGCGCCCCCTTCTATGAAACCCCAGGCAAGGGCGTAGACGAGGTGCGTATCGCCTATGTGCTGAAGGAAGAACACCTGCGCCGTGCTATGGAACTGCTGGAAAAGGGAATTGCAAAATATCGCAAAGAAATCATGGGAATTTGACCGCTTTTCCTTGACAAAACTGCTGTTTTAATGGTAGAATAACAACAAATCGTGATGAACGGAAAGAGTACCGCAAACAATGCTTTTTCAGAGAACCTGGGTCATCGGCTGGAAGCCCGGCAGAGCATCTGCGAGAAAGTGCGTCCGGGAGCGAACAAGTGCATAAAAGTGATAAATAAGAGTGGAACCGCGGACTATCCGCCTCTTGTGTTTTGGCACAAGAGGCGGTTTTTTAAATGTAAAATACTTCGGAGGAATTTCTATGTATCTTTATAATTCGACCAGTCATAAAAAGGAACTGTTTGTTCCGAATGATCCCAAAATCGTTAAAATGTATACCTGTGGCCCGACGGTCTATCATTTTGCCCACATCGGCAATCTGCGTACCTATATCATGGAAGACGTGCTGGAAAAGGCACTGCGCTATGAAGGTTACAATGTTAAGCGTGTTATGAATATCACAGATGTTGGCCATCTGGCCAGTGATGCCGATACCGGCGAAGATAAGAT
Source organism: uncultured Oscillospiraceae bacterium (assembly GCA_964586875.1). GTDB lineage: Bacteria > Bacillota > Clostridia > Oscillospirales > Oscillospiraceae > Faecousia. The sequence continues at coordinate 13,376 of CAZPJH010000024.1, forward strand.
GCTCAAGGGCGCAAAGCGAGAGCATAAAACAGTTATGGAGATCGCGCAGTTCTATACAGATGCTTTCTTTGCCGACTGCAATAAGCTGAATATCAAGCGGCCGGATGTGGTGGAGCCTGCCACGAACTGCATTGATGAGTATATCCATATGGTGCAGACCCTTTTGGAAAAGGGAAAGGCTTATTTTGCCGGCGGCAATGTGTATTTCGACACCTCCACACTGGAAAAATACTATGTTTTCGGTGAACATGAGGAAGAAAATCTGGAAGTTGGTGTTCGGGACGGTGTGGAAGAGGACACCAACAAGCGTAATAAAAATGATTTTGTGCTGTGGTTTACCAAGTCTAAGTTTGAGGATCAGGCACTGAAATGGGATTCGCCTTGGGGTGTGGGATATCCTGGCTGGCACATTGAATGCTCCTGCATTTCCATGAAGCATTTGGGCGAGGATCTGGACATTCACGCCGGTGGTATCGACAATGCCTTCCCCCATCATACCAATGAGATTGCCCAGTCTGAAAGCTATCTGGGTCACAAGTGGTGCAATTACTGGTTCCATGTCCATCACTTGAACACCGAGGGTGGCAAAATGAGCAAGTCCAAGGGTGAGTTTTTGACCGTTTCCCTGCTGGAGCAGAAGGGGTATGATCCCATGGCTTACAGACTTTTCTGCTTGCAGAGTCACTATCGTCGCAATCTGGTGTTCTCTTGGGAGAATTTGGACAATGCAGTGGCGGCTTATGACAAATTGATCGCCAAGATTGCTGCTCTGAAAAGTGAGGGAGAAGTGGAAGAAGCCGCTCTTGCTCAGCTGAAAGAGCGGTTTGTAGGCGCTCTGAACGGTGACCTGAATACCTCTCTGGCCATTACCGCCTTGTATGATGTGCTGAAGGCCAAGTGCAGTGATGCTACAAAAATCGCTGCCATTGCCGATTTTGATACGGTGTTGAGTCTGAATTTGCTCGCTTCTGCGGAAGCCCTGCGTCAAAAGCAGGCACAGGAAGAAGCGGCCAATGCAGATCCGGAGATCGATGCTCTGGTGGCTGCCCGTACGGAAGCGAAGAAAGCGAAGAACTGGGCAGAAGCTGACCGTATTCGTGACGAACTGAAAGCGCAGGGAATCGAGATCATCGATACCCCCCAGGGCGCAAAATGGAGAAGAGTATGAAGCTGCTGATTTTAGACGGCAACTCTGTTATCAACCGGGCCTATTTCGGTATCAAGCCCCTGACCACACGGGAGGGGCTTTTCACCAATGCCATTTACGGTTTTTTGAACATCCTTGATCGAATGGAAAAGGAAGAACAGCCGGAGGCAGTGTGTGTGGCCTTTGATCTTCACGGCCCTACGTTCCGTCATCTGAAATATGATGGCTATAAAGCCACACGCCATGGCATGCCGGAAGAACTGGCTATGCAGATGCCGGTGATGAAGGATGTCCTTCGTGCAATGAATATCCCCATTTACGAATGCCAGGGGTGGGAAGCTGACGATGTGATCGGCACAGTGGGTAAGATCTGCTCCAACAACGGCTGGGAGTGTGTGGTGGTTACCGGCGATCGGGATTCTTTGCAGCTGATCGATGATCATGTCCACATCAAGCTGGTCATCACCAAGGGCGGACAAACCACCGCCACGTTGTATACGGAGGAAAAGTTTAGAGAAGAGTATGGCTTTGAGCCCAAAAAGCTCGTTGACCTGAAAGCACTTATGGGGGACTCTTCTGATAATATTCCCGGTGTTGCCGGTGTGGGACCGAAAACAGCCACCGAGTTGCTGTTGAAATTTGGCTCTTTGGATGGGGTCTATGAAAACTTGCAGGATGCCTCGATTCGCCCAAAACTGCGGGAAAAGTTGGAAAATGACAAGGATAATGCCTATCTTTCCTATGATCTTGCAACAATTGTGGCGGAAGCGCCCATTGATTTTGAGCCGAAGGATGCCATTATCCGCCCCTATAATAAGCCGGAGCTGTATGCCCTGTTTCAGAAACTGGAATTTGTAAAACTGATCGACAAATACGGCCTGCGAGGGGCTGCGGTAAATGCAACCCAGCAAGTAAAGACCGATATTAAGCCTCTGCCGAAGTCGGATGATTTACCCGGAGAAAATGATGCTTGTGCGGTGTATTTGGCAGAGGATGGTACACTGGCACTGGCTTGGGAGCAGGGCGTTTATACCATGACTCCTATGGAAGTGCAGATGAATGGCGATTTTCTTTCAGGACGGAAAAATTGTATCTGCCATGACATGAAGACGACTATGCACCGTCTGGACGAAATGGGGGTCGCCTTTGAAGCATTCTCTTTTGATACAGCATTGGCGGCGTATGACTTAAATCCTTCCCAATCGGAGTATCCGGTGTCCAAATTGGCAACCACTTTCCTGGGCATGAGCGTAGAGGACGGAGATGCGGCTGCCTGTGCTGAAGCACTGTGGCATTTGCGACCTGTTTTGGAGGCAGAACTTCAAAAGCAGGGAATGACCCAGCTTTACAAAACCATTGAACTGCCCCTGTGCAGTGTTTTGTATCGAATGGAAAAAGAGGGGGTCGCCATTGATCGTCAGCAGCTAGAGCAGTTTGGTCAAATGCTCGCCCAGAGAATTGATGACTGCGAAAAACTGATCTTCAGCTATGCAGAAGGTACGTTTAATATCAATTCCACCAAACAATTAGGGGAACTGCTGTTTGATAAATTGGGTTTGCCCCCGGTGAAGAAAACCAAAACCGGCTATTCCACCAATGCAGATGTTTTGGAAAAGCTGAAGGACAAGCATCCTATTATTCCGGCTATTATGGATTACCGGATGCTGACCAAGCTGAAATCCACCTATGCTGATGGACTGATGAAAGTCATCTGTGAAGATGGCCGGATCCGTACGACTTTCCAGAATTTGGTGACGGCTACGGGCAGACTTTCCTCCACCGACCCGAATTTGCAAAATATCCCGGTGCGTACAGATCTGGGTGCGGAAATCCGGAAAATGTTCGTGCCGAGAGAGGGCTGTGTGCTGGTGGATGCAGATTACAGCCAGATCGAATTGCGTGTGCTTGCTCATATTGCAGACGATGCCATGATGCAGCAGGCATTTATTTCCGGTCAGGATGTCCACACGGTGACAGCGGCACAGGTCTTTGGTGTTGCACCCGAGAATGTGACACCCTTGCAGCGCCGTCACGCAAAGGCCGTTAATTTCGGCATTGTTTACGGTATTTCTGAATTCTCCCTGTCGGAGGATATTGGCGTTTCCAGATATGAAGCGAAGGAATATATTGAAAACTATCTGACCAATTACAGCGGTGTCCGCAAGTATATGAAGCAGGTGGTCATCGATGCTCGAGAGAAGGGTTACACCGAAACGCTATATGGCCGTCGTCGTTATATACCGGAACTGACTGCCAGCAACTTTAACATCCGTCAGGGGGCAGAGCGAATTGCCCTGAATACGCCTATTCAGGGAACAGCAGCGGATCTTATCAAACTGGCCATGATCCGTGTGGATAAAGCACTCCGAGAAGAATACCCCCAGGCAAAACTGCTGCTGCAAGTCCATGATGAACTGATCGTGGAGTGCCCGGAGGAGATCGCTCAGGGTGTTGCAAAGCTGGTTAGCCGGGAGATGGAGCAGATTGCCCAGCTGAAAGTACCCTTGACTGCTGAGGCAAAAATCGGAAAGAGCTGGTATGAGGCAAAATGATGAAATTTCAGAAAATGGAAGAAGACCATGTGGTGCAGGTGGCGGAACTGGAAAAACTCTGCTTTACTGACCCCTGGAGTGAAAAGAGCGTTGCCTCAGAACTGAAAAACCCCCTTTCTCTGTGGCTGGTGGCCATGGAAGGGGAGCGCTTGGCCGGCTATGTAGGCTCGCAAAGCGTAGAGGGGGAAGCGGACATGATGAATGTGGCAGTCCATCCCGACTTTCGTCGAAAAGGCGTTGCAAAAATGCTGATTTTGAAGTTGGTGGAAGCCCTGAAAGACAGTGGCGTTCATTCCCTGACGCTGGAGGTCAGAACTTCCAATGAAAATGCAATTGCACTCTATGAAAAGTTGGAATTTAAAATTGTTGGTCGACGGCCCAGTTATTATCGGCATCCCAAGGAGGATGCGCTTATCTTGCGAAAGGAGTGGCAGCAATGAATATTTTAGCTGTTGAGTCATCCTGTGATGAAACCGCTGTGGCCATCGTCCGGGATGGGCGAGAGGTGTTGACGGATCGCATCAATTCTCAGGTGGCACTTCACCGGGAATATGGTGGGGTTGTGCCGGAGATCGCTTCCAGAAAGCATATTGAAGCAATTTACACCCTTGCAGATCAGGCATTGGCAGAAGCAAACCTGACCAGAAATGAGATCGATGCCGTGGCTGTCACCTATGCGCCGGGGCTGATCGGTGCAGTGCTGGTGGGTGTGAATTTTGCCAAAGCGGCTGCGTTGGCAATGAACAAACCTCTGATCCCGGTCCACCACATTCGTGGCCATATTGCGGCTAACTATATTGCTTATCCGGAGTTGAAGCCGCCCTTCCTTTGCCTGGTGGTGTCCGGCGGACACACTATGATCGTAGAAGTGAAAGACTATACGGATATGCAGATTATGGGCACCACCTTAGATGATGCTGCCGGCGAATGCTTTGACAAGGTGGCTCGGGTGTTGGGGATGCCTTATCCCGGCGGTGCGGCATTGGATCGGATCGCCCAAATCGGCGACGAAACCAAATATGATCTGCCCCGCAGTAAGCCCGGCGAAAATCCCTATCATATGAGCTTCTCCGGCCTAAAAACGGCGGCGCTGAATCTCATTCACCACGCTGAGCAGGTGGGAGAAGAATTGGATGTTCCCAGCTTGTGTGCTTCTTTCTCTGCGGCGGTATCCGATACGCTGGTGCCACGGGTTGTTCGTGCCATTCAGGAAACAGGACATAAGAAAGTTGCCGTTGCCGGCGGTGTGGCGGCCAATTCCCGAATTCGCCGGGATATTCTGGCGGCGGCGGAAAAACTGGGCGCCACCGTTTATATGCCGCCGCTGTCTTTGTGTGGCGATAACGGTGCGATGATCGGCGCACAGGCTTATTATGAATATCTGGCCGGCAACGTGGCAGATATGAGTCTGAATGCCTATGCTACCAAGTCCATTTTAGGAGAAAAGGTGTAAATGTTGAGGATCTGTAAAAATCTCCATCAGATTCGCTTTGGCGAACTGATGGAGGTATATCGGGAAAGCGTGGCAGAAAACGGGGAGGAATTATACCCCAATTTATCAGCCAATGAACAGCTCATTCAGGCACAACAGGATTTTTATGCCTATTTGCAGCAGGGATTTTTCTGTAAGGAGGGAGATCTTTACTGCATTTGGGAGGAAAACGGCAAATACATCTGTGCTCTGCGGCTGGAAAGCTATCAAGATGGCCTGCTATTGGAAGCACTGGAAACACGTCCCGAATATCGGAGAAAGGGATATGCCGAAAGGCTGATCTGTGCCGTTCAGCTCGAATATTGTGACCAAAAGATTTATAGCCATATCAGTCATAACAATGTCCCGTCCTTGAGCGTACATCGAAAGTGCGGATTTGAGAAAATCCTTGACTATGCACGCTATGTTGATGGCTCAGTCAATGCATTCTGCGGAACTTTTCTATATGAAAACCATGAAATGGAAAATAAATGAAAAGCATTTCTAAATGGTGAGTATTTGGAAAACCGTTAGATTACTGAGCTAATGTAGCTGGGCGAAGAAAGCGTTGAATTTGGTTGTGATAATATGTTAATTAAAATAGGTGATTTCGAATTTACTGAAGTATGGGATGGCGTGTTCTATAAGAAACTTTCTAATTATCCACAGATCACAGAGTGGGAAATTAGAACGATTATCGAATTTATAGAGTATGAAAAAAGATATGGCAGGAAATGTGTCATTGAATGTGAAGATCGTAATGTCTTAAAGATTGTGAACGAATGTATCCAACATAAAGAACTGTATTTAAGCACCCCACGACCGAAGCTGTTGACAGAATGTACAGCATGTCCTCATAGAAAAGGGTGCGTTACAGAGTATGTATGCCATACGACTTCTGCTGATAATGCCATTAAAATATTTGAATGTGGAAAACTGTTATCCGCACGAAATGCAAGGAAAGTATCTGTCGAAGAACTTATGAGCGAAAATAGAAATGCAGCAAATGACCCAGCTGATTATTTTGAATACATAATGCTTTCATGGGGAAATTGCCAAGCAGGAGATCGATTGGTTATGGAACGAGCATTAAGACGGTTTCCTAATGAAGATGATTTGAGTGTGCATTTTAATCCTGGAGTGAGATTTTACTTCCAATATGAGCAATTGTTAAAGCATCCTAATGCGGTGTGTGATGGGGTGCTTCCTATGAAAGTTCAGGATGAAATAATACTGAAAGACTGGGTCTACAAAATTGTGATTCCAATGAAATTAAAAAAGCAATTGGAATCGCACATACCATGTGATTTAATAGACAGGATTATTTATATTGATAATGATTGCAAAGATATTTGGGAGTGGTCAGAAAAGGTGTACCGAATTATAGAAAGTGAAAGTACATGAAAATTTCAGTATG
>CAZPJH010000025.1:0-19317 GCA_964586875.1 uncultured Oscillospiraceae bacterium
TCGCTACTATAAATCATGGCAAATTTCCTTTCTTTCAAAAGGCGTTTTACGCCTTTGGATTTACTATTTCCGAAAAACAAATGTTTTTCGCGAATATATTATACAAGAACAGGCCGCAAAAGTCAATTACTGAGGCTCCTTTTTTAGCTATTTTTACTATCTTTTCTTTTTTCAATAATTTTTCAATATTTTATGCTATAATGAGCAACAGAAGGAGGCGGAGAAAATGCGACTTTTGCTGGTTGAAGACGAAAAACGAATGGCACAGGCTCTTTGTGAGATCTTGCGTATGGAGAAATATGAAGTAGATCACTACGGCAATGGAATTGACGGTGCAGCTGCCATTGAAAGTGAGGCCTATGATATCATCATTCTGGACGTGATGCTTCCGGGAATGAATGGTTTTGAGATCGCCCGTCAGGCAAGAGCCAAAGGTATTCACACGCCGATTCTGATGTTGACGGCCAAGGCTGAACTGGATGATAAAGTGGAAGGACTTGACAGTGGGGCAGATGACTATTTGACAAAGCCCTTTATGACCAAAGAATTGCTGGCAAGACTGCGGGCGTTGGTGCGGCGCAGTTTTAATATGCCGGATGGGATCTTGCATTGCGGTGACATTTCGCTGGATACCAACCGATTGACCTTGACCTGCGATACTGATGGGCAAAGTGTGCGACTCAGCGAAAAAGAGTTCCGCCTGCTGGAATACTTGATGGTCAATCATGGGCAGATCCTGACTCGAGAGCAACTTGCAGTGAAAATTTGGGGACTGGACAGTGAAGCGGAATATAACAATGTAGAAGTATACCTGTCATTTACACGGAAAAAACTGGTATTTGTGGGAGCAAAAACGGAGATAAAAGCTGTTCGGGGCATAGGCTACGAGTTGAGGTGGGATCATGTTTAAAAAATCCAGACGAAAAATCGTGGCTGCCATTATGGCCGTGCTGATGTTGCTGCTTTTGGGGACATTGGCGGTGATCTATCTGACCAGTTTTTTTGAGATGCGCTACGACAACTATCAAATGTTGCAGCAACATGCCAAAACATATGTCCTGCGATTGGAAGGCACCATTCCCCAGCCGATTGATCCGGGAAAAAATCCTTTTGAGGATCGCCCATCTTTTCGCTTGGCTACCTTTTACTCAGTGGCAATATCTGATGATGGTTTCATTTTGGCCACAGATACGGCAGATCGTCAACTTTACAGCGAAGAATACCTGCAATCATATGCAAAGAAAGCCATTGACAGCGGGAAGAGCCGCGGTGTGAAGGGGAATCTCCTGTATTTGGTGGCGCAAAAGCAGGGGTATAAGCTGGTGGTGTTTATGGACAATACCATTGTACAGGAGAGAATGTCATCGCTTTTACGCAATACCCTGATTTTTGGAAGCGTGATCATTGTTGCGGTGTTTTTCCTGGCGGTATACCTGGCTCGGAAAATTGTGGAGCCGCTGGAAGAAAGCTATCGTAAGCAAAAGCAGTTTATTTCAGATGCAGGCCACGAACTGAAAACACCTGTATCGGTAGTCAGCGCCAATGCTGAACTTTTAAGCCGAGAACTGGGAGAAAACCAGTGGCTGTCCAATATCCAGTATGAAAATGAACGGATGGGCAGCCTGGTCAAGCAACTTCTGGATCTGGCAAAGACAGAAGATGTTAAGCTGCAAATGGAGCATTTGGATTTTAGTCATCTGGTTTCCGGAGAGATCCTTCCCTTTGAAACGATGGCTTTTGAACGGGGGTTGGAGATAAAGACGCAGATCGCCCCTTCTCTTTTTGTAGAGGGAGATGGAGGAAAACTCCAACAATTGGTATCCATTCTGGTCGATAATGCCATTGACCACAGTGTAGGTGGCAAGGAAGTAACGGTGATCCTCCGCAGCGAGCATAATTTGGCAAAACTGTCCGTTATCAATCAGGGCGCACAGATCCCCAAAGAGGAAAGAAATCGGATGTTTGAACGTTTTTGTCGAGCAGACGAAGCCAGATCTGATGATGGACATTTTGGCCTTGGCCTGGCGATTGCCAAAGCCATCACAGAGGCACATAAAGGAAAAATTTCGGTGGATTGCTATGATGGAAGGGTCGAATTTTCTATCATATTGCCGCTGCAAAAATAAAACTGTCCACCGGCGCAGGCCGGTGGACAAAGGATCAAGATTGTACCAGCTTTACAAAAGCTGCTTTGTTTTCTGCTTTGAAATAAGCGGAACCGGCAACCAAAACATCAGCGCCATTTTGCTTACATACCAACTGGGTGTTGCTGTCTACACCGCCATCGACTTCCAGCAGGCAGGTGGGGTTGACTTCATTCAGCCAGGTGTGCAGCTGGTGCAGTTTGGGCATCATATCTGCCATAAATTTCTGACCGCCGAAGCCGGGTTCCACAGTCATAACCAGAATCATATCGCATTTTTCCAAATAGGGCCGTGCAACTTCTGCCGGGGTCTTGGGCTTTAGCACGATACCGGCCTTGCAGCCAAGGGCATGAATCTTATCCAGCGCATCCAGCGTGTTCTGTGGCTGGTCGGCTTCCACATGGATGGTGACAATGTCGGCGCCAGCCTTGACAAAGTCTTCAACATATCGAATGGGTCGATCGATCATCAAATGGACATCCAGTGGCAAAGCTGTTACTTTTCGCAATGCCTGAACCACGGGGATGCCAATGGTGATATTGGGGACAAAGATACCGTCCATCACATCCACATGGACCCAGTCGCCGCCGTTTTCAGCGATGGCATGGATATCCCGTTCCAGATTTGCAAAATCAGCAGATAAAATCGAGGGTGCAATTTTTGCCATAATGTGCATTCTCCTTATTTTTGTTCTTTTTAATAAAATAACATATTTTGCCCCAAAAAGCAATTCTTCTTGGCGCATATTTTCCTTCCTACGGTACAAACTACGCTTGAATACTTTCAAAGGAGGAAATGTGTATGAACTGCCATGCCAACAAGTGCATCGAGTGTACTGTTCAGCAGTGCGCTTACCACTGTGACGATGCAAACTTCTGCTCTCTGGATCGCATTTTGGTGGGTACCCACGAGGCCAACCCTACTGTTGACCAGTGTACCGATTGCAAGTCCTTCCGTAAGAAGTAAGTGAAAGGGCGGCGGCAATCGCCGCCGCTTCATTTTTTGCAGAGTTCGGAAGAAAAAAGGGGAATTTATAAAGTGTTTCGCTAGCGTTTACAAAAAGTTCATATTTATCACATACCATTACACTAATCGCTTATAGGAGGCTCAACATGGATACTTACGAACATGAAGATTTGACCCCGGACGCTGTCTCGGGAGGCACGGATCAGCCGATGGAACCGACGGATGGCTTTTATCACGGTGTTGGTACCGGGGTGACGGAGAATACAACCTCTGAAGCACAGCCTGTGCAGGAGTCCGGCGCTGACCATGAAGAACAGCAGGATACCGTTGTACCGAAACGAACCGGGAAAAAACTGGGAAAAGCAGTGATCGCCGGTGTGACGGTGCTGGCGATCGTCATTGCCGGATGCGGCATCAGCGTAGGATTGATGAGCCGTTACTGGAAAAATCAAAATCAGCTGCTGATGCGCCGGGTGGAAGAACAGATGGCTGTGTTGCAGCAGAAATTGGATGCGTATAAGGATGCGGATATTTCTCTGGTGATTCCCTCGGTGGAAGGCATGACTCCCAGCCAGATATACCAGAAGAACATCAACTCTGTGGTTGCGGTTAACTGTGTGGTTCAGACAAGCAATATGGGCCAGATTATGGAATCTGCGTCTGCCGGCTCCGGTTTTGTCATGACAGAAGACGGATATATCGTTACCAATCACCACGTGATCTCCGGTGCGACTTCCATTACAGTGAGCTTTGTGGATGGGACAAAAATGAACGCAAAGCTGATCGGTTCCGACGCTAATAACGATGTGGCACTGTTAAAAGTGGAGGCAAAGGGCCTTCAGCCTGTGACCATTGGCAGCAGCAGTTCGCTTCGTGTGGGAGATCAAGTGGTGGCCATCGGTAATGCATTGGGCGAACTGAGTTTTAGTTTGACGGCCGGTTATGTCAGCGGTATGGATCGGGATGTGACAACCGATGGTACAGTAATCAATATGATCCAGACCGATGTGGCCATCAACTCCGGTAACTCCGGTGGCCCGCTGTTTAATGCCAAGGGAGAAGTGGTGGGCATCACATCTGCCAAGTATTCCGGAACCACTTCTTCCGGTGCATCCATTGAAGGTATCAGTTTTGCCATCCCCATGGATGATGTATATGGTATGCTGGAGGATCTGCAGCAATACGGCTATATCAAGACCGCCTATTTGGGCATCATGGCGCAGGAGGTTGGCTGGGATAAGACCTATGCCGATACCTACGGACTGCCTCTGGGTGTATATGTTAAGAGTGTGGTATCCGGCGGCTGTGCGGATAAGGCAGGCCTTCGCAATAAGGACATCATTACCAATCTTGGTGGCTATGACATCGAAAACCTCAATGATCTGAGCTATGCGCTGCGGAAATTGGAACCCGGGAAGGAATGCACCATCACAGTATGGCGAGCCGGACAGGGTGAAGTGATCTTCTCGATTGTATTGGACGAAAAAGTGCAAGGGTAATGAAAGGGCTTTCCTTCGGGAAAGCCCTTTTTTCAGAGGATATGTGTTTTTATACCAGAAATGGGCGCAGATCGGCTGTGGATTTGGAATTACTGCGAATTGACGGAGGAAAAAGGAAATAGTATAATGTAGTATATTGCGAAAAAATCGCTTTGGGAGGATATACATGGTTAAAACCTGGAAAATCAAAATTCCTGCGCTGTCCGGCGACGAACAGCGGCTGGTTTATCTTTATTTACCTGAGGACTGGAAAACATCCGGACGCCGCTACCCGGTGATGTATATGTTTGATGGTCATAACGTATTCTTTGATACGCATGCTACCTACGGGAAGTCGTGGGGAATGGGCGAATACTTGGATGAAAACCACAAGCAGCTGATCGTTGTGGCTGTGGAATGTACCCACAACGGCAATCATCGACTTTCGGAATATTCTCCCTTGGATTTTGATATGCCGCAGATCGGTCATGTTACGGGTCGTGGTAAAGAGTATATGGACTGGCTTGTAGGCACATTGAAGCCTTATATCGACGAGAATTACCCGACACTGCCGGATCGTGCCCATACCAGCATTGCCGGTTCTTCCATGGGTGGCCTGATGAGCCTGTATGCTGTGTGTGAGTATAACCACATTTTCCAGAAGGCAGCCTGTATTTCTCCCAGCTTTTGGATCTCCAAGGATCGGGTGCTGGACATTGTGGCAAATTCAGAAATTGTCACCGACTCCAGTATTTACATCGACTATGGCAGTTTGGAGCTGCCCAATCATTCCAACAGCTCTGAGGCGCTGTTCTCCGTTGCCCGGCTGCTGTTGACCCGACGGGTGAATGTGGTGCTGAAAATCATTCCCGGCGGTATGCATAATGAAAGCTCCTGGCAGAAGCAGATCCCTGCTTTTATGGAGTATTTAGGACTTTAACAGAAAGGCCATCGGCGAAAGCCGATGGCCTTTTTCTATTAGCTTAAAGAACTTTTGAAAGAAACTCTTGCAGACGGGGACTCTTGGGCTGATTAAAAATTTCTGCGGGACTGCCTTCTTCCAGTAATTTTCCGTCGGCCATGAAAAGCACCCGGTTACCTACTTCTCTGGCAAAGCCCATTTCGTGGGTTACCACCACCATCGTCATGCCGCTGGCGGCCAGTTCTTTCATAACTTCCAGAACTTCTCCAACCATTTCCGGGTCCAGAGCAGAGGTGGGTTCGTCGAAAAGCATGACTTCCGGCTCCATCATTAGCGCCCGAACAATGGCTACTCGCTGTTTTTGACCGCCGGACAACTGGATGGGATAGGCGTCTGCCCGATCTTCCAGACCTACACGCTTGAGTAAATTCAATGCCTTTTCTTTGGCCTCGGTTTTATCCATGTGCTTTACCTTTACAGGAGCAAGGATCATATTTTCTAGGATGGTCTTGTGGGGAAACAGATTAAAATGCTGGAATACCATGCCCATTTTTTGGCGGTGCATATCGATGTCCAGTTTTACCATTTTACCCTGGGCATTGGGAATTTTCTTCTTGGTAATATCCACACCGTCGAAAATAATGCTGCCGCCGGTGGGCTGCTCAGTCAGGTTTAAACTGCGTAAAAAGGTAGATTTACCGGAGCCGGAGGGACCGATGATCACCATTACATCACCTTTGTGAATATCAACGGATACATCGTCCAGAGCTTTGATGGCACCGTGGTCAAAATGTTTTTCCAGGTGCTGGACGGAAATTAAAGTTTCAGCGGATGTTGCCACGGCTCATTCTCCTTTCAAAGTAGGCGATAATTTTGGAAGTGGGGAAGGTCAAGCAGAAATACAGGGCTGCTGCGATGATCAGCGGTTCTGCAATTTGATAACTGCTCTGTGCGGTGGTGACCGCAGACATGATCTCTTGCACACCAATGGTGTAGCAAATGGAAGATTCTTTGATGATGGTCACAAATTCATTTGCGATGGAAGGCAGGATATTGCGGATGGCCTGGGGCAAAATAATGTGAAACATATTCTGCATCTGACTCAGGCCAAGGCTGCGTGCAGCTTCCGTCTGACCCTGGTCAATGGATTGAATACCGGAACGGATGATCTCGCTGAGGTATGCCGCAGAGTTTAGCGACAGGGCAATCACCCCCGGCACCAGTCTTTCAAAGCGAATAAAGCCAAACAGCTTGAAAGAAGGTAAGCTGATGTCGCCCAAAAGCACATAATAAACCACAAAAAGCTGCACAAGCATAGGTGTTGCACGCATGACCTCTACATAGATGGTGGCAAGCCAGCGCAGGGGATAAATTTTAGACATTCTGGCAGAGGTCAGAAGCAGCGCCAGAATAAAACCGAATAAGACGGTCAAAGCGGACAGCAAAACAGTGCAGCCCATGCCTTCCAGGAACAGATCCAGATAGGCAAGTGTTTTTTGAAAGCCTTGAATGGAAACCATTATTTTCTCCTTACATACAAATGGTTTCCCGGTAAGCGAACTTACCGGGAAAGGGGATCAATCGTTGTTGCCCTCCTGGGCGTTGTTTTCATCATTGAGTGTGCCTTCGTAAATTTCGCCGGTAGCGGCTTCAAAGGCTTCTTTGACGAAAGTGTTGAAGCTACCGTCGGACAGCGCCTTTTCGATGGCTTCGTTGACATATTTCAGCAGTTCGTTGTTGCCTTTCGTTACGCCGATGATATTTCCGTTGTCTTCCTGGGGAATGGATGTAACGATGGACAGGCCGGCGTAGGTGGCTTTATAGGCATTTGCAACAGGGGTTTCGATATAGGCAGCATCCAGCTTGCCGGAAACCAATTCTGCAATGATGTCTGTGACTTTGGAAAGACTGATGATGTCGGCTTTCGGTGTGTTTTCTTTTGCCAGACCTTCCTGAATAGAACCGGTCTGTACGCCGATTTTCACATTGGGATCGTTTGCCTGTTCAATGGAGCTGATTTTGCCATTGAAAGTGATGAGGCTCTGCTCAGAAGAATAGTAAATGGTGGAAAAATCCATCTGATCAGCCCGATCCGCTCTGGGGGATAGACCGGCAAGTGCCAGATCACATTTTCCGTTCTGAATTTCCATCAGAACACCGTTAAAACTCATGGGGACAAATTCAACAGTCAAGCCCAGATATGCACCAATGTACTTGGCCAGTGCAATGTCAAATCCTGCCAGTTCTGCTTTGCCGGAACTCATGTCGTAGAACTCGTAGGGGGCGTAGTCGGGGGAGGTGGCGATGATCAGATAGCCTTCTTTTACGGTTTTGAGGTTGTATTTGTTTTCGCCGGCCTCGGCGTCGTCAGTGGGAGTGCATCCGGCGAACAGTCCTGTTGCCATCAGAATGGACAATGCGAATGCAATTATTTTTTTCATAACTCATTCTCCTTTGTTTTGTAAGGTGGTTTTGTTTATGGATGTATTCTAACATGAATAATATACAATTTCAAGCGTATAAATATTATAAAAATTAGGCGAAGAATGAATTTATAGTATGCAAAATTCACAAAAAGATAAAAATATACAGAATTAGCTTGAAAAAACTGAATACTTCTGGTGAATATATGCAGTATACATGCAGGATCTCTTTGTTGACTTCCATCGAATATTCGTTTATAATGATGAAAAAATTGTGAACAGAGAGGTCGTGACGATTTGAAAAATACCTTCAAAACCGTCGATTATGAAGTGGCCATGGCAAAGGTCCGTCCCAAGCGGAAAAAGCCCATCAAGCCGAATATGTTTTGGAGAAGCCTGATCCGTGTGGCATCCGTATTCAGCTTGTCTGGCAGTGGATTTACATACACCAGTGAGGGAATGGAAAAAATCGGCAAGAAAGAGCCTTGCCTGATTTTGATGAACCATTCATGCTTTCTGGATATGCCCATGGCATACAGCATTTTGTATCCTCGTCCTTTTAATATTGTTACCACATCCGACTCCTTCATTGGCATGGGAGGGCTCATGGGTTGGCTGATGCACACTATTGGCTGTATTCCTACTCAGAAATTCGTCACCGATATTTCCCTGATCAAGGACATGACCTGTGCCTTGAAGGAAAAGGAGAGTAGTATTCTCATGTACCCGGAGGCCAGCTATTCTTTTGACGGTCGAGCCACGCAACTGCCCCGAAAGATGGGCGTTTTGCTGAAAAAACTGGATGTTCCGGTGGTAATGATCGAAACCAAGGGCGCTTTCAGCCGAAACCCCTTGTATAATCAGCTGCAAGTGCGCAAGGGTGTGAAAGTCAGCGCCCATATCCGCTGCCTGTATACCCAGGAGGAAGTGCGTCATCTTTCCGTGCAGGAACTGTCCGACGGTTTGGACGAGGCATTCTCCTTCGATCACTGGCAGTGGCAGAAAGAAAATGGAATTGAGATCAACGACAAATTTAGAGCTGATGGCCTGAGCCGCATTCTCTGGAAATGCCCCCATTGCCAGACAGAAGGGGAAATGGAAGGCAAGGGCGAGCATCTGACCTGCAACCATTGTGATAAAAAGTATTATCTGACGCCTTTGGGTCAGCTGGAAGCAGTGGATGGAGAAAGCGTATTTACATCCGTCCCCCAATGGAACGATTGGCAAAGAGCGTGCGTCCGCAGGCAGATCCTGGACGGTAGCTACAAGCTGAATGTGGATGTGGACATTTCCCTGATGGTGGATTATAAAGCGGTCTACAATGTGGGCAACGGTCATTTGACCCACGATTTGAACGGTTTCCATCTAATCGGCTGTGACGGAAAACTGGACTATACGCAGCCGCCCCAGCACTGCTATGGCCTGTATGCCGACTACTACTGGTACGAAGTGGGCGATGTGATCTGTATTGGCAACCATAATGTGCTGTACTATTGCTTCCCCAAATCCGGCGATGTGGTAGCCAAGACCCGTATGGCAGTGGAAGAAATGTATAAGCTATACAAATCCAGACAGTTAAAAATACCGGAAAAAGTGTAAAAAAATCCACCAACTCAAAGTTGGTGGATTTTTTGCGAATTCTACAATGTATTTAACAGTTTCTCCGCTTCGGCATATAGCAGGGGAGAAACAAGGGGATAAGTAAGCTCGCTGGGCAGCGTTTGGAATGCTTTGACCTCTTTCATTTCGCTCTCCGGCAGGTTGCCAAGAGAATGAACTACTGCCAAAAAGACCATGCCGTTGGAACAACGCTGGGAATTAAATCCCCAATAGTCGCACAGAGGGTAGAGAGTCGCATCCTGAATACCGCTTTCCTCAAAAAGTTCCCGTTTGGCACATTCCAGGGGTGTTTCGCCTTCCTCAATGTGGCCACCCTGTGTTTCCCATGTGCTGCGCATTTTGTGTCGGGAAAGGATCCATTTTCCACGATAATTGGAGCAGATGACCGTATATTTGTAGCAGCCCAAATAGTTTAGTGGATAAATGCGGCATTTTAGCGCTTTGCGAACGGCTTCTTTGTCCAGTGGCTCCTCGATCAAAGAGATACCGAGTTCTGTGCATTTTTGCACGGCAAGTTCATGACCCTGTAAGGCTGCCTTGCGATACCAGAAAATCGCCTGTTCGAGATCGCTCTGGACACCGTTTTCGCAAACCTTCGCCAAATCATACTGGCTATCCCGGTCGCCTTGATAAGCGGAAAGGCGTAAGGATGATTCGTTCATGGAGAAACCCCTTATTTATGCCCCAGCTTGTGCTTGGTGCCGTCCGGCTCGACGATATAGGTGTTATTCAGCTGACCGATCAGGTTGGATTTCAGATTGTCGATATAAATGCGGCGCAGCTTGTCCCGTTCTGCCAGTTCCTCTGTGGTCAAGCCTTCGGGGGTCTTGGCCTTGGCGGCCAGCTCGTTGATTCTTTTGATCACTTCATCAATATTCATATTTTACCTCACACATATCGGTGGATGACCACCCAGATGCGGCCTTTTTTCGTCTGACCGCTGACGGAATGTACTTTGATTTTGCCCAGACCTCGGACGGAAATTTTCATGCCTTCGTCGATCTGTTTGTCCGGCTTTTCACAGGGCAGCCCATCAATGGCGGCCTTTCCGGCGGCAATGTACTGGCTTGACAGACTTCTTCCGATGCGAAAGCCGGTGGAAACGACACTGTCCAGCCGCAGGGAAGCAAGGGTATCCTTGATTTCTGTAAATTCGGGTACAATGGTCTGCACCTGGGACAGAGGGAACTTGTCAATATGCAGTTTTGAGCGGCCTGCGGACAGGAAATTCTGCTGGATATATTCGGCGATTTGAGCGGTTACGAAGAAATCACAACTGCCTTTGGAAACCAGAATATCGCCCAGTACATCTCGTTCCACGCCGCAGCCCATAAGGCCGCCTAAAAAGTCCCGATGGGAAGGGCAATCGCCGTCGTAAAAGGTGGCACGCAGGCAGACCACGGGACTGTCATCCTCGTATAAGTTGTCTTCATCCAGATAGTCCGGCAGGTAACAAAGCATTTTTCGCTCTGCATCGGGGTAGCCGCCAAAATAGAATAATCCCGGTTCATTTCCGAACAGGTAGCGTGCCATCTCCTGCTCTCTGGGGGAGAGAAAGGGGGTGGATACAGGAATATTTCGCCGCATTCCGGCAGTGATCTTGTCCCAAAGCTGGGCAAGCAGCAGTCGATCCTCGGTGTTGGCAGCGATTTTGTCAATATTGGCTCTGTCCGTGGCAAATCACCTCACTAAAATAGAATTATACCATAGAAATGTGGAAATGAAAAGAAGTTTTTCTTGTTTCTTGACTGTAAGTTTAGTATAATAAGGGAAAAGGAGGGATTTTATGGTCATAGGAATAATCGGCGGCGGTGCGTCCGGCATGGCGGCGGCACTGGCGGCGGCGGAAAATCCCAATGCACAGGTGATTTTGATTGAGCGGCAGGCTCGTGTGGGACGGAAGCTTCAGGCTACCGGCAACGGTCGCTGTAATTTGACAAATACAAGAAGTAGTGTGGACAGCCTTCATGGAGAAAATGCGTCCTTTGCCAGCTTTGCCATGGAACAGTTTCCTCCGGAAAAGGTGCTGGAATGGTTTTCTTCGCTGGGTCTTTTTACGGTGGCAGAAGAAAGCGGTCGGGTCTATCCCTATTCTGATCAGGCCAATTCCGTGGTGGATGTGTTGCGTTTTGCCTTGGAAAAGGAGAATATCCGACTTTTGCTTGGCAAAGAAGTTGAAAAAATTCAGAAAACAAAAGATGGATTTTCTGTGGATCTGGTCGATGAAAAAATCGAATGTGACAAGCTGATCGTGGCTTGCGGCGGCTTGGCAGGGTCGAAGCTGGGCGGTTCCATGAGCGGCTATAAGCTTCTGGGCAAGCTGGGACATCACTGCACCAAGCTGCGTCCGGCACTGGTGCAACTGAAATCTTCCTGGAATGGTTGTGCCAGTCTGAAAGGCGTTCGTGCCAACTGCAAAGCAGAAATCTGGCATGATGGGAAGCTGTTTTCGGCATCAGAAGGGGAATTGCAATTTACGGAGTACGGCCTTTCCGGCCCCGTGATGTTCGAAATCTCCCGGGATGCTTGCCAAGGCAGGGGAGAATGGATCTGTAAATTGGACTTTATGCCCAATATGGAAAAAAAAGTCATTTTTTCTGAGTTAAAACGGAGAAAAAACACGGATTTGCCCACCGATGAACTGTTGACAGGTATTCTGCATAATCGGTTGGGAAGAGTTCTGGTGAAGATGGCAGGTGTTTCCGCCGGCCATGCCGTAAGGGATCTGTCGGAGAAAGAACTGCAGGAAGTTTGCAGCACCGTTAAGGGCTTTGAGGTTAGTTTGACAGAGCCTTTGGGCATGGATGCAGCACAGGTGACCGCCGGTGGTATTTTGACGGCGGAATTTGAGCCGACCACTCTCGAAAGCAAGATCCAATCGGGGTTGTATGCCTGCGGAGAAGTGTTGGATATTGACGGCGATTGCGGCGGTCATAATTTGCAGTGGGCATGGGCATCCGGTCGTTTGGCAGGCCTGTCCGCCGGAAAGGAAAGTGTATGATCAGAATACGAGAAATTGCCCTGCCGCCGGAACATAATCCGGCGCAGTTGGGATTTGAAGCAGCCAGACTTTTAAAGATCGCCAATTCCAAAGTGCGGCAAATCAAAATCGTTCGCCGCAGCATCGATGCACGGAAAAAGCCGGATGTAAAGGTGGTCTATACCATCGATGTGGCTGTAGATGGCAACGAGAATAAGATCCTCAAGCAATCCGGCTGCAAGCGAGCTTCCATTGCGCCCATTTCCTATTATAAAATGCCAAAGATGAGAGGAAAATCCCAAAATCGGCCTGTGGTGGTTGGTTTTGGCCCAGCCGGTATGTTTGCGGCATTGATTTTGGCAAAGGCAGGGTTGTGTCCTCTGGTTTTGGAGCGAGGGGAGAATGCCCGGAGCCGCCATGAGAAAGTGGAAAAATTCTTCGCCACCGGGGAATTGGATCCCCGGAGCAATGTGCAATTTGGCGAAGGCGGTGCTGGCACTTTTTCTGACGGAAAGCTCAATACCGGAGTGAACAATCCCAGAATTGGTTGGATTTTGGAGCGTTTTGTAGAATTTGGTGCCGCCGAAGACATTCTGTTCGATGCCAAGCCCCATGTGGGCACGGATGTGCTGCTGACTGTGGTGCAGAATTTGCGTAAAGAGATCGTTCGTCTGGGCGGTGAGGTGCGGTTCAACACCTGCCTGACCGATATCCGCAGCGAAAATGGCACTGTCAAGGCCGTGGTGACGGACAGCGGAGAAGAAATTCCCTGTGAGCACCTGATTTTGGCGGTGGGGCACAGTGCCAGAGATACCTTTGAAATGCTTTATGCCAAGGCAGTTCCCATGGAGCGAAAGCCCTTTGCCATGGGCGTTCGGATCGAGCATCCGCAGGAAATGGTGGATATGGCCCAGTACGGCACCGTCAACCATCGGTTGCCGCCGGCGGATTACAAGCTGGTCAAGCACTTGGAGGATGCAACGGTGTATACCTTTTGTATGTGCCCCGGCGGTTATGTGGTGGCTGCGGCCTCGGAAGAAGGGGGCGTTGTTACCAACGGCATGAGCTATGCAGACCGGGCAGGGGAAAACGCCAATGCTGCGCTGCTTGTAACCATCCGACCAGAAGATGTGCCTCTGGAGGGGGTATTGGGTGGTATGTACTGGCAACGCCAAATCGAACAGAAATGCTATGAAATCAGTGGCAGCTACCGGGCACCGGCTCAAAAAGTGGGAGATTTTTTGAAAAAGCAACCGTCGGTCGCTCCGGGAAATGTGCAGCCGACATACAAACCTGGTGTACACTGGTGCGATCTGCATGAAGTGTTGCCTACCCGTATGACAGATGCACTGGAGAAGGCTCTGCCACAGCTGGATGGCAGCCTGAAAGGTTTTGCCCGGGAAGATGCGGTACTGACAGCCCCGGAAACCAGAAGCTCATCGCCTGTGCGAATTGTCCGTGACGATAGCCGCCAGTCTACCTCGTTGCGTGGCCTATACCCCACAGGAGAGGGCGCCGGCTATGCCGGGGGCATTATGTCTGCTGCCATTGATGGGATGGAAGCGGCTGAAGCGATCATTCAAAAACTATCTGCTCAATAAGAAAAGCGCGGCATAGCCGCGCTTTTCTTATTGTTTCTGAGGGAGGGTCAGTTTCAAAACAAATCTATCCAGCAGGTGCAGTGCCGAGGGAAGGACAATGGTAATCATTGCAACGGAGCAAAGTGTACCGATGCCGATCAGCAAACCAACGGTAGAGATAGAATTTTGGCTCGATATAAACTTGATGACAAAACCACAGATGACCAAAATCATGCCGGAAGAGAAAACAGTGGGCATTGCTGCTTCGACAGAAAGGCGAAGAGCAGTTTCTCTGTCATTGGTGTTTCGGAATGCAACATAATTGCTGGACATGAGGATGCCATAGTCGATGGTGGCACCCATAAGGATACAGGTGGATACGATATAGCTCATGAAGAAAATGCCATCAGTCAGCAACTGTGTGCTCATGGCGATAAAGATCGCACCCTGAATAATGGTTACCAGAATGACCGGCAGGGACAGAGATTTAAAGATGATCATAACGATGACAAAAATGGAAATCAGGGTAAAGATGGTGATAAACATATTGTCATAAGAGAAAGAATTCTGCAGATCATAGGTCGATACGATCTCGCCTGTAATGCAGGCTTCTTCACCGAAAATAAGCTTGGCCTCGGCGGAAAGATATTCCACAAATTTCAGGGTTTCTTCACTTTCGGAAGGAAGATCGATGGACAGCAGCATCCGACCATAATTTTCGCTTAAGAACAGGGTGTTGGCCTTGCCGATATCTGTCTGTGCTTGCAGGACCATATCACGATTTTCTTGAGTCATCATTTCTTTCAGAAGAACATTGCTGTCCATGTTTTCAACAACAAAATCCAGCAATTCATAGGCCATCATGGGTGTGGAGAGTGGGGCATCTGCGTTGACGGCATATTTGATGAATACACCGGAGATCTTTTCGTCTTCCAATGCAGCGCTGGCAATGTCACTCTTGATTTGACCTTGCAGCTGGGTCAGGGTGTTGCAGATCTGGGTGTAAGTCATCGCCTGAGAATTGGATAAGTAGTCGCCGATGGTCAGCATATCATCCAGTTTGTTGCGATTGTCGTCACTGAGCTGATCGTGGATCACAGAATTGGTTTGATCCTGCATTTTGGCGTATTCGACAAAGTCCTTGCCGTTCATCTTGCCGGGCTGCAGAGCACCGGTTTCATAGAAGTAGAGAATGTAGATCTGCTGCATGGACTCTGCGGTGGCGTTGATCTGAGCATCTTTACCGGACAGTCCTGTGGCGATCTGGCTCAATGCAGTCAGGAAATCCTGATACTCGTAAGAAGCGTTGATCTTCTGGGAAAGCGGATCGCTTTGGGTTGCAAACAGATTGTGCCAATCCACAGCATTTGCCAGCCGCTTCAAATGAATGACGGTGGCCTGATCGAATTGACCTTCCAGATCTTTATTGTCGGCAGATTCGATCAGGAAGTGCAGCATGGTCTTAAAATCCACTTTTTGGTCTGCGATGCTTTCATAGAAATACATGCCATACAATTGACGGACAGAGAACAAAGACAGTTCCGTTCCTTCCATGGGACCGGTGGTCAACATGGTATGCAGATCTTCGGCAGTGAATTCGTTAGGAAGGATCTGGGACAGACGCTGGACGGTCTCCAATGCCTGAACAGTGTCCTCGTCCATAAATGCGCCGGTATCTTCATCTGTTTTTACCAGATCACAGGTGTAATCGATGAACTGTGCAAAGGTCATCTGAATGTCGGTGGGTGTCTGGTAGAGATTGTACATGGTGAACAGCATCTGGGCTGTTTCTTTCGGAACGTTTAGCTTCTGAACAGCGGTGTCAATGTCATATTCCTGACGGACGGTGTTGCTGTATGCCGTGTAGTTGGAAAGAACAGCCTGGCCTGCCTGTGTGCGATAAGCGGCAACATGATCAGCCAATTTCTGCTCGTTAGCAAAGTCGTTTTCGCCCCGCTTATAAACCAGAACGACAGAATTGTTGCTGCCAAACACTTCGTTGATTGCCGAATTACCACCCTTGGTGTCGGTAAACAGGTAGCCATTATTGGACTGGAAGATGCCACAGAGAATAATAAGGACCATGGCAATCGGAATGATGGTCTTACTTGCTTTGATGGCAATTTTGCAGAAGGAATGACCCTTGGGAATGAAGGCTTTTTTCTGCGTTTTTCTCATGGGGGTATCCAGCAGAAGGATCAGCACCGGCAAGAGGGTCAGGGAAGTGACCGCAGAAATAAAGATACCCTTCATCAGCACAATGCCAATGTCAAATCCAATACGGAAGGACATAAACAGCAGCGCCAGCAGACCAGCAATTGTGGTCAAAGCACTGGCAGAAACGGGCCTTGTCACTGTGCGGATCGCTTCGAGCATGGCCTGATCATTGTCGCCCATTTTTTCTTTCTCACGGCGATAGGTGTGGAGCAGAACAATGCTATAGTCAATGGAAAGAGCCAGCTGCAAAATTGCAGCAATGGAATTGGTGATGTAAGAGATCTCACCGAAGATAATATTGGTTCCACGGTTGATCAGAACAGCCACACCGGAGGCGGCCAGCAGGATCAGCGGCTCCAGCCAGGACTCTGAGGTGACCAGCAAAATGACCACGACCAGACACAATGAGATGGCCAGAATGTATACCATTTCGCTGGTGATCGCTTCCTGCAGAGCCTGCTTGATCACTGTGGTTCCGCCGTATTGCATATTCTCATAAGAGGCAAGGGCAGATTGAATATCGACAGCCACCTGCTTGGCGTTGGTAGAGTAATCATCACCCTCTACCATGACGATGAACAGGGCATTACCATCTTTATAACTGGTTTGACTATATTTGTCAAAACTGACTTTGATGACATGGGGAATCTGTTCAATTGTTTTTTGAATGGTTTCAGCGGTTTCTGTGGTGACGTTCTGTGCCATCACTTGAATATTACCGGTCATGCCAAATTCATCTTCAATAATGTCCAGGGCAATTTTGGTCTGGGTATCCTTGCCGAGATAAGAGGCCAAATTATAGTTAATGTCTATTTTGCCCATCCAGAAGAATGAAAGGATCATAGCAACAGCAAAGAGTGCGATCACACCCCATTTTGCTACGGTCAATTGTTTGGAATTCATAGGGATCACTCCTGTCAAAGGATAATAAGAAATTGCAACGTGGGTTGCAATTTCTGTCGAATATTAGTATAATAAAAAATAACCAAAAAAGAAAACGTCAGGTTGCTAACAAGCGTAAGAAGTCTGACGATTTATGGCTTATTGTAAGGAATTTGACTATGAAACAATACAGAAATGCGGAGCGTACCAAGAAATGGATCCGTAAGGCCTTTATTGAACTGTTGGCAGAAAAGAAAAAAATTGAAAAAATATCAGTAACAGAGCTTTCTGAGCGGGCAGATATTTCAAAAACCACCTTCTACTACCACTATGCGGATATTTATGCTGTGGTGGCAGAAATGGAAAACGAGCTGATCAATGTATTGATGCAGGCCTTTCAAGATATTGAACCGGATGATCCGGGGGATTACGAAAAATACATTCAAAAAGCGGTCAGCTTTATCAAAGAAAATGAGGAAAGCTACCGATGGATCGTGCTGGCCTCTGATTTTTCATCTTTTGCGGAACGGTTAAAACGTATTTTTACAGAGCTGATCTTAAATCTCCATGCATCTTGGGGACTTTCCCAGAATTATGAACGGCGAAGTGTTCAGGTGTTTTTCCTGGTCAGTGCCTGTGTTGATACCATTATTGAGTATTTAAAAGGGGATCTTCCTGTTTCTATTGATATTCTGGGGCAGGGAATTGCAGAGGTCATTGAAAAAATACGGCGAAATTCATAAAAACGCTCGGAAAATTCCGAGCGTTTTTTCATCGTATAAAATTGGTGTAGACTTTTGGCTCTGGAGTAGGCAGGCCGTTGATCTCCTTTTCAGCAGCAATTGCTTTCATTAGAAATACCATGTTTTTCGCCAGATTACGCATGGTACGAACGCCTTCCGAATCCTGTGCAGCTTCACCGGGAACACCCCCGTGGATCTGATTCCAATAGGTAGAGGAGGCAATGGGCATGGAATTGATAGAAAAATACTTGTTTAGCACATCCATGGTGGCTGTGCAGCCCCCACGCCGGGCGCAGACCACGCTGGCGCCCACTTTCATGTGCTTATCGATGTGGCCGGTACTGTAAAACAGCCGATCCAGGAAGGAGATCAGCGTTCCGTTGGGGCCTGCATAGTAAACAGGGGAGGCAATGACCACGCCGTCGGCTTCTGCCAGCTTAGGTGCCACTTTGTTGACCAGATCGTCCATGACACATTTGTGATTGCCCTTGTGGCAGCTGCCGCAGGCGATACAGCCGCGGATGTTTTGATTGCCCACTTGGATCAGTTCCAATTCCACGCCATTTTCGGCGAAAACTTCTATCATCAGATCCAAGGCATAAGCGGTGTTGCCATGAACCTTAGGACTGCCGTTGAATAATAGGACTTTCATGTTTTTTCTCCTTTTTAGGGGATGTAGGGGAGGTTTTCTTTCGGGTTAGTGGGGTCACGCAGCATAGACAGGAGAAGTCTGCGCCCGTTCTCGCTTTTTTCTGTTAGGCACTCCCAAAATGTAGCAATAGGAAGGGAAATGGCTAAAATTGGACCTGCAATGGCGAGGCTGATCAGCAGGATACCGCCAATGCCATAAAATTCCTGAAGCCCGACATATAAAAACAGAGCGACAGACGCTGCATAAAGGACTAGAAATAGAGGCAGAAATACCATGGGGCAAAATGCACCACGGAAACGGATAAAATGTACTTCACAGCCGTTTTCGGATTCTTTTACATAGCCAAATGCTGCATTTTTCTGATTGGTGATTTTTCTGTTCCATTCGTAGCCGCAATGATGGGTCACGTAGAAAAAGCGTCCAGCAAAGAAACCGGTAAATCGTTCCGCACCAAACTCGCTGTGGGCAGACATGTTTCGCTTTAATGAGGAAAGATATTTTTCTTTGGATAGGGCGGATGGAATCTTCATAAAAACCTCTTTTTACAAAAACCGCCCTCGTTGCCGAGGGCGGTATGTTTATAACGGGGGAGAGATCAGGAAATTAGTCCTTGTACATCTCGACCAGCTTGTTCAGATGCTCCCAACGCTCCTTAGCAGCAGCCTCGTTCTTAGCGAACAGATCGGTTGCACGCTCGGGGAACTCACGGG
>CAZPJH010000026.1:0-18711 GCA_964586875.1 uncultured Oscillospiraceae bacterium
AGACCTAGCTATTTTATAGGAAAGAAGTCAAAAAGTCAAGAACTTTTTTGGAAAATATTCGATTTTTTGAAGAAATTCCGGTGACACCCCATAAAAATACCCCAAATAAAAGAAAAAGGCCCCCGATTGGGGGCCTTCGTTTCTTTAACAGCAGCGATTGTTGTCGCAGCCGCAGTCATTGCCCTGGCCACAGCCGCAGAACAGGATCAGCAGAATGATGATCCAGCACAGATTACCGCCACAGCCGCCATTACCAAAGTTACACATAATTCATACCTCCGAAAGATTTTGATGCGGTTCGTCACCGCTCACCCCATGTTATGTTTTAGGAGGAAAAATGTGCGCCGTTTTCACGCTCCAGATCACTGATACGATGACCCAGACCTTTGATCTGCTCTTCTACCACCGGCATTCGCCGGGCAAAATGGTTATGCTCCCGTACTTCCCGGGTCAGCGCTTCCAATTTGGCATCGGTAACGGCCTGGGCGGTTCGCATGGCTGCCTCGCTTTTTCGGGCGGAGAGGGTGTTGCTCAGCACCACGCCCATTAAGGAAAGGCCGCCTGTGATGATCGCTACCACGATGGCTTCACTCATAAAATCACCCCCTTTGCAGGCAAGATCTCTTCACAATTGGAGAGAAAAGGCCGGAGAGGTTGCACAAAAATGTGCGCTTGTCGAAAAATGTCGGAAAAATATTCTGAAATAAGCGTTGCAATATCCGACGTTTTCTGATAATCTTATAACAAAACAAAAATTTAAGAAAGGGCGGTGGTATTCAGATGCGGAAGCTGTTGATAGCAGATGGTATCGAAGAGAGCAGACTGGCCTTGGAGGCTCAGTTTCGAGATCGTTGTGAGGTGAGGACCTGTGCCGATGGAGAATCGGCCATGGCACTGCTGCGTGATTTTAAGCCGGACATCCTGGTGGTGGATCTGATGCTGCCGAAAACGGACGGGCTGAGTCTGCTGCAGCAGCTGCGCCAAACGGACTTGCACCCGATGATCCTGGCACAAACCAGTCTGGCCAGCCCTTATGTAATGGAACGCCTTCAGCGGCTGGAAGTGGATTATGTGATGCAAAAACCCTGCCAGATGCTGGCACTGGAAGTACGCATCTGTGATTTTTTGGCTCAGCTGCAGGAGTCCATGCCCAAATACCCCACCGGCGATCAGATGATGACGGGGGTGCTGATGAGCTTGAGCTTTTCTCCCAAGCTGGATGGATATGGCTATTTGATCGACGCCATTCCAATTTATGCCAGAGATCCCTCTCAGGCCATTACCAAAGAACTTTATGCAGCGGTAGGACAGCTGCGGCAAAAGGAAGCATCTCTGGTGGAGCGTTCCATCCGCAGTGCCATCGACAAAGCTTGGCGGGAGCGGGATGAGAATGTTTGGCGGCAATATTTCCGCTGCGCCCCGGATGGAGGGGTGCCTCGCCCCAGCAATGGAGCGTTCATTGCCCGTATGGCGCAACTGCTGGTTGGCCGCATGGGACAGCAGATCGCATTATAAAAATGACCTCCGACGGAGTATTCCGTCGGAGGTTTTTCGGTTTATAGACCATTCCAGTGCGTGCACAGCGGTGCCAGAGGGCAGCTGCTGCATTGAGGATTTCGGGCGGTGCAGGTTTCACGGCCAAATAGAACGATCCGATGGCAGAAGTCGCTGCTTTCTTCCGGTGGTAAGATTTTTCGCAATTGCTGTTCGCATTTTTCCGGATCTTTGGTGCCGTCGGTCAGGCCAAGACGGCCACAGATCCGGATACAATGGGTGTCGCAGACCACACTGCCCGGCGCACCGTACAGATCACCCAGCAACAGATTGGCGGTTTTACGCCCTACACCGGGGATACGCAGAAGTTCTGCCATTGTGCCGGGAACTTTGCCGCCGTATTCATTTAAAAGCATTTGACAGCCCAAAACGATATCTCTGGCCTTGTGTTTGTAAAATCCGCAGGAGTGGACCAGCGCTTCGACATGACTGATGTCGGCGCCGGCCATGGCTTCTAAGGTAGGGTAGGCGGCAAACAGAGCCGGTGTCACCAGATTGACCCGGGCATCGGTACACTGGGCAGACAGCCGTACAGCGATCATCAGCTCATAGTCTTTCCCGTAGTGCAGGGCGCAGGGGGCGTGGGGGTATTCCTGCTTTAAAATAGAAATTATATCGGTAACTTTCTCCATGGCACTCTCTCCTTTTGGCTATTTTAACATGAAAGCGAGAATTTGACAAGTTTTTTGCACAAAAAACACCTGGTTGGGATAAGATGGTATAGAAATTTCAGGAGGGATGGATATGGATATTTGGCTGGATGGATTGGGTCCCGGGAAGGCGGCTGTGGTGACGAAATTTTGCTGCCCACAATGTTTGCAACGACGATTGGCAGATTTCGGAATGGTAGAGGGAACAACGGTGGTCTGCCGCTATCGCAGCCCCGGTGGAGATGTAACGGCCTTGGGACTGCGTGGAACAACGCTGGCCATTCGGCGGACAGATCTGGCACAAATTGCTGCCCGAAAGGCGTAAATGGGGAGCAAGAACGTACAAATGAAACGGGTTGCCCTGGCCGGCAACCCAAACGTCGGCAAAAGCAGCCTGTTTAACGCACTGACGGGTCTGCACCATCATACCGGGAACTGGAGCGGAAAAACGGTGGATGTGGCATCCGGTTTTTTACGGGGCAGTGGCGGCACGATGGAAGTGATCGATCTGCCGGGTACATATTCTTTGCGTGGGCGATCGGAGGAAGAGCGCCTTGCAGCGGAGTATATCGCTTCCGGAAAAGCAGACTGCATTGTGGTGGTCTGTGATGGTACGGCCTTGGAACGAAACCTGATCTTGGCACTGCAAATCCTGCAACAGGCGGAAAAAGTGGTGATATGTGTAAATTTGGTAGATGAGGCGAAGCGACAGGGTGTGGAAGTGGATGCCCAGAGATTATCCCGACTTTTGGGCGCGCCGGTGGTACTGACAGCTGCTGCCCGTCATCAGGGCATTAAAGAACTGGTAGAGCAGATCGAAAAGTGTATTACTGCGCCGCCGACCCTGCGGCTGCCGTGGGACGATCCGATTTTGGCTGCTCAGGATATTGCGGCCCAATGCCTTCATCAGGGAGAAAACAGGCAAAATTGGCGGCTGATGCTGGATAAAATTCTGGTCAGCCGCCGCCGGGGCGTACCCATTATGCTGGTTTTGCTGTTTCTTGTGCTGTGGCTGACTATTTGGGGGGCAAATTATCCCTCCCAGTGGCTGGAAAGATGCTTTGGTTGGGGATATAGGCAGCTTTCACTGTTGACAATGCCCTGGTGGCTCAAGGGTTTGGTGCTGGATGGGATGTACGCCACTGCTACCCGGGTGCTGGCGGTAATGCTGCCGCCGATGGCCATTTTCTTTCCGCTGTTCACCATTCTGGAGGATGTGGGATATCTGCCACGGATGGCGTTCCTCTTAGACGGCAAAATGCACCGCTGCGGTGGCTGCGGCAAACAGGCGCTGACCCTTTGCATGGGGTTGGGTTGCAATGCGGTGGGGGTTCTGGGGTGCCGGATCATTGATTCGCCCAGACAGCGTCTGGCGGCCATGCTGACCAATGCTATGGTGCCTTGCAATGGCCGCTTTGCTACCTTGATCGTACTGGCCGGCCTGTTTTGTACCGACGGTTGGGCGGCACTGGCGGTGGCAGGGGCAGTGGTGCTGGGATTTCTGGGGGCAATGGCCACCACCGGTGTGCTGAGCAAGACGGCGTTACGCCACAAAAATGACTTTTTTCTGCTGGAACTACCGCCACTGCGACGGCCTCATATCGGGCAGATCCTGGTGCGCTCCCTGTTGGACAGAACCCTGAAAATTGCCGCTCGGGCTTTGCTGGTGGCCGCTCCGGCAGGAGCGCTGATCTGGCTGCTGGAGCAAAGCGGCTCTTTGGGGATGCTGGCAAACTTTTTGCAGCCTTTGGGACTGCTTCTGGGAATCAATGGGGCGGTCTTGCTGGCATTTTTCCTGTCATTTCCGGCAAATGAACTGCTGCTTCCTCTCATGGCGATGATCCCCGGTGGTGGACTGGAAATGGGGTGGTCGGTAGCGGTTTGTGCGATGGTGCTTACGGTGTTTCACTGGCCCTGCTCCACCACGCTTTTGACCATCTATCAGGAAACAAAAAGTGTAAAAAAAACAGGGTTGGCATTTTTATTGCCAACCGCTGTGGGATTTTTGTTATGTATGCTCTTAAATGGGGTCTTCCATTATTTCTGCCGTTAGGGCGGAAATTTCGTAGGCTGTCCGCTTTTCACTGCCGTCTTCCGTCAGCTTGGTGTAGAGTCGGCTTTGCATTCTGCCCTGAATGCGAATGAACGTTCCGGTGTGGCAGGCGGCGACCTGCTGAGCGGTGCGCCCCCAAAGGATGCAGGGCAGATAATCTGCCCGACGGAAGGCCCGGGGGACGGCCAGCATGACATCGCAGATCTCCCGCCCCAGGGGCGTGCGGCGCAGGTTTGGCTCTCGACACAGAGGACCCCGGAGCGTCACTTCGTTTATGGGGTCGCCGTCACTGGGGGCGATACTTCCGGCGAAAACGAAGATCAGCAACCGCCGTGTGCCGTTTTCCCGGAGGTTATGGGAACGGATCTGCCCCTGTACTTCCAATATCTCACCGCCGAACAGATCCAGTTCTTCCAAAAGCTGGGCTTCAGCTACCACGGGCAGAATGTCCACGGCGCCCGACAGCCGTGCTACCGCCAGCTCAAAGCGAAAGAACTGCTTTTGATGATTTTCGTGGGAATATTGGGGCAATGCCACCAGTTCCCCACGGATAATGACGTTATTTTCAGAATATTCCATAGGTACCACCTCAACTTCAGTTGTATGGAACATCCTATGCAAAAAAAGATTGCCAAATTACAAAATCATAACCACCGGCCGTATCGATGGGATCTTCAATTTTTGCATTGTTTTGGACAATGACCCCCAACCGTATGGGCGGCAATCTGCCGCCCGGGATCCGGCAATCGCCCCATCACGGGCGGCAGATTGCCGCCCATACCAAAAGGGAAACGCCCTACCACCGCAGATGCGATTACCCACGCATTACACAGGGGAGGCTTATCGCTGGGGCGAAACCGGGCATAGCGAAAGCTCTTTGGGGACTATCGGCACTGCCGGTGGTTTTCTTTTGTACAAGAGAAGTCAGGGGACGGATTATCCGTCCCCTGACGCACTGATTGCTGTGTGAAATTAAATCGTTCTTCGGGCGTGGTCCCATACAACTGGGCCAGCGTAAGAAGATTTGCGGTAGAGGGTATGGCAGATGCTCCTTCCCGATTCTGCTGGGTCAATATTAGCAAAAAACTTTGGTTGCATCAATGTTTTTTACGTTTGGACGGGGCTGTGTTGGAGGCGGATTTTTTGACGGGGGCTTTCGAATTTCGTCCGGCCGGTTTGACCGGGGGCTTGCCCTTGCCCTTTTGGGGGGCTTTGGGAGGGGGAGCGACCGCCTTCCTTGCTTTTGGCGGAATGGCACGGATCAGGCATTTGGGGCCGGAACCGATCAGATCCTCCTGGTGGGAAACCATCAAAGCTTCCCGAACCAGATAGTAGTTTTTGGGATCACGGTACTGGATCAGCGCACGCTGCATGGCCTTTTCATGGGGATCGGTGGGCACATACACCTTGTCCATGGTGCGGGGGTCAAGTCCGGTGTAATACATGACGGTGGATAGGGTGGAAGGGGTGGGGTAGAAGTCCTGCACCTGCTCCGGGTTGTAGCCCATTTCCCGGATGTATTCTGCCAGCTCCACTGCCTCTTTCATGGTAGAGCCGGGGTGGCTGGACATGAGGTAGGGGACAAGAAACTGGTTCATTCCGTACTGCTTGTTCAGCACATAATACTTATCCACGAACTTGTTGTACACCGCATTTTTGGGCTTGCCCATACGGGAAAGCACGGCATCGGAAACATGCTCCGGGGCAACTTTCAGCTGTCCGGAAATGTGATATTGCACCAGTTCCCGGAAGAAGGTATCCTTTTTGTCGGCCAGCAAGTAGTCAAAGCGAATGCCGCTGCGGACGAATACTTTTTTCACCCCGGGAATCTTCCGAAGTTTACGAAGGAGGGCCACATAGTCGCTGTGGTCGGTGTTCATATTTTTGCAGGGGGTGGGATACAGGCATTGCCGGCCGCCGCAGGCACCCTTGGTCATCTGCTTTTCGCAGGCCGGGTGGCGGAAGTTGGCGGTGGGACCGCCTACATCGTGGATATAGCCTTTAAAATCCTTATCCTTGACCATTTTTTCCGCTTCGGCAAGGATAGACTCGTGGCTTCGGGTCTGGATAATGCGGCCTTGGTGAAAGGTCAGGGCGCAGAAGGAGCAAGCGCCGAAACAGCCCCGGTTGCTGATCAGGCTGAATTTCACTTCCTCAATGGCAGGTACGCCTCC
Source organism: uncultured Oscillospiraceae bacterium (assembly GCA_964586875.1). Taxonomy (GTDB): domain Bacteria; phylum Bacillota; class Clostridia; order Oscillospirales; family Oscillospiraceae; genus Faecousia. The sequence continues at coordinate 6,432 of CAZPJH010000026.1, forward strand.
GGCCTTTGCATAGCTGGGGTGATAGGTACGCTCATAAGGAAGATCATACACGGCATCCATTTCTTCCGTGGTCAAGGGCTTCTGAGGGGGATTTTGTACCACGAACACATCGCCGTAAGGCTCTGCCAGCCGCTTGGCGGTAAAAGGATCGCAGTTACCGTATTGAATCTTAAAGGACTCGGCATAGCGGCGCTTATCCTTCTTCAGCTCGTCAAAGGAGGGCAATACCACTGTGGGCAGACTTTCGTCCAATTCATGGGTTTTGAACACTGTCCCGTCGATATAGGTAATATCCTTGGCTTCCAAACCTGCGTTAAGAGCATCGGCCAGTTCCACAATGGACTTTTCGCCCATGCCGTACATCAGGATATCTGCCTGACTGTCCAGGAGAATAGAGCGTTTCATACTTTCAGACCAATAGTCGTAATGCCCCAGACGGCGCAGGGATGCTTCAATGCCGCCAATCAGAATGGGCACATCCTTGTAAGTCTGGCGGATCAGGTTGCAGTAGACCACCGTGGCGTAGTCCGGGCGCTTGCCCATCACGCCGCCGGGGGTAAAGGCATCGGTTTTCCGATGGTGCTTGGAAACGGAATAGTGGTTGACCATAGAGTCCATATTGCCGCCGGACACCAGAAAGCCCAGCCGGGGACGGCCAAATACATCGATGGACTTGGGATTTTTCCAGTCGGGCTGGGAAATAATGCCGACGGAATAGCCGTGGCTTTCCAAAATACGGCTGATAATGGCGTGGCCGAAAGAGGGGTGATCCACATAGGCATCACCGATGACATAGACAAAATCGCAGCTTTCCCAGCCACGATCTTCCATTTCTTTCTTAGTAATGGGCAGAAAAGACATATTCTTGCCTCCGAAATTCTTTTTTCTTTATTGTAACATGAAAATGTGGAAAAGAAAAGAGGAAAACTATTGGCGAAAGCGGCGACGGAAATAAAAAAGAAGGACATCCAAAGGATGTCCTTCTTTTGGTGCGCGAGGCGGGACTTGAACCCGCATGCCCGGAATGAGCACTAGAACCTGAATCTAGCGAGTCTACCAATTCCACCACTCGCGCATATGTTATTTAGCTGTGCGCCTTAGCGCTTGAATATATTAGCACGGAGGAAGAAATTTGTCAACACTTTTTTTCGATTTTTTCGAATTTTTTTTGAAAGGGGGAAAGGTGGTTATCCTTGTCTTTTAAAAGTGTCTATGGTATAATAAGCCAACATGAGAAAATACCATTGGAGGCGCAACCATGAAAAAGAGAACACTGACCCGGCTGACAGCATTTTTGATGGCAATTATGCTGCTGCTTTGTGCCTGTAGTACCACAAATGGGTCATCTGTTACGACTACAGATGATCCCAAGCAGCCCAATCCCAATTGCACCCATCGGGATGCCAACGATGATGGTACCTGCGATGCCTGCGGCGAAAATGTACTGGTGGATCTGGATTTCTATGCAGTAAATGATCTGCATGGTGTGTTTTGCGACACCGGAAATAATCCCGGCGTCGATGAGATGACCACCTTTTTTAAAAATGCCGTTGCAGATGACAGCGCCTATGAGATCATTCTCTCATCCGGTGATATGTGGCAGGGAAGTGTGGAGTCCAGTTCTAACAAAGGACAGCTGATGACACAGTGGATGAACGAAGTGGGATTTGTATCCATGACGCTGGGAAACCACGAATATGACTGGGGAAGCAGCTGGATCGCCGAAAATGCGGCGTTGGCCAATTTCCCCTTTCTGGGCATCAATGTCATCGATCACAATACAGATACGCCCTATTGCCAAGCATCTACAGTGGTAGAGCGAGGCGGTGTCAAGATCGGCATTATCGGTGCGATCGGTAATTGCCTGTCATCGATCTCCGGGGAGTTTACCGACGGGCTGGAGTTTGTTACCGGAAAGGCTTTGACGGAGCTGGTGAAGGCGGAGGCCACCCGACTCAGAGCGGATGGCTGTGATTTTATTGTTTACAGCATCCACGAAGGAAGCGATAACACGGCCACCGGTGTGCAGGATGCGGCTCGGCTGGAATATTACGACATGGAACTGTCTAATGGTTATGTGGATCTGGTATTTGAAGCACACAGCCATCAGGATTATATTTTACGGGATCTGCATGGGGTCTATCACATTCAGGCAGGTGGCTACAACAGTGCCATGAGCTATGTCAGCGTCAGCTACAATACCGTGACAGATCATTACAGTGTGCAAACGGTGGATACGCTGGATAAAACGATTTACGCCGATGCAAGCTTGGAAGATGATGCCATCGTCGAGGAGCTGTTTGAAAAATATTTCTCCGAAGAAGATCCTTACCGGGACGTGATCGGTTACAACAGCAAAAAGCGCAGCAGTAATGAGATCGCACAGATCATCGCCCAGCTGTATCGGGAAAAAGGCAGAGCCTGCTGGGGCGATGAATACGATATCGTGCTGGGCGGTGGATTTATCAAATGCCGGACACCGTATAATCTGGCTGCCGGAAATGTGACCTATTCCCAGCTGTTCAGCCTGCTGCCCTTTGACAATGCGTTGGTGCTGTGTCAGGTCACAGGCAGACAACTCAAGCAGATATTTGTCAACTCCAATAACCGAAATTATCACTGCGCCTATGATGAGAACCTGCAAATCGATGAAAACAAAACCTATTATGTGGTGACGGATACATATACCTCCTTCTACAAGTACAATCAGTTGACGGAAGTGGCAAGGCTGGAAAATTACTATGCCCGGGATCTGCTGAAAGACTTTATTGCTGCCGCAAATTGGGGGAGCACACCGAAGATGGAGAACCTCCGGTAAGCGCCGTAATACGAGCCAAAAAGATGAGGCAAGGGATCGGATAGTACAGTGATCGCTACGACCAGATGAAAGACACGCCCATCAAAACTGTCCCGAAAATGTCATTGCGAAGCTGGTGGTCACACTGGCCTCGCAATCGATTTTCTTTCATATTGCTATTTTGCAGAAAAAAGGCTGCAATAAAAAGTTTTAGAAGGAAAAATTCCCACGTCGGGCTACGCCCTCCTTGGAATGACAGGCGGGGCAGGCATTTCTTTGAAACGATGAATCGGGCGGTGCTGCTTATGCAGCACCGCCCGATTTTTGATCATGGAGCTTATTTTTTGTGCTTATTTTTGGAACGGAGTGCTTTCAGCAATGCTTTTTCTTCGGCCTTTTTCCGACGCAGCTGATGATCCACGACGATGACAACGACAAATACAGCAGCGCTGCCCAGGGAAATCAGACTGCCGATCAGCAGTGCCCTGTTTTCATAGCGGAACTCCACGGTGTGGGCACCCTTGGTTAGCGGAACGCCGACCATGCATGCACCGATCAGCGTGACCTCGGTTTCTACGCCATCGACATAGGCTTTCCAATTGCCGTTCTGCGGGATGGAGGTGTAGAGCAGGCCGTCGCGGTCACAGTTGATGGTACCGCTGAAATAGGTGCTGTCGGCCTGGGTCAACTGAAGGGTAGAGCGGTTCAAAATCTCATAGCCCTGGCGGAATACGTCCTCGTTCATAATGGCCGTATACAGGGACATGGAGGTGCTGGAGAAATTGGGTTTACAGGTGATCTTGACTTCCACCTTGTCGCCGGGTTTGACATCGCCGACAGACAGCATTTGTGCCAGAGAATAGGACTCGCTGTATAGCTTTTCACCATTGAGCCAGACAGAGAACTGCTTCATCTTGTAGAAGTTCATGTCCAGACACATGAAGCCCTTCCGGGTGATGTTATAGGTATAAGTCATCGTGCCGCCGTTGCTGCCGGTGGAGAATTTGGTATAACCGGAGACATCCTTGATCATCTGAATGTCGCCGGTGGTGGTGACGGTGGGGGTCAGATTGTCGGACCATACATTGGCATCCAGACCGGTGGCAGCTTTGAATAGTGTATTCTGGAAGGCAAAGGAATGGCTGGAAGTGTTGAACTCTACATCTGACAGTGCAGACTGTGTCAAAAAGCCAAGGGGAAGATAAGCGTTATTTTCCAAAACGGTCATGCCATTTTCGGTCAAAACGGGGTCAAAGTAGCAATTGCCTTCCACTTCTCCATCACGCTCGACCAGATACTTCAAGTTCAGAAACAGGGTGGAGACAGGGCTGCTCTCTTCATAGCAGTAACGGTTCCAGCTGTTATAACCGGCTGCGCCGAGGCACAGCATGAACTCTGTGGTTTTGACGTTGGCGGAACTGGTGAAGGTGGAAAGACCGTTGTAACCGTTGAGAGCGCCGTCGTTTAAAGTCTGGGCGTGGGTCACTTCGGTTCGATAGAACAGGCTGCTACCGTCGTCCAGCTCTTCCAGCTTCTGGAACAGGGCGGCTGCCTGGTCCTCTTTCTTGGGATAGTCGTAGTCGGCGATGGAGAAGCCGCTGAAAAACAGGACGGTGTGCAGTACTAGTTCCAGCGCCATGGTGCAGGCCAGGACCATGGAAGTGACCTGACGGCGGCGATGATAACGAGCTTGGGAGTCCGGCGTAACTTCCGAAGCGTCGGTTTCTTCTTCGGCGGTGGTGGCGGACAGAATGTGGGAGAGCTTGGGGAATTGGACGTGGGAAACGATCATGCACATCAGATACACGCCCAAGAAGACAAAGTTGAACAGCCAATACAGGGTATCGGTGGTGTCGTGCTTACCGACCGCCAGAACGGCAACGCTGAGAACGCCGGCCAGAATGATCTGGCGTAGGGAGAAGCGGTCACGCAGCAGCCAGGCTCGGTAGGCCATATACAGCACTACAAAACTAAACAGGAAACTGAAACGATAGGGGATCTGATTGGTGAAATGAAAACCGTGCCAGATATAGTCCAGCTGGCGGAACAGGAAACTGACCACGAACAGGGTCAGTAGCGCCACAGAACACAGCTTGTCCCGGAAGCGGACATCCTTGGACAGCAGGAACAAAAAGCCCAATGCAATGGGAAATACGCCGCAGTACAGGTTGGGCAGGCCGTCCATATAAGTGGGGGTCTGTCCGCCGCCGATCTGACCGGCGACTTCCCGCATGCCGCCAAAGACCACGGGGAAGGCGGAGGAAATGGCTTTCAGCCACAGCATGAAGGTGGCATCGCCGGCTTCTTTTGCGGTAGTGTAGGCACTCCAGGCTTCCTTGGCAGCGGCCTGCGCTTCGGCAGAAACGATGTTCAGGGTAAAGCCGTCGGGGAACTGATTGATGCTGGAGTAAGTGGTTTGCAGAGAGGCCAGGGTGGGGATCTCCAAAACGGCGGTCATGCCCAGCGCCAACAGGGTAAATGCACCAATGCAGCACAGGTCGGCGAAGAAACGCCACAGATCCTTGAAACGGCTGATCTCATAGCACCAGAAAAGTAAAAACACAAAGAGGCAAACAAAAAAGCCGATATAATAGTTGGACAGAACGGAAAGTGCCAGGGCGATCGTATACAGTACAAAATTGCGGTCACGCAGCAGCAGGACCGTGCCCAAAGCCACCAGCGGCAGCAATGCGAAACTATCCAGCCACATGATATTCCACTGGTAGCCCAAGGCCCATGCACACAGGGCGTAGAAACTGCCAAACAGAACCAAAGATAAATCATCTTTACCGAAGAGCTTCTTGAGCATAATCGCAAAGAAACCGCTGGCCAGGCTCAGCTTTATGGGCATGAGCAGAGTAAAATAAGGAAGTGTCCAGCTTTCGGGGAGCAGCACGCTGAGCAAATTCAGCGGTGAGCCCAGATAGTAGGAGATCATACCCAGATAATCGATACCGGCACCGACACTCCAAGTCCATTGAAGTCCGGAACCGGAGCGGATGGCATCCCGGAATTGCCGGAAGAAGGGATAGTATTGGTGATAATTGTCGGAATACAGCAGGGTGTAGCTGCCAAAAGGGGTGATGGAGGTGATAAAATAGACGATCATCATCAGCGCCATTGGCAGGGCAAAGGCCAAGGCTGTGTAGTTCCAATTGAATTTTTTGTTGAGTTGGGGCAATTTCATGGTCATTCCTCCGGAAAAACACGATAGTAAAAACAGTATAACACAGTTTTATTGCGCCGTAAAGAAAAATATTCCCTGCAAATCAGAAAAGGGAAAATGTGGATTGAAAAGCGCTGGGTGGTGTGATATCATAACCACAGCCTATGGGCGAAAGAGGAAAGGATAGTTGGAAAAGAGATCCTATGACGAGAGAATTTGTGATCCATAATACCACATCGTTTTTACGCAAGAATGTGGTGATGGTGGTTGCCATGGTGGCGGCGGTGGTGACCATGTTTTTTGTGCCGCCGGATCGGGCGTATCTGGATTATTTCGATGTGAAAACATTGACCTGCCTGTTTTGTGTGCTGGCAGTGGTGTGTGCCCTGAAAAATATTCAGTTTTTCTTCATTTTGGCACAACAGATCGTGCGCTGCTTCCGAAACACCCGTTTGGCCATTCTGGCACTGGTGTATATTACTTTCATCGGTTCTATGCTGATCGCCAATGATATGGCATTGCTGACCTTTTTGCCCCTGGGGTATCTGGTGCTGACGTCCACCGGAAAGCAGAAATACATGGCATTTACCTTCATTATGCAGAATATTGCAGCCAATTTGGGCGGTATGCTGACACCCTTCGGCAATCCCCAGAACCTGTACCTGTACACCAAATTTCAGATCCCCACCATGGAGTTTATGTCGATCATGGTGCTTCCGTTTGTGATTTCCGTGGTGCTGATCACCCTGTGCTGTATTCTATTTGTAAAAAGAGAGCCTTTGCAGGTACAGGCGGAAAAACCTCACTTGCCGGTGGGAAGGACGGTGCTGTATCTGGCGCTGTTTGCCCTGTCTATTGCCATTGTGTTTCGGGGTATCCCTTATTGGCTGGGGTTGGTGATCATTCCGCTGGTGCTGCTGGCAGCAGACCGAAAAGCGCTGAAAATGGTGGACTATCCTCTGCTGCTGACATTTACTTTTTTCTTTATTTTCTCCGGGAACATGGCCCGTATCGATGCAGTGCGGCAGCTGTTTTCTTTCCTGTTGGAAAAAAGCACGCTGCTGATGAGTGTGCTGTCCTGTCAGGTCATCAGCAATGTGCCTACGGCGATCCTGCTGTCCCAATTTACGGATAATTATCGGGAACTGCTGTTGGGTGTGAATATCGGCGGCGTGGGCACATTGATCTCCTCTCTGGCCAGTTTGATCACATTTCGGGAGTATACCAGCCATAATCCCGGAAAATCCGGTTACTATCTGCGGAATTTCAGCCTGTTTAACTTTGCGTTTTTGATCATTTTGGTTTTATTTGTACTGCTGTAAGGAGGATTTTTATGAAAGATATCCCTTGGAAAGTTATTTTTGTCGTCTGTGTTGCCATGGCTGTTCTGGTGGCGGCTCGGTGTGTGGGAACGACCTGCATAACAAAATACTACGGCGGCACCAACTGGATGGAGAAGATTTGGGCAGATCCCTGGACTTATGTGGGGATCGCAGCGGCTGCGGTGGCACTGATCAGCGGCGTGACCGGATTGATCCTTCGGAAAAAGTAAAAAGAAGCGGCGTGTTGAAATGCAACACGCCGCTTTTAAATTCTGTCACATTAGCTGCCGGCACTTTCATAGGTGGCCAGAAAATGATTCCACAGGAAGATACCAATGGCCATAACAGCGCAGCCTGCCACTACCACGCCGCCGACACAGAACAGAGGATTGCCGCCCCGGAGCAAGTAAGATGCCGGGTAGTAGGCGGTAAAGGCGAAGGGGATGATATAGGTGACGATGTTACGCACGGCAGAAGAGTAGATGGTCACCGGGTACTTGGCAAAATCGGAAGTTAAATAAAAAATCTGCAAAATACTGCCGCTTGACTTGATTTTAAAGGCCAAGGAAGCGCCTGCAATTTTAATGCCGGTGAAGATCAGTGCGCCGAAAAGAATGGCAATGAGCATCAGCAGTATATTCAGGAAACTCAGGTGCAAGCCAAGAGCACTGCCTGCAATGCACATCAGCACGATGCCCACCAGCAGTTCGCCCAGTGCATCCAACTGGAAGTCCTCCATAATGACATGGAGCAGGGGATTGATGGGGCGGGTCAGATATTTGTCAAAATCTCCTTTGCGGACGACAAACCAGGCCACTTTCCACAAATTATCGGTGCAAAGGTGATCCAATCCCTTGGGTACCAGAGAAAAGCCATAGATAAACAGGATCTCATGGTAAAGGAAGCCGTCCAGTGCCGGGATCTGGCCGAAGAGAATGTGGATAAAGATAATATTGGTCAACTGATTGACAAGGAAACTGGCCGCACCGGTGAGAAAATCTACCCGGTACTCCATCATGGTTTTCAGCCGCTGGACAAGGAAGGTGCGGTATAATCTTAAAAATCGCATACATTAACCTCCCTGTACGGCCAGCCGTTTTTTTGCCCAGTGCCACAAAAGGCGGCTGATGGCCACGAATACACCGATCCACAGTACCTGCTTGAGCAGGATCACCGCCAGTTCTGAGCCGGTATATTTGCCCATATAGACCATGGTGGGCACATAGACCAGAGAGGCGAAAGGCAGTTCCTCCAAAACCCGGCGGAAGGAATCGGGGAAAAAGGCCAGAGGGATCAAAGAGCCGGAAAAGAAGCTGATGATGGAGTTTTTTAAAATGGAGAATCCCCAAATATTCATCAGGAAAAAGGCCAGATAGCCGAAAATCAGGTTCAAATAGAAAGACAGCAGATAGCTCAGCAGGCAGCTGAGCAGAAAACACAGAAAATTACCGATTTGAAAGGCTACATAGCCCAGGGCGAAGTAGCGGTAAATTTCCACCCCTGCCATCACCGGCAGGAAAATGAAGGTCATAGTCACGGCGGTGTTACCCAGTTCCGTTGCCAACAGACTAAAATCCGGATTGACGGGCTTGATCAGCCGCATGATGATGCTACCATCGCGAATCTCTTCGGCTAAGTTTTGCGTGGAGTCAGAGCCGGTGAGAAAACGCACCAGATTGGAAAGAAACACATATACCGTCATATCCGTCAGGGTAAAGCCCATAAACTGCCCTTCTCCGGAGGCGGCAAACACCGCTTTCCAGATAAAAAACATCACAAAACAATACAATGTTTCACCGGCCATGTAGCACATGAAGCTACTGCGATAAGCCATGGAACTTTGGATGCCTGCCCGGGCAAACCCCTTATAGGTGTTTAAAAACCGTTTGCATCGGGCGATCATAGGGCATCCTCCTTGGCATACATCCGACGGACGATCTCCTCAATATTCACATCGCCTACGGAAATATCCCTGACACGGACATGCCCCAAAATTTGGGACAGCATTTTGTCCACCGGGGTGGCATCGGAGTCGAAAGTCAGGGTGATCAACTCTTTATTGCGCTCGATGTTGGTGTTTTCCGGCAGGGAAAGCCGGTCAAAATCATCGCTGTTGTTCAGTGACAGATGGATTTGACGGAAACGACCGTAGTGATGTTTCATTTCGGTCAGATCACCGTCGTACATAATGTGGCCTTTGTCGATCATGACGATACGTTTGCAGAGGGACTCAATGTCACTCAGGTCGTGGGTGGTCAGGATGATGGTGGTATGTTCCTGCTCGTTGATATGGGTAATGGCTTGACGGATGCTGTTTTTTACTGCCACGTCCAGACCGATGGTGGGTTCATCCAGAAACAGCACCTTGGGATTGTGGATCATGCTGGCAGCCAGATCTGCCCGCATTCGCTGTCCCAGAGAAAGGGTCCGTACCGGGCTTTTGATAAAGTCATCCAGTTCCAGAACTTCGTTCAGGAAGCCCAGACGAGATTTGAAATCGGCATCGTCCACCTGATAGATCTCTTTCAGTACGGAGAAGGTTTCCGTCAGGGGCAGATCCCACCATAGCTGGGTGCGCTGGCCGAAGACCACACCAATCTCCCTGACGTATTTGGTGCGGTTTTTGGCCGGATCTTTGCCGTCAATCTGGATGGTGCCGGAGGTGGGCGTTAAAATGCCGGTGAGCATTTTGATCGTGGTGGATTTGCCGGCACCGTTGGCGCCGATAAAGCCTAAAATTTCGCCGGCGTTGACATGAAAGGAAATGTTGTCCACGGCCTTCACTATTTCGTACTCCCGATGGAACAAAGACCGGACAGAACCGGCAATGCCGGGCTGCTTGTTCACTTTTTTAAATTCTTTGGTCACGTGGTCGATATGTATCATAAAAGTATCCTCTAAAGATGGATGAACATTCTAAAATGTCCGTTGTGCAATGCGTATTTTTTATTATATACCTGCCAAAAGCGGTTGTCAACCTAAAATCCGGGATACAGGCGGCAAAAAAGAACCGACCCAATTGGGTCGGTTCTCGATTTTACTCCAGCTCAAATGCGCCGGTATAGAGTTGGTAATAAGTGCCCTTTTGGGCAATCAGGTCGTCGTGGGTGCCACGCTCGATGATATGGCCGTGGTCCAGAACCATGATACAGTCAGAGTTCATAATGGTGGACAGGCGGTGGGCGATCACAAAGACTGTTCTGCCCTTCATCAGGGCATCCATGCCGTCTTGCACCAACCGTTCGGTGCGGGTATCAATGGAGGAAGTGGCCTCATCCAGGATCATTACCGGAGGATCGGCTACTGCAGCACGGGCAATCGCGATCAGCTGCCGCTGACCCTGGGACAAGTTGGCACCGTTGCCGGTCAGTTCCGTGTCGTAGCCGTTGGGGAGTCTGGTGATGAAATCGTGGGCGTTGGCCAGTTTAGCGGCTTCCATGCACTGCTCATCGGTTGCATCCAGATTGCCATAGCGGATATTTTCCATGACCGTGCCGGTGAAGAGATTGGTTTCTTGCAATACCACGCCCAGAGAACGGCGCAGATCCTCTTTCCTGATCTTGTTGATATTGATACCGTCATAGCGGATCTTGCCGTCAGCAATATCGTAGAAGCGGTTGATGAGGTTTGTGATGGTGGTTTTACCTGCACCGGTTGCGCCGACGAAGGCGATCTTCTGACCGGGAGTGGCGTAGAGGCTGACATCGTGAAGGACGGTTTTCTCGGGCACATAGCCAAAGTCCACATCGTGCATGGTGATATCGCCTTTCAGCTCCGTATAAGTCAGCGTGCCGTCGCCGTGGGGATGACGCCATGCCCAGTGGCCGGTGTGTTCGGCACACTCGGTGATGGTGCCGTCCGGAGCAATGTGGGCGTTAACAAGAGTCACATAGCCCTGATCTTCTTCCGGCTGCTGATCCATCAGGTCGAAAATACGCTCAGCACCGGCCAGTGCCATGATGATGGAGTTCATCTGCTGAGAGATTTGATTGATGGGCTGGTTGAAGCTGCGGGACAGGGTCATAAAAGCCATTAGGCTGCCCAATGTCAGGATAGCAGTGTCGCCATCCAGACCCAGCCATGCTTTGATGGCTGCCGACTGCACCACCAGAGTGCCGCCGACGATGGCCAAAATGGCATATTGCACATAGCCCAGGTTATTATTGATAGGTCCCATCATATTGGAGAATTTACCGGCGGAGTAGGCGTTGTTGCACAGTTCTTCGTTGAGCTTGTCGAATTCTTCCTTACAGACATCTTCATGGTTGAAAACTTTAACCACTTTCTGACCGGAAATCATCTCTTCGATATAACCGTTGACCTTGCCCAGAGAGCGTTGCTGGCCAATGAAGAATTTGGCGGACTTGCCAGCCAGAAATTTAGTAGCGAAGATGACACCCATTACCGTGATCATGGAAATGATGGTCAAGATCCAGGATTCATTGAGCATAAAGATCAGCACAACGATCAAAGTGACCACTGAGGATACAGCCTGAGGGATGGACTGGGAAATCATCTGACGAAGGGTGTCCACGTCGCTGGTGTAACGGGACATGATATTGCCGGCGGTATTGGTGTCGAAATAGCGGATGGGCAGACGCTGCATCTTGTGGAACATTTCATCACGGATGTTCTTCTGAATGCCCTGGGTCACACCTACCATCAAGTAGCTTTGCAGGAATTGTCCCAGAATGCCAACTACAAAGAAGCAGGCGAGAGTGATCAGGAAGTTCCAAATGGGAGTAAAATCGGCAGAGCCGTTTTTGACCATGGGCAGGATAAAATCATCCACCAGATCGCCCAGCGCTGTGGAACTTTTGGCACTGGCAATGGCTGCAGCCACGATGCACAGCAGCACCACCACCAGGGTCAGGGTATATCGTTTCAGGTATCCCATCAAACGCCACAGGGTCTTCATGGGATTTTTTGCTTTGCGGCCGTCGCCGCGCATTCTGACAGGAGGCATTATTCTTCTCCCCCTTTCTGCTGGGAATA